>NZ_JBFRST010000019.1:69969-140710 GCF_041473705.1 Vibrio sp. 10N.222.55.B11
TTCATCTAATTCATCTAATTAAGCGTTGGCTTTTTGTTCAAAATCTTCAACCATAGTTAAGCCATTGTCTGCTTTAATGTATGCCCAGTCTTCAGTAACATTTAACTTCCATTCATAATCATTGGCTGGAAAGCCATTCGCTAAGATCTGAGTCGAAATAACGAGTGCAAGTACAAATGTTTTTTTCATTTCCCTGTGTTTCGATTGTCAGTTTTGTCTTTATTTTCAAGATTATATACAACAGGACTAGCGAGCGTGACTGCAAAATCGTGGTATAGGATAGTTAGAAACTATCAAAATATAACAATGAATTTAATCTATGGCCTAATTTCATTGTAAATGTAAGAAGTCACGCTGTCTTTGAAAGTTGACCAACTAAAACAGCATGACTGGGGGTTCTTTGTTTAGGAATGAATACTAATTCCTGAATACAGCTCGCTCATCGTTAAAGAATCAAAAAACAACGTAAAAAATCACGTTCTTTCCCTATGAATAATATTCAATTTTCGAAAACACACCTAAATACGAACACTCTTCAGAAACTCCACAGAAAAAATTAAATCATACACCAACCAAGCCGTTCAAATCGGACTAAAACAATGGGCATTTAGGACTTAACATCTTATTTATTAGAATCTTAAATAATAACAAATAGAATACAACACATCGGATTTGTTATTTATAAATATCAAATTACTATCTCGCCGCTCAATAATTTCTAACCAAAAAATAAACAATAAAAAGGTATTAACATGTCTATAACTTTTCAAGGTAACCCCGTTTCAATCTCAGGTCTATTTCCTAAACCTAATCAAGTAGCACCAAGTTTTACTCTCTGCGACAAAGAATTAAATAGCCTAACCTTAGAAAGCCTAAAAGGGAAAAATGTCTTATTAAATATTTTCCCTAGCATTGACACCCCAGTTTGTGCTGCAAGCGTTCGTACATTTAACGAGAAAGCCGCTAATTTAAACAATACAATCGTATTATGTGTTTCTGCCGACTTACCATTTGCTATGAACCGTTTTTGCGGTGCTGAAGGCATTGATAATGTAACAACCGCTTCTTTCTTCAGAGAGTCATCATTCACTGAAAACTACGGTGTAAACTTAAATGAAGGTGCGCTTGAAGGGTTAGCTGCTAGAGCTATTATCGTTATTGGTCAGGATGGTATGGTCACACATAGTGAATTGGTTTCTGAAATTACTACTGAACCAAACTATGAATCAGCACTAGCGGCTTTATCATAATCATGCGTAAACTACTTATTGTTGCTGCTACCCTATATTCAATAAACGCCTTCGCAAAGTTTGAAACTACTGAAGACGATGCTGAGTTTGGAGCGGCTCAAGTCGTCACACTTGATAAAACAACAAAGTTTGACCTGATTGGTACACCATTAGAAGTAGGTGATTTAATGCCTTCGGCTAAGATGCTGACTTCAGATTTAGGAAGCTATGATACCAGTGCGAAAAGTAAATCGATCAAAGTCTATAGCATATTAACATCTGTTGACACGCCGGTTTGTGTTCAACAAGCTATAGAACTTTCTCAATACATAGAAAACAACAGTCACAAACTTCAAGGTATTGAATTTTATGCAGTGAGTGCCGATACTCCTTTCGCTCAACAACGGTTCATTAAAGAGTACTCTCTTGACGGGGCGACATATCTTTCTGACTCTTCAGAACATAAGTTTGGCCTAAATACAGGGACTCAAATTAAGCAGTTAGGTTTGCTTAGTCGAAGTATCATTGTTGTGGGTATAAATAACCAAATTATTTATACCCAAAGAGTACCTGAACTTACAACTATCCCTAGTTTAGAGCGAGCCGTAAAAATAGCGTTAAAAAGCCGCTAGATACCAATAAGATATAAGAGGCATCAGCCTCTTATATCAATAAAATCCCCATTCTAACAATTAAAAATCAATGATTAAAAAGCAAACGTTTATGTAGGATTGTTAATTTTCATCTCATTAATAACTATCAAACCAAAAGAAGTGTCAATACTAGAACTAATAATAGGGGAAATTTCGATTGAGAATTATAAAATCAAAATACGATATGGCACTTCATCATTTCATTAAATAATATCTACCCTAATTTCACGACCTCTATCCATGACCGCATCGATACAACCCCATAGATTAAAAAGCATATTGAACCAAATATTTAAGCTTTGGGTGTCATGCATACGACCTCACTGGATGAGGCACTAAAGCACCTCAATGAAACAACACACATAAATGAAAGTAACTCTACTTATTTTAGGCATACCTTTCAGGTTCTCGATAAAAGAACAAACCAAAATTACCCTAACTTTTATAAACAATTTTAATTATGAAACCAGGGTTATATTGTTTTCTTAGTTGTTGTCTATTGAATAATTTGGTAAATTTGTATCATTTCATTTCAAGACAATAGCAAGTATAGGTAAAACAGATATCTATGTGGGACTTTAGACCTCAGGAGTGCTTTCAACTTCGAAATAAAATATCAGGCGAAGAAAAGAGACTAACCCATACAGAAAGCCAGTTGTTATTGCTCTTACTTTCGAATAAACATCGAGTCGTAACTAAGTCAGAAATTCACAAAAAAATTTGGCTAGGAAAATGTGTTTCAGATGCCAGTATCACACACAGTATTGCTTCATTACGTCTAGCTTTAGATGATACAGCGGAAGCGCAATGTATCATTCGAACCGTACCTAAAGCCGGCTACTTTGTCGCTGAGAATAAAATAGCTCTAGCTTTAACCAACCAAGACCAATCCTATACTGGGCGCCCTGATAAGATACGAGCTCTTAAACTTAGGTGTTCTTGGCAAGTTGGAGTAATACTTTTATTAGTCAGTATGAACTTGTTACTGTTTTGGTTTTTGTTCATCCCTTCACAAAGCGAACCTAAACTGAACATGTCAAGGTTGAACTCTCAAACCAACACTTTTACGATCAAGAACAACGATTTCCATAGTCAACAGCTCCTAGAACAACTGATTAGACACCCTGATTTGAACAATGTGAATTTTTATATCACTTCAAATAAAACTAGGATTTATGTAAGTTGCATTCACCAGAATTCCTCATCACCTTACGGCCAAAGCATCAACTTCTCCATTGATATTAAGCGCGCTATAGAGAGAACTAGTAATGATATTGTACAAAAATGCCAATAAGCGCTACAGACTTGGCGTTGTCTTTTTACTTGCCTTGTTTCCTATTCAAATCTTTCTGAACGCATCGTTTATTCCTAGTTTTGCTAAAAACGCTACTACCCAAATAAGTAAAACGATTCTGACTTACGGTGAGACAATGGGAGACAATAAATACAGAAAAATCGACTACCACTTAAAACCTTATCTATGGAACCGATTTCTCTTACTTACTTCTATCCATTTCGGCAATGGGAAAAAGGTTGATACACAATTCCTTATTACCTTTTGGCCAAAATCTATTTATTCAATAAAATACATCAATAAGCTGGTTGACGCTCCAGAGTCAGAATATTTCGATTTGCCGGAGCAACATGTCCTTTTTGACGGGGGCGAAGAAATTTTTCAAACTTTGCGAGAAACCCCATACCAATATTGCTACATCCAACTGTCGAACAGCTCAGTTCAATGTGTCAATATATCTAAAGATAAAGAAAAAAATCGCCTTCAATGAGAAGAAAACAGCATAGCATGTGGACATTTAATCCAACACTTCGGCATCAACTAACTAACCAAAGTAATGGGAAGAGCAAAAAATTGCACTCTACAGATTGCAAAATTTTAGAGCTTTTATGTCAATATCAAGGAAAAACTGTTTCAAAAAACGCCTTAATAAACGCGGCTTGGCCGGGGCGTGTCGTCTCTCAAGCGAGTTTAACGCAATCCATAGCTCACCTACGCATAGCTTTAGGAGATAATGGCCGCCAACAAAATATTATAAAAACTGTACCTAGACATGGTTATTCGGTGGTTAGCGACCTCATAAGTCTTGAGATGCCTGTAGCTCTTGAACAAGACAACTTATCAACCTCTTGCTCAGAAATACCCCAAGACACTCCCCAACTAGAGCATCAAGAAAAGATTGGTCTATCAGCTCATCTACAATACCTTCAAAAATTTATTTTATTGATTCTCTCACTCTTGTTGCTACTTAGCATTACTTGGTTAGCACGGATCATATATTACAATAGCACCACAGATCGTCTCCAATGGAATCAGCGTGAGTATTTGGGGGTAACGTATTACTTTACGAATACTAAAAATGGAAGTCAACGTTTCAAGGATCTCAAACGGAGATACTCAAGTGATTTGCGTATGCTATATATTTCTGAAAACCCCGAGCAATTGTATATATCGTGTGTTTACCAACCTAACAATTTGCATGAACGTCACACAATGAATTTTAGTTTTTCCCGAGATTATTCAATCGAGCAAGTAAAAGAGGCCATTAATGAACAATGTCAGTAAAGCCATCGTTTGGCTGGTGTTGGCAAATACACTCATCATTGCGCTGCTCTCGTGGATGAATAACCTTAACCATCCTCCATTCCTCGATGGTCGAAACAACACCATGTTGTTTTCTCGCGGTCGTACATATACAAAATTTGAAGTCGATACCTTCAAAGAAGTTATTACCGTTGATCATCGGTGGGGAGGAGTCCACGATATCCATTCGAGCACACTATCCGAAGGAGAAAACAAGGCTCTCAACGTTTATTACTCAGTTTATTTTTGGGGCATAAACCTTTTTTCGACGACCAACGTACTACGTAGCTCAAACTACATTCCCTCCACCGAACTCGACTTCGCTGAAGCCCACTTGATTAACGATTCCTCGGAACAATTTTTCCAGACCTTGTATCAAGACAAATATATATTTTGTTATTCCAGTTTATTAACCAGCAGTGTCCAGTGTATCACTGCAGATTAATTAGAGTAATTAACCTAATCAACCAACACATTTAGTTATAACTAAATGTGTTTAAAATAAACCCTTTAATACCAATGAGTTAATTTAATTTTGTAAAATTACGGTCAACGGTAAGTGTTGTAAAATTTGGATTTGTTCATTAGTGTTTTTAAGGTTTTTTGGACATAGTACTAGCAAATAAGACATGTCCGAGAAATACAATACTCATGAGCAACAAAAGAGAACCTTTAAAGATCACTGCACTCTTGTTGGAAGGAAGCCCAATCACAGCGATTTCGGGACCAATCGAAATGCTGACCATCGCTTCAATACAAGCAGGATTACCTACCCCACAGGTTAGTTATGTATCCGTTACAGGTGAGCCCACTCAATTTCTTGGAGGACTCATAATTAACTGTAATACACATTGGGCATCCGTCGAACAGACCGATATTTTGCTAATAGGCGCATGTGGTGATATAAGTAAAGGGTATTATGTCTTATCCGAAGAGGTTAAGTCTTGGCTACAAAAACAAATCGCGCAGTCTGAGTTTGTTCTCTCTTTATGTACAGGGGCTTTTCTTCTGGCGGAGCTTGGGGTTTTAAACAAACGAAGCGCTACTACACATTGGGTATATGCTGAAGATTTTCGCAAGCAATTCCCCCAAGTAAAATTCAAACCACACTTAAAAATTACTCATGAAGGCAGATATATATGCACCTCTGGTATTAAAGAATACTTCGCCGCAACAATCTTGTTAATTGACGCTCTGTTGGGCACCGCCCAAAGAATAAAATGTGAACAATATTTGGGAGGCGATATTTCGAAAATAAAGCGAATTTTTTTAACAAGTTTTGTTCAATACCAACAGCACAGTGACGGTTTGATTAATCGATTACAAGAATGGATGCATAATGAAGACCCTAGCAGGCTCTCTGTCGCTATGTGTGCAGAAAAAATCTTTTTGAGTGAAAGACAAATGAAACGTCGCTTTAAAGCAGCAACTGGCGAATCTCCAATGAGTTACATACAACGTATTCGAGTAGCATTAGCTAGAGAAAAATTGGACACTACGCGCCTAAATATAGAACAAATATCCCAGCAGGTCGGTTACAGTGACACAAACCATTTTCGATCGCTGTTTAAAAAGTTTTACGACATGACACCCACAGAATATCGCAAAACGACACAGACTGGTGGGGCTTAATCATTTAAATTTTCGTTGAACCTAACTTCTTAGTTTAAAAGAAGGGAGTTACCCGAATTAATTGAGATTCTTAATCCACAATCCAAGACAAAATAGGTAACTCTCGCTCTAGAGCCCTCATCAATTCAACATTTAAAAAGTTTATCTATCCCCGCCCACGCTTGTATCTGCAAGCGTTCAACGACGCCACACCACACTTAATCTCGTTTTAATATTCGTCATACACCATCGAATCTGAAGACATTAAAGTCTTTGATTGGGGCGCCTAGAAAGCCAAGAAACACGGATGACTTGGCGAAAGCCAAATCTCGTTATCAATGTGGATCGATAGGAGGTCCTTAGCGCTAAGTTAAACCTCGTTAATGTCAGTGACGATGATAATAAGGCGCTAACAACATTACTTAACCCACTTCGAAAAAGTCAATGAAGTATAAAGTGATAGACCTAGTGACACGAGAATGTGCAACTAGATACAAGAAGGAAAAGAGAAACAAAGTCGACTGATTTGTTTACAAGACGCTAAAAGCCCTGACAACATGGACAAGTAAAAACAGGTAATAACGACAAAAACTCAAGACGAATGAACATGGTTACTCATCAAAGGGAAATAAGTTGCCACCAACATTCAGTTGATACATTGTTAGCTAGTAAATGGAACTGAGTGAAAATAATCTTCCTTAGGTTCAATCTGACAAGCGCCGATTAAAAAACAAAACTGTCAGATCAGGACCAAACGACGACTCTTGATTGACCTCAGGATAACCATCTTTACCACCGATAAAATACTATTGAGAAAGTTTATCTAGGACAGGGGTTATCGACTGATGAAGTTCACTGGTTTCATATGCACCAGATAAGAGTCTACTTGGGTAAGCAATTGAATTACTGAGAACTTCACCAATATTATTAATATGAATACGAGTATCTGCCACACAAGCGCTCATGCATATTTTAATAAATTGCTTTGAAGTATCAAGTTCAAGCAAACGCGCACATCGCAGTGCTTCTTTAGTTCTTTCATGGAGCATTTCTTCAGATAACACGATTAACCCCTTCTCCATTCAGTAGCATAACAATGTGAAACTCTTCGCTTTCCCTCACCATAGCAAGGAAAAGGCTCTCTCTCATTTCTTTTCGGACCGTATTATCGCCAAGTACATATTTCGTCAAAACGCTAATAGCTTGTTGCTCGCTAACTTCGTCTTGACTAACTATTGCCGACAATACGCTTTTCGACAGGTTTGACGAGATGTCAAAATTCAGTTCTTTTGCCGTTACAAGCATCGCTTTTATTACTTTGTTTTTTTGAGCTCTGATAGTACATATTTTCAGTTCATGCTTATCAAATGCATACCCAATATCATCTAGTAGTTGGCTCAGTTCTTGATACACTTTGTATTCCTCTAGTTCATTGTTCTCGTCCCTCATATGTTAACGTTATATGTTTAAAATAAAATAATGAAACCAATTGCACCAATAAAAAAATACGATAAATATCATGGGATTATAAAAAAGACCTCACTATTACGTCCAGAAAATAGGATATATATGTCCTATTTGCTTACCATGCAATGGAGGTAATGCTTTTTATCCATATTAACTGAGTTGGTCTACATAGATTCAATACCATTAGAAAAACGACACATACCCCTTACATTTAGGACTTTAACTGCGACCATTTACACATAAACCATTGAGTTTATGTGGTTAAATTTAAAAATAACTAAATCTATGGACGAGGTTTCTTATTTTATTTTTTCTGGGCAAGTAGATAATAATGCACAGAATCTTAAAAAAGGAACTGACAATGTTATACGCACAACCTGGAACTGAGAACTCAATTGTTGATTTCAAACCACAATATCAAAATTTCATTGGAGGAGCATGGATCGCACCGAAACATGGAAAGTATTTTACGAACACCTCTCCAATCAACCACTCAGTAATTTGCGAAATTCCGGCTTCGACTCAAGAAGATATCGATTTAGCAGTTAATTTTGCACATGGTGCAAAAAGCGATTGGGCTTCAACATCAGTTACTGAGCGTTCGAACATACTACTAAAGATCGCAGATCGTATTGAACAGAATCTTGAGATGCTTGCTATTGCTGAAACCTGGGATAACGGGAAACCTGTCCGCGAGACGCTCGCCGCTGATATTCCTCTGGTAGTCGACCATTTCCGTTATTTTGCTGGATGCATTAGAGCCCAAGAAGGCTCTGCTTCAGAGCTGGATTCGCAAACCATGACCTACCACTTTCCTGAACCTGTTGGGGTTGTCGGACAAATTATTCCATGGAACTTTCCACTCTTGATGGCGGCTTGGAAACTAGCACCAGCTCTGGCTGCAGGTTGTTGCGTTGTCTTGAAGCCAGCAGAGCAAACTCCTGCATCGATATTGTTCTTCATGGAACTCATCGAAGATCTCGTACCTGCTGGTGTAATAAATATCGTTAATGGCTATGGTTCAGAAGCGGGTCAAGCGCTTGCAACACACAAAAAAATTGCAAAAATCGCCTTTACTGGTTCGACTGAAGTTGGACAACATATCCTTAAGTGCGCCGCTGATAACCTGATCCCATCAACAGTCGAGCTAGGTGGTAAGTCTCCAAACATCTTTATGGCTGATATATTTGATCACGAAGACAGCTATCTAGATAAGTGTATCGAAGGCGTACTACTGGCTTTCTTCAATCAAGGTGAAGTTTGTACGTGCCCTTCGCGAGTTCTGATTCAAGAATCTATTTACGATCGCTTCATTTCGCGTTTACAGACTCGCATGAAAACGATCAAACAAGGAAACCCGCTCGATACCGATACACAAGTCGGATCACAGGTTTCAAGAGAGCAGTTTGACAAAATCCGTCAATATATCGCACTTGGTCATGAAGAAGGCGCTGAATTACTTATTGGCGGTAAGAGTTATGAAGACAATGGCTACTTTGTCGAGCCAACTCTCTTCAAAGGAACTAACGAGATGCGTATTTTCCAAGAAGAGATCTTTGGTCCAGTCGTTGCTGTTACAACATTTAAAGACTCTGAAGAAGCACTGGCTATCGCTAACGGTACTGAGTATGGATTAGGTGCAGGGGTATGGACACGTGATAACAATCTGATTTCACATATGACGAAAAATATCCAAGCTGGACGAATTTGGGTCAACTGCTACCACGCGTATCCAGCTCACGCTGCATTTGGTGGTTACAAAAAATCCGGCATTGGTCGAGAAACACACAAAATGATGCTCGATCATTACCAAAATACCAAAAATATCATCGTAAGCCATAGCATTGATCCCTTAGGCTTCTTCTAATTATTCAACTGCTCCTCTGCCCGATGGTTTATCGGGCATATTTTTATCAGAATAATAATTTTCAATGGCTTGGTATCATAACAAAATGGTTAATAAAAGTAGCTCTAAATTGACAATAACCTAACTTAGAAACGAATTATAGAGAATGCAAACCCGTTCAATATTTTTATTTGGTTGATCTTCAAAGGATACCTCACCTTAGAAGAAATAATTATTATTAAAAATAAATCTAGCAGAAAATAATGGAAAAACAATGTGCATAAATTTAAATTACAAGTCATAGGTTCAATGGTTCTAATCATCACAATGATTATTTTAATCATCGCATCTTTGAATTTTTGGTCTTTCCACAATGAAAGTATTCGATTAAACAAGGAGATACTTCATGAGAAAAACTCAACAATTAACGGAAAGATGACAGAAAAACTAGAAATTTACAAACACATTTTGTCTTCAATAAAAATAGATGATGATAGTTATAGAAATGGTAGTTTATCCTCTAACCTTACTAACCAACTGCAATCAATTCATAATATTTTTGGTAATATTAGTATCGGTGTCTTCCTTTTTGACCGTGAAGGTTCGCTTTACGATATGTCTGGAAAAATTACAGAAGTTAATGTTAAAAAAATTCAACGTGATTATTTTATCGAAACATTCGAGAAAGGTAAAGAGTTCTATGTTTCAAAGCCTTATACTTCATCAACTTCGGGAGAGGTCGTATTCGGTATAGTGTATAAGATAAATGAAGATATCGCGATAATTAGTAGCATAAAAAAAGGATCAATACTAAAAGATATTATAGGTAGAGACGATGTTTTCCTATATACGGAAGAAGGGACAATAATAACCTCACCTAATAAAGAACAAGTAGGAAGTAATATATTCTTAGAAAACCCTACATTTAAAAAATTTGATAATAACCACCCAGAATTATCATATACAAATCGAATCGGACGAAAAGATGTAGATTATACTGCTTTTTGGAGCAAACTAGATATCAACGGGTGGGAGTATGTAATTTTTACCAAAGATAATATTATAAACAAAGGAGTTAATGACCAAGTTTTCATCTCTATACTCACCGGATTACTGTGTATAATTTCTTCTATTGGTATCTTATTTTTTATTATACACATATTGGTCTTAAAACCTGTTGGCGGTTCTCCTAAAGATATTGCTTTGTTGATGGAATCCATGGCTAAAGGAAATCTTCGTCAAAATATAAAAAAAACAGGGAATGAAACAGGGATATATCGTTCACTCATTAATTTTTCTGAACAACTATCTAATTTGATTAAAAATTCACATGGAATTGCAGAGAATGTCTCATCTGCCTCACAACAACTCACTGTAGTTATGTCAGATACAATACAAAACGTTCAATATGAACTATCTCAAGTTGAACAGATATCTACTGCTATTAACGAGCTTTCGACATCCTCACTAGAAGTAAGTGATAAAGCAACAATGGCCGAAGAAGAAACACGAGCAAGCCAAAATAATGTTGAACATGGTATCAAAATATTGAATGAAAACCTAAACTTTACCAATGAAATTAATAACTCAGTTAGTAGTACAGCTCGAATTATTGAAGAGTTGAGTGAATTTGCGGAGGAGATCGGAACTGTTATAGAGGTTATAAACGCCATCTCAGAACAAACAAATTTACTAGCACTCAATGCTGCAATAGAAGCAGCCCGAGCCGGTGAAGCTGGACGAGGGTTTGCTGTAGTCGCTGATGAGGTAAGGAACTTAGCCTCAAAGACGCAAACCTCCACCATCAGCATTAAAGGTATCATCGAAAAATTGCAAATTCAATCTGAAAAAGCGAACCGGAATATGGGAGAGAACGTGTTATTAATCAAGAAATCCGTATTTCTAGCTGATCAGATAAAGTCTTCATTTGAAGAGATATCTACAACAATCGAGTCAATCTCTAATATAAATACACTCGTAGCCAATGCATCCCAACAGCAATACAACGTCACTGAAGAAATTTCAAAAAACGCAGTACGAGCTTTCGATTTGGTACAGCAGAACGTTTCATCAGTTAATCAAACACTACAGGCATCAAATGAGCTAGCGCTCTTAGCAGAATCTCAAAAAAACGAACTAACCATTTTTAAAGTATAAATATCTAGGCAGGTCTAACGAAGTCAAACACTAGTTAGCCTGCCCATAACTAAATCAATCCAAGACAATATTATTCTTTGATATTCATGTTTTCCATTGATATGGATAAGATCGCCAGCTCCCCCTCTTCCCTCTTCATAAGTAATATTTAAACATCGCCAATTTTTAGCCATCTTACTTAGCCAATTAAAAACCTAACTTCCAAAGATAGCTTTAAATATTTCATTTAAAAAAGTAACTATAGTTCACCGTTGAATGTTAATAGTTTAATATAACTAAAGCCTCAAGCTATTTAATCAGAAAATTTTTGAACCAGTCTTGGCTTCCCTGACAAATCTATAGCTACATAATTAAAATTAGCTTCACATACTTGGAATCTTAGATTAACCTTATCTTCTTGAATAGGTTTTACCCAAACTTCTAAATCAATCGACATTGATGTTCTACCAATTTTAACGCATTCACCATAACAACAAACGACATCACCAACCTTTACTGGTTTTTTAAAAGTGATACTTGATACTGAAACTGTTGCTATCCGTCCTCCAGATATTTCTTGAGCTAGGATTGCTCCAGCTAAATCAAGCTGTGACATTATCCACCCCCCAAAAATATCACCATTCGCATTAGTATCTGCAGGCATAGAAAGAGTACGTAAAAGAAGCTGTCCTTTTGGTTTTTGTTTAGTATTGATTGAAGTACGCAAGATATATTCCTATATTTTAAATATATTCTTATATTTAACCATATTTAAGTTTAAAATTCAGCTTTGAAAATGTTTTATTTTTCACAGATTTTGATACTGTTGTTATGCACTTCTTATTCCATTAACATCGATGCTGGATTGAGCCACATTCTAAGATTGATTTAGCTCATTAATCGGAAAGTCGGAACCTTTAAGCTCTATAGGAAAATTAGCTGACTAAGGTACATATGCATAAAAACATACTAACAACCTACCGGAGAATTCTAATTCCTCAAGCTCATTCACCACTAGTGACCCCCTTAGATCGTAAAATTACTGTTTCAAATATTGCTCGAACGTGATAATCGGAGTGAACTTTCCACTGGGCTATTGCATCACTTTTTAACACTCCTATTGCGTCATATCTCGAATGCCCAGGCTCCCAGTTACTTGTATTTTTACGCTGTGAGGTTAACGGAATAATACCTTTTCGGGGCAGTACTTAATGGTACACCTTCGTATCACAAGCTCCGTTACCTGACATATCATTGCTCTTTCTTCGAGGTAGATTAAGTAATGTTGGCAGCACTACACTATTACTACATCGACGAGGTTTACCTCTACACAAAGATTTCATGCGTACCTACATCCACTGTGAGATAGAGCGTTCGCCAAGTTCTCCGTTTTCATGGCCGTACTTTCTGACTTTCTATTCGTCCTCGCCAAACACTTTAAAAACAGAGAATCAATGAAATCTTGTAGCGTTCGAAGCGGGAGATATGATGCTCTTTTTCATAGAAGAGCATTATCTGAGTCGTCAAACCCTCTACGTCGCTTTCCATGGCGTATCGCACATTTCCATACTTTAATCACGCATCATTAATACAGAGTAACATAACCACTCTTACATATTACGCGATGATATTACCACCAACTCGATCTATGCAACAACGTATGCCTTAACCACCTAACAATCAGACACTTTAAAAATGCTTTCCAGATGAAGTTAAATCAATCATTGTATGAGAATTAAAATAAAAAAGCCGGCTTCAAAAAGAAGACGGCTTAGATTAATGTTTGAAATTATAGTTTATTAGCTATGCAAAAGCGTTTTTCCCTCTAGAAACATCGGACCATGCCTTAGTGATAGCAACTCGAGACTTACTATCAAGGTTATCCATAAAGCCATTGTCGCCACCCTGAGGCGCAAAACCACTCATAGCTTGAACCAATGCGTCAATCGAGGTGGCAGATAACGCGGTATAATCTCGTTCACCTTTCGCATCCTTATCTCTCATATCAACAACAACCTGTGCACGATTACCATTGAAGTAATCAGCGAAAGTGACAGAACCAATATGTTCAAACTTCGCTTGGTTAGTATCGCTTTCAGGATCACGTAATATAGAAAGTTTTAAATCATAACCACTACGCTCAAACCACAGTTTATTCCAATCAATGCCATTGAACACAATCTTATCTTCACTACGGATGTCTTCAACAAGGTTGTCGATAACATCACCGCTCACGACAAAACTGTCGACACCAGTCCCACCTTTGAATGTATTTTGGTATCCACCAAGTACCATCAAATCATGTCCTTCACCGCCATTGAACTGACTGAACTTTGACATGGCCGCTGCAATCAAGTGATCGTCCCCTTCCTCGCCGTTCAACACTGCGTGATAACCCAACAGCTTGACCACATCGTTACCAGTGTCAGCATTGATACGATTATAGTTCCCAAAGACATTGGCAAAGTCGTTCCCCGAACCTAACTCTACTTGGTTGTTATTACCGATCGTAACTGAGTAATCTTGCTCATCACCTGTATCCACGCGGTTATAATTACCAGAAGTCACAACATAATCTCGCCCTGTTCCGGTATCAATTTGTCCACCTTCCCCAAAGACAAATGCTTGATCATTACCAGCACCAAGGAAAACATGGTTAATTCGTCCAGCGACCACAGCAGTATCATTACCTTCACCACCAAACATCATATTTTCACGCCCCATAAGAACGCCCATATCATTACCTTCACCGCCGGTAAAAATATTGGATGTACCAGTTGCGTAATACACATCGTCACCTCGACCGCCCCAGAAGTTGTTGTTATCCCCTAGATAAGCCCCTAAATCTTTGCCGTCGCCACCCCAGTTGAAGTTATAGTTTCCTAGAGAAACATGGACATCACCATCCCCTTTTAAATGACCACTCTTACTTAAGAAATCGAATGTTTTTTCTTTCATATTCAGTAGATCTTTCGTTAGGTTCCCTTTCAGGTTTTCTACCAACGATTTCATCTCTTTTTGCTTATCTTGGCTAAAGATAGTCGTAAACAAGTTAGGTAGACTGAACGAATTAAAACCAAATGCACGATCTTTTTTCGGGGTTTTTTCAGGCGTTGTAGCCTCATCGCGACTTTTTTGAACACCATTTACGTTGGTCCCATTAACGGAAACTGATGCTTTATCCTCTTTCTCTTCTGGCGTTTTTTCTTTCAAACCATGAGTTTCTGCGAACGACTTAAGGCCATCTGCGCCCATATCAATTCCCGATTTCAAATCGTCTAACAGCTTAGTAGGATCGACGAAAGCTTGAAGTTGATCACCACTAAACTCACCAATCACTTCCAGCATATCTTTGAGGATTGCAACCCCGTCTACCGGCTTACCATTACGAGCAAGAATTTGCCCAGATGCGGTGTAATCCACACCGAAGATGTCCCCAAGTGTCGTATCCGCACCCACACCAGACAACTGGCCAAGTAGTTTATTCTTTAACTGTCGGGGTAAATCTTTAGGGTTATATGTGAAGGTTGTTTTCGCTTGACCTGTTGCAGAGAACTGCTGTGTCATTAAGCCAAACAAAGAACCTAGATTGGTATCAAGGATAGACTGGATATTGTCACCAAACATAAAATTCCAATTGCCCGACGTGACCTGAATATCCGCACCTTGACCACCAACAGCGAAGTTAAATGCTAACTTCTCATTCGCTTGACGAAACTTATCTGCGCGACTTAGTTTGTTTGCACTGGTGTCATTACCACCTAACCATTTGTTGAACTTCTTGTTCAGAACAGCTTCAGTGTCATTCTTCAAACCTCGGCTACTACGTCCATTTTGCGAATCCAAACTCACAAGAGTGTCATAGTCAACACTGCTACTTTGATCTAAACCAGACATATCTTTAACGAACTTCTTCGCGCCTGACAATGTCCACTGTTGATTTTGAGCAGAAACCCAATCTTTGCCTTTGCCCGAATTTGCTATACCTTGCAGAACTCCAGAAATACGAGCGGCCCCATCAAACGGGTTAACAAGTGGTGGGGTTGGGATCGATTTATCCAGCATCACAATCAAATCATTGCTTCGTCCTAAGTTGAAGCTCACGTTGCGATTTCCGATAAACATCTGCGCACCTTCCAGAGCCTGATAGCCACCGATATCGAAGCTGTGTTTGCTCTGACCATTACCGATATGAACCATCACATTGTTATCACCAAATGCCAATGACTTAAAGCCACCAGTGCCCACTTTAATGCTAACGTTAGATGTGCCCCAATTCACCGCGGTAAACTCGCCATCGCCCACATTCACTTGGATGTTCCCAGAGTAGCTGAGCTGATTGCTGTTTCCTGAAGTTGAGGAGGTTCCTTGATTTATTTTTCTTTTTTCTGGTGCCTCAAAAACATTGTTGTTTTCACCAATAGCCCCACGGACAGACTCGTCCGTCTTGCTCATACCAACGTGAGAAAGATTAATGTTTCCTTCAGCAATGCCATTTCGAATACGCTCTTCTTTCGTCGTCACTTCACCTTGAGCATCCAAACTAAATGTAACTTTGTGTTGTGGCGCTTTTTGTACCCAGTCGCCATTAGCATCACGAGTGTGTTTACGACCAGTTGAGTCAACCGCAACCTCTGAGCTCCGGACTGAAACATCGCTACGAATTCCATTTATATCCATCGCTTTAATAAGCTGCTTACCAAAGCCTTTCTGTTTGTCATCACTAATTAAAGAACAGCCCACGACGCTAATATGATCAGGTTGAGTGGTGATGCTTCCTGATCCACTGAAGGCTTGATTCAATTTAGCAAGCTTGACTGCTAATTCATCAGCACTATAACCACTCATGCGCATATTATTGTTTTCTGAATCACCACGGCCATGACCAACTAATTGCCATCTAACCTTTCCATCAAGCTTCGAGGGGTCACCAAACACCACTCGATAGTTTCCGTCTGAATCAAGTTGAACTACCACACTCTTATCAGGATGTTTACCTGCTAAGTTCCCCGCAGCTTTAGCCACCACAGGGTCGTTCTCCATTTGAACAATAACTTGTCCATCAAATCGAGTTTCCCCGCCACCCGTTTGAGGTAGAACTTCAACACGCTTCCAACTATCAACATGTTTATTATTAACATGACCGTCCTCTCCACTTAAGGAGCTAGTGAAAACAATCTTTGGTTTATTCACGACATCTTCGTAAACAGCACGTAGACTCACATCATCCTTCTCAATCTTGAATTGGTTCGTTTCACTCACTTTAAGTGCCGGTAAACCTAAACGATGGGTAATGCCAGGAACAAACCCTTCAATGCCTTTGTGAGATTGCAAATGTGCTCTCCCATAGATAGCAACAAATTTTTCACCCGCTGGCAATTTTTGCAACGTGTCTACCGCTATATTATTTGCAGCTCCAGCCCGATACATCAACCCATGCTCTGTCCCTTGAATGTTAGGGCGAGCCGTAATATTCGCATCAAGAGCAACAATGCGCATACCATTTGAACGTGCATTTTCAAACAAAGTAACGTCTATATGCTTAGTTTTGAGCATTGCACTTAATTCATTGGACATCACACCAGTAGCCAGATAATTGTCAATCAGTGGCTGCGCAAGATCCGAACGCAGGTGCTCTAGACCAATGACAGTGATACCTTGCTTCTTGAGTACATCCATTTGCTCATTAACAAAGCGCAAACCATTAACATCGCTGCCATGTACTTCGCCAATTAAAAGACCTTTACGGTCATTTAGAAGTAGAGAAAGCTGCTCTTCGACATTCTTCTTTTCGGCAAGTTTCTTACTTAGGTCTTCGTATCCAATACCAGAATATTGGCGATCCCAGCTCTCAACATCTGTCTCATGACTACTGTGGTAAATACCTTTAATTTGATCCATTCGACCGGCTTCAACTTGAGAAACATAGTTTCTGTCTGCGAATTTCTTTAGCAAGATCATTTCAGCTGAATCGCCGGAGCTCCGATCCGACGACTTAGCTGCTTCTTTCAAGAAATAGAAAGCCATCTGAACAGACTCAACCCCGGTCAAGTCTTGAAGCTCTTGGTAACTGTAACCCAAGTGGACAGTTTTCGTCGCTTCATCCAAGACAGCTTTGCTTAGTAAATCGTTCGCCTGTGATTTTTCCAACCATTGTTTGAAGTCTGAATAATGTTCGCCAAGTTCGATGTGATATTTAGCGTCAAAGCCCAAATCCTTCGGAGTCTCTCCATTATATCCTTGCTTTGGCGATAAATACGGGTCTTCATTTGCCCAACGGACCATCATTTCGGTTAGACCCGCATGTTCACCATTGGCTTCCTCGATCGCCACCATATAAATGTCAGCGGCAAGTTCGGGGCGTGTCTTTGCAATAGCGTCAATGGCCTTTTGGGTAACTTTCATTTCCCCTTTAAATAACTCAGTACTTACCTGCTCTTTCAATTGCGTTAGTGCATGATTACGACCGGAGGTTGGATGTTCAGCTAAATAAGCGTTAATCTTATTGCAAAGTTCAAAGCTCGCGCTCATCTGCTCTTGACCATTGGAATGATGCACCAAATCAACTTGGTCTAAGATACTTTGATAAGAAGCACCAATCGGTTTAGCAAAAATTTTCGCTCTATCTTTCAGCTCTTGCTTCGTAAATACTTGAGATAAATCTACTTTTAATCCGGTCTTTTTTCCTAATGATTCAAGATCCGCAACTTTGTCACTTGTCGCCCTCTTAACTGGTAACACTTCCCCTGGTTCATCTGATGCAGAATTAGCATGCTCTTTGTAGAACTTAAGCGTTTTATCCAATGCCTTGTCCAGCGCATCGCGCACTGTGCCCTTTGAGCTATCATCAACTAGGTCTATCAGATCCTGATAGTTGGCGGTGTAGCTTTCCAATACTTTTTTGCGATCCTCTCCCGTTTCCTGCAAAGCTTTGTACACAGCAAGGCTTTCGTTGACTGAGTGACCGCCGTCAAAAACTAAGAAAGACAAGGTGTTTAGGTAAGCTTGATCAACAGAGAATCCTGGATTCTTACTCGCAATATGTTGGTTCAGGTGCGTCATGATATTGGTTGAACCCGACGCGCCCGTCACTACCGGCAGACCATTATTCAAGGCATTACTTTCGAATGTTGTCTTTTTACCCGGAGTAAGAATTCGACCATCTGCGACACTGCGGCCTTCTATAAAGTCATCGTAGTTATCACCTTTCGGTTGATATTGAAGCGCCGTACCATAATCACTGGTTTTCTTTTCAATAAGGGTAACTTTGTTTTCACCTTCAACCCCTGATGATATTACCGCATCAGTTGAACGAGCCTTGGTGATAACATTCCGATAGAAACGGTCCCCTTCAGCTTTCCACGGGGCCATTTCCATTCCCAAACCAGGGGTAATTGCCATTTTCACAGCCAGGAAAGGAACTTTTATAACACCGAAACCATCATCAACTTGTGTCATCATAGTTTTGAAGTTGTCATAATTCGGTGTTTCAAGGAATTGAGTTAAGGTCGGGACGCGACTAAACCATGGACGCTTGTCTTTAGCGATCTCTTCTGCAAACGCTTCCATTTTTGTCTGGATTCGCTCAGCGCGCAACACATCGTCTCCCGCATCCGGCAGCAAGCCATGTATCCATTCGTCAAAATCATTAACTAAACTGGTTCCGATTTGAACTGAAGTATTAATCGCTTGTTCTGTCGGTGTTTTCACCAACTCATGAGCTATTTCAGAGTCAAAACGACGGCCAAACAAATTATCAAGATATTGACCTGTCGCTTTATCTTTCTTTGCATCAGCCAGTAATTTATTTGCCAGCGTTTGCAGTTTAGGGTGTTCTGCTAACTTTTCATGAGCCTCGCTAAACAGCTTAACCGCTTTCTCTTGAGTCACACTTCCGCTCATCCATAGCGTTTTAGCTTGCTCTACTAACTCATGTATTTCATTCGCATAAGTTTCAGTAGTCTCTATCTGACCTAGCTTATAAATAAATTCAATAAGGCTCTCATTTTCAGTTTTTGGCGCATCTCTCTCTGAAGTTGAATTCGTCAGAGTCGGTGAAACCACTCCGAACGACTTTAAGCTATTGATTTCGTGCTCGGTCAAAGGTTCAACCAAACCAACCACACGACCAATACCGTCAAACACGAGCTTAGACTCAAACGCTTCAACAGCTTTCGGATCAATTGCAATACCAAAGACATTGGCGTCCTTCGAACGGTTCCTCTGAATATGGCTTTGCAGCGACACCATTTCAAATTGGAGTGTCTTAACTAACTCACCACGTTGAGCGAACTCTTTTGGATTTTTTTTCTGCCACTGGTGAAGAGCCAACTCTAAGGCAGCAAGATTCTTTTCAGATGGGGTACGCTGAATTGACTGAATGTTACTTCTTACCACTTTCAACTCTTTACTAGGTAAATCCGTTAAAAGCTTGCCAATGTGTCGCTTAGTCGAATCGACAAATCTTGCATCATTAGAGCCAAGCAATGAGAAGTCAAAACCATCTACGCCTTTTCTTACAGCTAAAGAAGTGTCAGCCGCTTCACCCAGCCCGTGAAGATTGACACCTGAAATGCGAATATCTTTTCGGTTTACATCTTGTGATGCTCGATTTACAACTCTGATACTGTCGGTATTGCTCTCAGTGAACATGGAAGTGATAGCTCTTCCGGTATTTTTAGAGCGAATACCTGCATTGATTTGTAGTCGGTTTACGGCTTGAACAGCATCGTTTAACGCTTCTTGCTCTTGCTCGCTCAATCCTTCACTGAATCGGCCATCGGCGCTTGACTTGTTGTTGGCATTCACATGGTTACCCGTGACGCCTGCACCTTCTATTCTGCGTGCTTTACCCGAAAGTCCACTGCCCACAGCACCTTGACGATCAGGACGATCCTCTTCGTTCTGCTTTGAACCTTTCGCATCCGCTTGTGCTTGATCCGCTTTGTTTTCAGCATTTCTTGCATCACGATTACCACGTTCTTCAGCGTCTCTAGCTGAATTATTCGCATTCGATTCAGCTTGTTTAGCTTCATTAGCTTTCGTAGTGGCGTCTGTTTTACGCGCATCAGCGTCGGCTTTAGTATTCGCAATATCTTTCTCTGCACCAGAGCGATTCTGTTCGCCTTTCGCAACGCCTGCTTCTGATTTCGCCACAGAATCGTTGACACTTTTTTGGTTGTCTACGTGCGCTTTTTTCGCAGCGATGATGCTTTCCCCAGCAACATCTTTAGCCTGACCTAATTTGGTTTGAGCATCCTCTAAAAGACCGTCTGCGAAATGGTTGCGCCAATGCTCACCAGATTCACCTACATAAACCGCTTTGTTATCCAGCACATCAAGTCCCTGGGCCAATGTCGTCAGGTCTTTAGTTACCGCTTCAGACTCTTCGTTCACAGCATCACGCTGCGCTTGCCCATTGCTCTTTAATGCTTCTTGATCGGTGGATTCTAATTGAGCCTGAGAACCCGATACGGCTTCAAGTTGTTTCTGCTTTTCTTGCTCTAAGCGTTGACGATCGGCTTCCGCTCGTTCTTTGTCAGACATTGCATTTTGCGCAGCTTGATTTTGTTCCGCATTATCGGCAACAGCATTAGCTTGGTGTGATGTTTCAGATTTCGCCACAACATTATCTAAAACATAGCCCAACCCATCATCATGGCCTGTGCCTTTAAATTCTATTCGGTTGCTGCCAGAATTCGCAGTCAACTTAAGTGTTTTTTGTTGCCAAGCTGCTTCATCGCCAGAAGTTGAGAATACAACATTACCGTTCCAGAGAACTTCTATGCCTTCGTTGCTTGAAATACCTGCACGTTTTGCAAAATCAAAGCTAACCGCAATGACTTCACCTTCCGCTAAATCCGTTAAATCTTGAGAAAGACTTGTATTAGTATAAGTATCTAGCTCTGTAACAAGTGAACCATGACCATCACCACTTACGCCATAATCCTTACTTGAAGAGGCAACTTCAACACCGTGAGTCGATTCCCATCCCAGACCACCTTGCTCAAAATCACCATTGACGATCAAGTTAGGTGTTTGCGTTTGATTTGAAGATTCTTCGATGTTGAGTTCATTTTCCATGTTGCTGAGATCAGGCGTTTCAACGTTGGTCACGCTTCCACTT
Source organism: Vibrio sp. 10N.222.55.B11 (assembly GCF_041473705.1). Taxonomy (NCBI): domain Bacteria; kingdom Pseudomonadati; phylum Pseudomonadota; class Gammaproteobacteria; order Vibrionales; family Vibrionaceae; genus Vibrio; species Vibrio sp. 10N.222.55.B11. The sequence goes on from NZ_JBFRST010000019.1 coordinate 91,634, forward strand.
AAACCGTCTCCTAGATCGGAACCCACTTCTTCGATTTCATCTAAGTCGAAACCATCAAGTTTAGTGATTTCAGGCGTTGAAATAGCACCTCGTCCTTTCTGAATTCCTGATGAAGAAGCTTCATCACCTTGAACTAGGTAATTAATCGCTTGGCTGCCACCCACTCCAAGAAGAGTTTGTTTAATATTATCAAACAGTGCGGAAAGCTTATTGCTGCTCGTGTTACTTGACGCGACGGCTAGGCTATAGAAATCACCGTTACCCACTTTGATAGCAACGTTATTTCTGGCATAAGAAGCGTTAATCCCTAAGCCATCACCTACGTGAATATTCACGTTTGCTTTGCCTTTCATCACCGCAACATTGAGACCGTCACCCACTTTGGTGTTAACGTTATATTTGCCCCATGCAACGTTCACTGAAATACCGTCACCAATTTTGGTGTTGATATTCGCATCACCATAGGCCGCCGTTACACTCAGGCCATTACCCACGGTTGTCGTAATATTGGCTTTACCTTTTGCCGCCGTGACCTGCATACCATCACCGACTTTAGTGACGATATTGCCTTTGCTCCAAAGTGCGTTGAAGCTATCTCCGTCACCCACTTGAGTAACGATGTTCGCTTCACCTTTCGCTAAAACAACATTACGGCCATCACCCACTTTCGTAATGATATTCGCTTTGCCCCAAGCTCCCGTGTAATCATCGCCATTACCGACGTGAGTAATGACATTCGCCTTACCTTGAACCACAGAAACTTCTTGGCCATCACCGATTTTGGTGATGATGTTCGCTTCACCTTTGGCGAAGTTGTATCGATCACCGTCACCAACGTGAGTGAAGATATTTGCTTGTCCCCAGGCCACGTTAACGCCTAATCCATCGCCCACTTTTGTGATGATGTTAGCTTTACCTTTCGCCAAACCAATAGTCGTACCATCCCCCACATGGGTCATGACATTGCCCACTTTTGATATCAGTAAACCAACGGTGGTTCCTTCGCCAACTTTGGTTAAGATATTACCTTTACCCGCCAACACAGCTGCGGTTGTTGCATCACCAACATGGGTCACTACGTTTGCTTTCGCAGCTGCGACAACACCCATGAAGTCATCACCGACTTTCGTTATGATATTCGCTTCACCAAGGGCTAGTACGCCAGTAAGACCATCTCCTACGTGAGTCATAATGTTTGCTTTACCAAACATCGCGGCTAAGGTTGTGCCATTACCCACTTTCGTCATCACGTTTAGTTCGCCAGCAAATAAACCTAAGCTTGTGCCATCACCAACGTGAGTATAGATATTCGCTTTACCGATCATTAATGCAGCAGTTAGGTCATTACCCACTTTCGTCATGATATTGGCTTGGCCAAGCATTGCAGTAAACGTGCTGCCATTACCCACTTGAGTGAATATATTTGCGTTACCTACCATCGCGGCTATCGAGGTACCATTACCCACCTTAGTCGCGATATTACCTTTTGCTATCATTAATGCGACTGTTGTGCCGTCACCAATATGCGTAAAGACATTCGCTTCTGCGACCATAAGCGCTAATGCATCACCATGACCAACCTTGGTAAATACATTGCCTAGGCCGCCCATTAGCGCCCACGCGTTCCCTTCACCAACGTGAGTGAAGATATTGCCTACGCCGATCATAGCGGCTATTGAAGTGCCGTCGCCTACTTTGGTGAAGATATTACCCGCAGCACCCATTACGCCAAGTGTTTGGCCATCGCCAACATGAGTCAATACGTTACCAATACCCAACATAATGCCTGTGGTATCGCCATCGCCCACCTTGGTTAGAATGTTCGCCCCACCAACCATGACGCCAGTTGTCGAGCCATCACCAACATGTGTAAGTACGTTGGCGCCTCCTCCCATAACGGCAAGCGCATTGCCATTGCCTTTTTTGGTTAGGATGTTTGCACCACCAAGTGCGACTGCGGTCGTATTTGAGGCCGTATCATCACCGCTAATATGAGTAATGATATTGGCGCCACCAAGCATACCCGCCGTGAGGTCACCGTCACCCACTTTAGTCATGACATTCGCGCCACCGACAAGTACAGAAGCGATGTCGCCCTTACCAACCTGTGTCATGACATTAAAGCCACCGACCGCTAACCACAACCCGTTGCCAGACCCAATTTGGGTGTGCGTGTTGTAGCCGCCTAGCATAGTCAAACGACTATTACCGTTACCTTTGTGAACTGAAATATTGCCATAAGCAAGTAAGTGGGCTAAGTACTCGCCGTCACCAATACGAACCAATACATTGACCGCACCGCCTGCGTAGACATCCATTTTCCCTTGTTTGCTCTGATGAACGAGCACGTTAGCTAAACCAGCACCACGGAAAGTGAGGTCGCCTTCATCGCCACTTTTAACAATGACGTTAGCCGCGCCGCCGCCAACAAATTCGGTATCACCAAACTTAGAGCTGTGAAGGATAACGTTGGCGAGACCACCACCGTTAAAGTAGACATTACCGCGTGTCACATTGGATTTGATGACGTTACCGCCACCGACACCATTGAACCGAACGTCCCCTGAACTTTCACCACCATCGCTAGCAGACTTAAACAATGATTGTTCATTGTATTCATCAATATCCGCTACTATTTCACTGGTACTTCTCAACGTATTAACGCTGTATTGTAGCTGACTCAACGAGTAACCATTTTTGTACCCAGAGCTGTAACCGTTTGCGGAAGAGATATCTTCACTAGACAAATTTTGGGTGTGGTCGCCTTCTTTATACCAAGGACGAGCTTGATACCTTAGTACTCCGGTATCGGGATCGTTTGCAAGTTCGACGACAACTATTTTTGTGTATGACCCCAAGACTTTTGCATAGACGTACGTGTTTGCTTTTCGATTCGATTTAACTGCTTTGACATCGACAGTCGAGCCATCCGAAGAGATAGCATGCCCACCCATTTTTGCATCAGATAATGACACGTCTTTAGCATCAATCACCGCACCGTTAGCGTAGGTCACCCACTCATATTCTGTAAGGTCTTTTTCAACGGCGTGAATAGTCACCGCTTTCTGGTGTTCAACTTTCAAATCCGACAGCGTATATGCGCCATAGACTTTAACGGGGTTAAACCCGCTCTCAGAGGAAATATCCTGGCTCGTTAAGTTACTTAAATGATCGCCTTCTTTGTACCAAGCGGTAGAATAATACTTAAGCTCTCCAGTTTCAGGATCGTTACTCAGCTGAATTTTATTTATTTTGGTGTACTTAGAATCCGAGAAAGCAAACAGATAAGTATTCGGCTCACGTGTCGATTTTATACCCGTAACTTGATGATCCTGGCCAATCCAAGTTCCACTTAGTACCGCTTGAGTAAGCACGATTTCATCGGCATTGACATGCGCCATCCCTTCGCCGTCGAAGTCTTTACCTATCCCTTTACGGGTAATATTATTGTAGGCTCCCCCCCCGGAAAAACTGACATTTCCGTGGGCGACATCAGAGTAAAGGCTGTTGTACCCTCCAACCCCTTCAAATGTAACGTTCCCTCGTGTTTCAGCATAAACGTCATTAGCTTGGCGTGTACGTTCAATTCGATTTGATGCGCCTGCACCCTGTAGGGTTATATCTCCAACTTTACCTTTTCGAACCAGATGATTATCGGCACCAACACCACGGAAAGTGATATTGCCAGTTTCCACTCGTGAACTAATGCTGTTAGCCGCACCGCCCCCATCGAATGTCACATCACCACGTGAACCCTGGTATTTATTGAACCAAGTTCGGTCGAGTTTGTTTCCGGCCCCTGCCCCCGTAAAGGATAAGTTACCCTGGTTTGTTTCATGCCAAAGACTGTTGTAACCACCAACACCACCAAATGTCACATTACCACTTAGACCTTTACGGGTTATACCGTTGTATGCAGCTGCACCTCCATAATTTACGTCACCGCGATTACCTAAGTGGTCAATAGTAACTCCACCAGCAAGGCCGGCAAATGAGACATCACCACCCCCACTTTTATTGATATCAACATACCCAGCCGCACCTTTTACACTAAGGTTACCAATAGAATCCTCTACCTTTAGATGGGCCGCACCGCCTACGACTGTATCATTACCACTACCCGTATAAACTGTGGCAGTAATTGAAGCGACGGTGATATGATCATCACCGCCGTAAGCTCGAATATCGCCGCCAATAAGACTAGTCGCAACAATATTATTGTCCCCATCGTCAGCGGTATAGCTCCCTGTAAAGAAGTATTCAACACTTCTCCAAAATGGTTTTCCCATAAAATAAACTCTAATTTCGGATTAAATAGAAAACCACTGTACCTTTCTGATACAGCGATCACTTTGAACATTGACCTTGCCGCGGACCGTACAAACTTTCTGCCCCTGCCACGGAAGGAATACACGGCGACGAAGGTCATTGACAACTTCGCGGCCATGACCGAATGGCGCTATCATCTCTGGGATATAAATATGCTGGCCAGATTGCCAGTCAGATAAAGAAATTTCCCGCACTCCAGATAACAACTCATCTCGGCTTTGCTCAGACAAAAACGCCCAATTACAAAATGCAATTGGGCGACCTTGTTCATCTTCGTAATAGCAAAACTGGTTTAGCTCAAACGCAGGCATAATACGTTGCTGCCATTCAGCAACAACGTATCTGCGATGAAGAGGTGAATGCTGACTTAACAACATCACCCCTCCGATTATTTTTTGAATTTGCGCTAACGTAAGATTTGCTGATTGATATGCAATAGACATATGCCCAATATCACCAAATGCAGTTGCTATTTAACTTTAGAAACTCGCTTTTTTGGCGCAGTTTTTTCTTCCGTTGTTCCCTCTTCAGCCTGAGGGTCAACCGGTTCACTTGATGGTAAAAAACCCGCTGCAACTAACTTGTCAAATTCAGCTGACATGCGAGGATCTTCGAGCATGTTTTTAACCATGGAAACCATATACATAAAGCCAGAAGCTGGCATATGAACCACTTGTTTAAGCTCAAGGTCATCATCATTTTCAGCCATTACGCCACTAGCCATATTTTTTTGGTCTTGACCTACGAAATAAAGGGAAAAAACGCCTTTATTATAATTAACACTAGAAATGGTTTGAACAAACTTCTCTGTCATAAAATAAAATCTCAAAAATTTAACAAAACAAAATGAAATGAACCTTAATCGCATTTAATTGCGAAAAAAGAAACTATAATTGAAATAAATTGAATTGTTAATAGAAACAATCAAATTTAAATCAAAAAACCAAATTAAATTAAAATTAACTCAATAAAATCAATAAGATACAATGAAATTAAATATAAAAATAAAACGAAAACTTGCTGGAAAATATATCAAATGCTAGTATAAAACCTCTAAAAAATCTAATTAGAATGCAAAATGACAGCTAAAGAAACAATGATAATATTATGCATAAACCTTCACCTGAAATTAATTGAAGATGGCAAAAAGGACATAATCAATGGGGAAAACGACATATCAAAAATTAAAGAAATGAATTATTTTGATTTTATTAAAAAAATAGAAAATGAAAAAGAAATCAAAGTATCAGCTAAGTTTTCACAATTTAAAAGTCTAGATAAAGTAAAAACTCCTTCGATTCTATTCGATATGGAAGGTTTACCATTAACTTTAGCAAAATCTAATAAAGATAAGTGTTTAATACAAAGACCTAATAAAGAAACTCCTGAAATAATTTCGTATAACGAACTCAATTCAATTTGGAACCACAGATGGCTGGAGATAAAACAAGCTCAATCACGTTTTGATATCGCCTGGTTCATTCCTGAGTTTTTGCAACACAAAAGAATACTCGGGGAAATTTTTTTGTTTTCTTTTGTATTGCAAATACTCGCCTTAATCTCACCGCTATTTTTTCAGGTTGTGATGGATAAAGTGCTTGTACATCAAGCTTGGTCAACCCTTGATGTGCTTGTGATAGGGCTTGTGATCACTGGCATTGTAGAGGTTCTACTTCGCGGCTTACGCGAATATCAATATGCGCACACAGCCAATAGAATTGATATTCAATTAGGACTTAAGTTAGTAAAGCACTTGTTTGGCCTTCCTTTGATGTTCTTCAAAACACGTCAAGTAGGCGCTATCGTAACTCGCGTGCGCGAGCTTGATACTGTACGAGAATTCTTAACAGGCTCGATGTTTACTTTAACGGTCGAGTTCTTGTTCATGTTTGTCTTTCTCTATGTAATGAGTTTGCTTTCACCTCCTCTCACATGGTTATTTATTGCAACCATCCCTCTTTACGTATTGCTCGCTTGGTGGCTTACACCTCGAATGCAAGCGGCGGTAGAAGAGCAATTTACGCACGCCGCTGCAAATACCTCTTTTCTCACAGAGACAGTGGCTGGCAGTGAAACTCTAAAAAGCTTAGCCGTAGAGCCTCGTTTTGTTCGCCGTTGGGACGATCAAACGGAAAAAATGGTCTCTACTGGGTACGTGGTTCAGCAACTCAACAACCGATCCAACCATGTCGTTCAACTCATCCAGAAAGTAACAAGTGTTGGAGTTCTGTGGTTAGGGGCAACAGAAGTACTGTCATTGGAAATGACTATCGGACAACTGATCGCTTTTAATATGATGACAAACCATATAGCCCAACCTTTATCACGCATGGTTGAGTTATGGGGGCAATTTATTCAAACGCGCGTGGCACTAGAAAAATTGGGAGACATGCTTAATTTACCTGTGGAGCAGCACACAGGGAGCGATACGATTGCATTACAAGGCGCAATTTCGTTCAAAAACATCCTATTTCGTTACCAACCAGATATCCCACCGACCCTTAACAACTTGTCGCTAGATATCCAAGCAGGTGAAACATTAGGCGTTGTGGGAACATCAGGCTCAGGGAAAAGTACTCTAGCTCGATTACTGCTACGACTCTACTGCCCAGAAAAAGGGTTAATAACGGTTGATAACACACCACTTAATCAAATTGGCATCCAGCAACTGCGCCAACAAATCGGCATAGTTCTGCAAGAAAACTATCTATTTAACAAAAGTGTTTGCGAAAATATTGCCCAATCGAAGCCTGAAGCTAGCTTAGAAGAGGTTATCGAAGCGGCAAAACTTTCTGGAGCTCACGAATTTATCATGAAGCTCCCAATCGGCTATGACACGATCTTAGCCGAAGGTGGGCAGTCCCTTTCTGGCGGACAGAGACAACGCCTGGCGATTGCGCGAACTCTACTTTCAGATCCCAAAATCATGATCCTGGATGAAGCCACGAGTGCACTGGATGACGAATCACAAGCGTTGATTCAATCCAATATGGCAAATATCGCGAAGGGCCGTACGGTCATCACTATCGCTCACCGGTTATCCACCGTACGAGATTGCGACCGAATTATCGTTCTACACCAAGGTAATATCGTCGAGCAAGGTAACCATCAACAGTTAATCACATTGGGCAAACAGTACAAACAATTATGGCAACTTCAGCAAGAGCTCAAGCAAGAGGATTCAAACGCATGAAAAGTGTCATCAAGCGATTCTTAGCCAAATTTAGAATAAACCAAGCGACTGAGAAGCATTACGAATTTTTGCCTGCGCACCTCGCCTTATCACAACGTCCTCCTTCACCATTTGCTCGCATAACGGCCATCACGCTCAGCTTGGGAGTCGTTGCCGTCTTAATTTGGGCGTATTGGGGGAAATTAGATATACAAGCGACAGCTACCGGACGTTTCGTTGTCTCTGGCCGCTCACAAGTGATTCAATCTTATGAGCAGAGCCGGGTTCTCTCTATTCACGTAAAAGATGGGCAACGAGTGACAAAAGGCGCGCCGCTTCTTACTCTTGATACCCTAGGCATCAATCAAGACATTACCCGTTTAATCACTCAGTCTGAATTTCAAACTAATGACCTAATTCGATACCAATCTTTGAATAGTGGCCTGCCACTCTCTAAGGACCTATTATTTTCGGCCTTACCACTCGAACAACAAGCGTTGATCAATGAAAACTTCTTGAGTGAGAAACGTGAATATGAGTCGACCCTGGCAAGTATCAAAGCAGAAATGCAGGTCAACAAAACATCACAAGCGGCTCGTCAAAGTGACATCAACGCATTAATTCAGTTAACCGAAAATATTAGTCAGAGACTCGCGGCACGAAAAACGTTGAATCAAATAAAAGTCATTGGACACGTAGAGTATCTAGAGCAAGAAAAAGAGCTACTGGAAGTTAAGCGCCAAGTGTCGCAACAACGAGCTGAATTAGAGGTTCTAAAGTCGCAATACCATAGTCTTGAAGAAAGGCTGACGGGGTTCAAAGCACAAAAACACAGAGAATGGCTCGAAAAAAGAAAACAAGCGAAATTGCAACTCGGGGGTTTAGCTCAGGAGTTGTCTAAAGTTCGTGAGCGTGAACAGTTAGAAATCATCCGTTCTCCTGTCGATGGTACGGTTCAGCAACTCAGTATTTACACGCTAGGAGCAGTACTTCAACCAGCACAAAATTTAATGATTATTGTCCCTGAAAATGCAGTACAGCAGGCGGAAATACAAATTCTCAATAAAGACGTAGGTTTTGTTTACCCAGGACAGCCAGTGACAGTAAAAGTAGATGCGTTTCCATACACTCGTTACGGTACTATCGAAGCTGAGCTATTGAGTATTTCTCGTGATTCTACTACAGACGAACGCTTGGGGCTCATTTTCCCAGCCCAAGTTAAGCTTAAGAATAACAACATCTTAATCAACGGTAAAAGTATTGAGTTGACACCAGGCATGTCCGTCGTTGCGGAAATAAAAACGGATAAACGTCGTGTTATCGACTACCTGCTGAGCCCAATACGTGAATACCAAGCAGAATCGCTAAGAGAGAGATAAGTATGGATATGACCTTATCAACAACGGAAAATAGCGTTTCTACCACTCAAGATGCTTCTATCAATCAGGACGCTTCTATCACACAAGATAATGGCGGAATCGACGCCGTCGTTTATGCGGGTAACTATTTCCACAAAAAGTCGACCAAGACACAGCTCAAGCATGCTTTAGGCGTCAGTCATTCCAATTTAAATGACTTGGAAATAAGGGAAGCTGCAGATTATATTGGCCTGAAAAGTCAAGTAACGAAAGTAAAATCGAACGAGCTAGATACCCTTCCACTGCCCGTTTTAATTGAAATCGACAATAGTTGGAAAGTGCTCACAAAATCAGCGGATGGTTCTTCTCTTTTATATGATCCAGCCACTCAATTGGAGCAGCAGAGTGAGCTTAGTCCGAGTAGTCACTCATCAACGTACAAGGTAATGTTGGTCGCGGATGAAAGACTAAGTAGCAAAGAAGTGAAATTTGGCCTTAGCTGGTTTGCCCCCTCTATTTGGCGTCAAAAGAGCCAAATGCGAGATGTGTTTATTTATGCTATTGCCCTTCAAATATTCGCACTGGTGAGCCCGATGTTGTTTGAAAATGTCATCGACAAAGTGCTAGTCGGTCGCAGCTTGTCCAGTTTACATGTGCTCGCCATAGCGATGCTTGCTCTTGCCATTGCAGAGCCAGCATACAGTTACTTGCGCAATACCGTATTTGGCCACCTCGCAAGTCAAGTAAATGCAGAGCTATCAGGACGCCTTTATCGCCATTTAGTCGGCCTCCCCCTCAATTATTTCAAGCAGCGTCAGACAGGACAAATCATTGCTCGAGTTCGTGAAATGGCTCAAATTCGCCAGTTTTTGACCGGTTCGACGTTGATGTTATTGCTCGATCTCATTTTTGTTACCGTCTTTCTTGCTGTTATGTTCCATTATGCCAAGACTCTGACTTGGCTAGTAATCGGCTCACTTTTTATCTATTTCTTACTTTGGCTTATTGCTGGTCCAATCATAAGAAAAAAAGTGGAATCAGAATACGAATCGGATGCCGATGCCACGACCTTTCTAACGGAAGCAGTAACAGGCATTGAAACCATTAAAACCACAGCGACAGAACATCGATTTTTACATCAATGGCAACATATCCTCAGCCAACAACTAAACCGTAGCTTTGATGCTCAAAAATCAGGACTCATTGCAGGGCAAGGCATCGGGCTGATACAGAAACTGACTGCGGCACTGCTCCTGTGGTGGGGAGTCAGCGAAGTACTTAACGGTGAGCTCACACCCGGACAATTGGTGGCCTTCAATATGTTGGCCGGCCACGTGACTCAGCCGGTACTTCGACTTGCGCAAATTTGGCAAGACTTCCAACATACTCTTATTGCACTAAAGCGAGTGGGCGATATTCTTGATGAACCAAAAGAAAATGGTAAACAAGGGTTAGCTTCTGTTCCTGAACTCAATGGAGGCATCGAATTTAGTAACATTCGCTTTCGTTATCACGAAGACTCTCCCGAAGTGTTGGCCAACTTATCGTTAGAAATAAAACCGGGCCAGTTTATCGGCATCACCGGGCCATCAGGCTCAGGAAAAAGTACCATCACCCGGCTATTGCAACGTTTGTATGTCCCTCAACATGGTCAAGTATTGGTAGACGGTATGGATCTCGCGATAGCCGACCCAATTTCGCTACGTCGCAACATGAGTGTGGTATTACAAGAAAGTATTCTTTTTTCTGGGAGCGTTGCAGAGAATATCCGCCTAAGTCAGCCTCAAGCTACTGATGAGGAAATACGCAATGCTGCGCAGCTTGCCGGTGCTTTGGAATTCATTGAAGGACTTCCCCACGGGTTTAATCAGCCCGTTGGGGAAAAAGGGGGCTCTCTATCTGGCGGCCAGCGTCAACGTATTGCGTTAGCAAGAGCCCTACTCGTTAACCCTAGGATTTTACTGCTTGATGAAGCAACGTCAGCACTCGATTACAACTCTGAAGCTGCCATCATGAGCAACATGAAAGAGATTTGTAGAGATAGAACCGTAATTAGCATCGCACACCGCCTTAACACCATTCGTCATGCGGATAATATTCTTGTTCTTGATAAAGGCCAAGTTTGTGAAAGTGGGACTCACGATGAACTGGTTGAGAAGGAAGGTCTTTATGCAAAATTATGGAAGCAACAAATTGGCGGCTGATTTATAAATTGAAATCTACGTTGTTATAAGAAATATGGATGGTGTGAGCTTTAACCATTGACATTCACTCAACCCAAAAAGTGTGTGTTGACACACTTTTTGAGCCTTTATTATGTCTTCTCGAAAATCAAAAAACGGCTTTTTCACCTTGGAACGGCGTTGTTGCCTAAATCAGTTGAACCTTTTTCGAGTCTTGCGATCTGATCCTTTATGATGGTTAGAGCGGTGACAACATGGGTAAGGCGAAAAAGAAGATAACTAACTGGGCGGAGTACAATAAGGCTTTGTGCAAACGGGGCTCGGTTACGTTCTGGATAGATGATACAGCCGTAGATGCATGGCGATGCAAAGCCCATCATGGTAAGCGTGGTAGAGGCTTCCAGTACTCTGATACAGCGATTGAAACTGCATTGATGATTAAGGGGATATTCTCTCTACCATTGCGGGCTCTTCAAGGTTTTATCGACTCTATCTTTGAGCTACTGGAGGTTCCACTGACGTCCCCTGACTACACGTGTATCAGCAAACGCTCGAAGACAGTTCAGGTCAAATATCGTAACAAATCCAGAGGAGCTATTCGCCATATCGCTATTGACTCGACTGGTCTCAAAGTCTTTGGCGAAGGTGAGTGGAAGGTGAAAAAGCACGGCGCCGAAAAACGCAGAACTTGGCGCAAACTGCACTTAGCCGTTGATGTAGAAACTCATGAGGCCATTAGTGCAGAAGTCAGTCTTGTAAGTGTTGGCGATAGCGAAGTGCTGCCAACATTACTCAACCCTTTACGTAGAAAGGTAGATACCGTATCTGCCGATGGAGCGTATGACACAAAAAGTTGCTATGAGACCCTGCAAAATAAGGGCAGTACTCCGTTGATACCGCCTCGAAAGAATGCGGCACTTTGGGAAGAAGGGCATCCCAGAAATGAAGCAGTAAAGGCTTTGAAAACGGAACAATAGCGGAGTGGAAATCTGATTCGGGTTATCACTATCGCTCAATATCTGAGACCGCAATGTCTCGATATAAAGGACTAACCAGCGGTAAATTGAGCTTGAGATGTTATAACGCTCAAGTGGGAGAAATCATGGCGAATGTCAAAGCTATAAACAAAGTCATAGGACTAGTTATGCCTGTTCGAAACTAACGGCGAGTCACATATGGCGTCGTTGGTCTTTAAACCGATTTGATCAACAACGCCCTTCCTAGGCTTAACTAAATTTAGCCACCAATAACACATTAATTTCATTTAAACCTTTAAATTTGTAGATACAACCCTCTTAGAGGGGTACTTTAAATCACAGTATCTAACGGTCTTATATACAACCAAACATCCGAGCTTTCAACTTCCTAATATAAACTATTTATCTATGAACACGAGTCAATATCAAAGAGAAAGGACACTCTTATCTTAAAGACGATCACAATTTAATAACCTTTATTATCGCTGCTTGATATAAGCACCCATAAGTTCAAATACTTTGTCTATAGCATTAACAGCCTGAACCATTACCTTGAGCGCATCTTTCGTGCTCTTTAAAGACTCTGTTGACTCTTTCGCTTGATTAATAAGTCCCTTGATACTTTCTTGCCCTACGGAATGGAGACCAGAGTTCGTCTCTCTGATAGAAATATTGTATGCGTAGATTTTCTCGCATTTAATTAGAAACACATCATCTCCTGACTCCTGCATAACTAAGTCAAGGTAGCTTTGAAGTTCGTTGTACATGCTTTGTGATTCTGTGAGGCTCTCGCTCATTCGTTAGTCCTTTAAGGTATCGCAATCTCAGCATCACGAGCAATGATGCAGACTGATAAAAATCATCAACAACTTGCATTAGTGCCTCCAAATATCGGATGAATAACATTGAACACTGAGCTACAAACAGAGACGCTACATAAGTTCAGTCATTCAGTTTTTGAGAAAGAATTTACGACTTCACATGCCTTTGCATCATTAATATCAATTAGTTACAATATACACCCAGCCAAGGACTACTCCATCATATGAATAGGACATTCTTGCATATCACAAGTGACATAAATTATCCTTCCCTAAAACGACATACAAAATAATAGGCTCTAGAGCGAACCTTGCTTAAACAACACATGCACACCATGAATTTTCCTGTTATTGGTGGCTTTGTTGCGTAATTCAGTGGAACTAAATCCAGAACCTACGATCTGAGCAGCTACATTCACCACCTCTCGTAACGTTATGCCTAAACCTCGTTACAAAACAACCAATTGGAAGCAATAAAACCAATCACTCATTAACCGTGGATCTCTAACCTTTTGGATTTATGAAGAAGCGGTAAGTGAGTGGGCACAAAGCAAACAGAGTAAACACAGGAGGCCACGTCGATTCAGTGATCTAGCTATCACCACAGCGTTCATGGTAAGCGAGTGTTTTCTATGCCACTAAGAGCGCAGCAATGATTTATCGACTCGATATTTAGGCTATCCCATGTTTCGTTAAGTTGTCCGCATTACACCTGATCCGCACCGAACCAATGCCCTTAACTTTAATAAGTATTTACACAACAAATGCATTGCGTGTAAATTATTCACTTACACCTAACCCAAACGCCTTTGCTTGCTGCGTCTGGATAGGTCAAGTTCGGGGGAACTTGACCTCCCTGTTATCAATACGGGCTATGCGCTCGGTATTTTTCTAATACCAGCCTTACACTTTCCCATAGCTCTTCGATATATCGATACTCTAGATAAAAGCCACTATCAATAAACTCAGCACCACTTGAAGAAAACCACGGTTGAGTTTCACCTTTCCCACCTACTCCTAATTCAAATTTGGCGCAATACTTTCCGCCAGTTGGGCGAATTTGGAACTTAATGTGATATGTCCAATGGGTTTCTGAATAACAGCGTTAGTAATGGGCTGGCAACCAACCAGAATCGTAGAAGTTCGGTAAACAACTTGCAGGGAGTTGGTATTGTGATAGTGGAAGTGTTGGCATTGCACTTTGAAGTTGGCTAGCCATGTGGTTGAAAGCGCTAATGTAGGCTTCTTTGATGTGTGCAGCTTTAGTGCCTCCTAAAGAAGATAGGGGCTGTTTTGCTTGTCATAAGTATGATCCTTTAACAAAGAAATCCTTACATTTAAGCCATATGTTTAATGCGGCCCAAGATTACGGTCCGTGTTTCTTTGAGGCTTAATTTAGAACCTAAAAGTTGAAACTTCCTAACAAAGAGTGATCATTATCTACAATTCCCGCGCTAGGCTGGATCTTGAAAATACGGCTTATCGGCTACAACAAAGGATTTAAAATCAGCGTGTGTAACGCGTGTTTTGTCCAACTTGTTCTTTGCTGTCCATTGAGTGTTATCTCTTAGGTACTTTCTGTTGTATTCAGATTTCGATTTACCAACTAGCCCTAAATGATAATTCATTTCATGATCTTCGCTAAAATTCACGTAATCCCAATCGTTCATCGGAAAAACCTCTTTTAAGTTATGCAACATTCATATATCGGCACCAAGAAAGGTTTTCAAGGGGAACGAAAGAAAGATATGTCGTCCACACGACCATTGTTGGGTAGAATTTGAACTCATTCACATCCTATTTATGTACGTTTGCCCTACTAAAAAGTTATCCATCCTTATCATATTCTTCACGGTGACACCCATGGTGTATCACGGGAGTAAATTCGACCAAACTATCAACTCTTGATCACTCTCTTAGCATAACCAATTAATTCAGGAAATTACTTATGGTAATATCCAATCAGACACTAATCAGCTCGCTGTATATGGTAATACTTCGTGATAGAAATCTTAAAAATTACAAGAATGATGGCGCAAGGGAGAACGAACCCGTATCTCTGTGAAGGTGATGATGGAAAACAGTATGTCGTAAAAGGCAGTAGTGCTACTTGTCGAGGCCTTGTAAAAGAATGGATAGTAGCTCATCTAGCGAAAAGCTTTGGCTTACCTATTCCGGATTTTAAAATCGCTTGGGTTGATGATTTACTAGTTGAATACAGCTCTTTTGACTTAGAGGCTGGTTATTGTTTTGCTTCATCATATAAACCTAACATTCAAGAAATAACCTATAATCAAATACAGAAGGTTCCAAAGCAGTTACTTCGTGATCTGTTTGTTTTTGATTATTGGATTCAGAATAATGATAGAAACCTCACTGATAAAGGCGGTAATCCTAACTTTTTCTTGGAGCAAAAGACCAAAGAAACGTGTGTTGTTGATCATAACCTAGCTTTTGCAGATGACTTTAAAATTGATGAACATAAAGAACAACATGTAAGTTCAGGCTCTTGGAATGGCTTAGAGCTAGTCGATAAAGAAGTTTATACAGAAAAATTTCAAAATGCCCTGCAAGATATTGACAATATCATCAGTGAGATACCAGAAGAGTGGTTAGAAATGTATCCAATCGATACTATTCGATCAGAAATTACGTTAGTATTGAAGAAATTCTTAGCTGAACCGTTTTGGGAGGACATATCATGAAAGTAGCTTTACAATTCGCGATTGTTCGCTTTATGCCATTCGCAGAAACATCAGAGTTTGCCAACGTTGGTATACTTGCGTTTGCTCCAAAGACTGGATTTGTAAGCTATAAACTAGCCCCTGCCAGATTTAAAAGAGTATCTGATTTCTTCGATGATCTTGAAGGGCAACTTTACAAGCAAGCTATAGCAAATTTTGAAGATGAATTAAATTACATCCAAAACTTCGCAAAGAATATAAGCGGTAAAGAGCTTGTTGAGTTAATGCACGAAGTTACTCGAACTAGAGAAGGTTTGATGACGTTTGGTGAAACTGGTGCAATGATCACTGATGATTGTCACCTTGCACTTGAACAACTCTTTGGCCGCCATATCGGAAGAGACTTTAAAGATACAAAGGAATACCGAGAGCAACAGATGGTTAAAGCCCTTAGACAAGAGCTGAAAACTTTAACCATTCGGTATAAAGAGCAAAGCCTTGATACTGGTTTCAGTCAATTTAAGATTCCACTAGTAGCTAAAGAAGCAAATATAACTAAAGCGATCAAGCCGTTAGCATTTGACCAAGCGACTCCTTTAGCACTCGTTGACCACGGGGATCGTTGGATATCTCGTGTTAAACACTTACTACAAGCAAACGCTTTGAACGAAGATAACTTCTTATTTACGATAGAAAGACCTCAGAATAAAAAAGAAGAGTTTGTAGCCGCTTTTGATACTGTGCAAAAAGGAATGAAAGAACTAGGTGTAAAAGTTATTCCATATCAGAACAGTAATGAAATATTAAAATTTGCGGAGTTTGATTTAGATTGCTTAGTTAATGATTTCAAATTAGTAACGAATTGATACAAATAATAAAGGCTACTTAACAGTAGCTTTTTTACCTGCGAGTGAATGCTTTTATCATTTCATTCTGGCAATTGCTCTGGCTAGTTTAAGTAGTTTTATTGATGTTTTTAGCTCTAACTCAGATTGAATACTTAATAGTGCAATCCCTGCCAATATTTGTTGTGGCCTCACTACTTGGCCTGTCGGCAGCTCCATACTGTCGCGTATCATTTTGAACTATCCCCACTCTTCATAAATACTTAGTTTCCGACCTTTTGCCATTCTCATAAGCCTTTTGCATTCAGGTGGTATAGGCTTTCCCTCATCCCAACCCGTAACAGTCCTCACAGTTTTGAAGCACAGTTCAGCAACCTCTTCCTTAGTTATTTGGCACTCTAACTCTCGAAAAATGTAATTCTTACTCATTTCGCAATACTTCAATGATAAACCTCTAAATACAAGAGGTTGCACTGATCTTATAAGATATGCACCATTAAACATAATCAGACAAAGTGAGCACTGTACAAAGGCGTATTAATTGGTAATATTTGTCTTATAATAAGTTATTAACGAATCGTTAATGTTAGGATTTTTGAAACTCATTTATGTCAGTGCGACCTGAAGTCGTATGAAGCGTTGTTCACCACGAAGAGTGAACCATCTGTACTACCAGATGCCCCTAGGAGCCTGAATAAAGAAGCGGCTCTGACAATGTAACGAAGCTTGGTCGTTAGACTGAGCGGGAACGGAATCGTGAAAGGACGTTCCTCCTGACAACCACAAGTCGGGTGAGTGCTAGGGGTCAATATGATGAAGCAGCGGAAGTGGTTAATACGCTGTAGCCAAAAGGCAACGAGAGTCGGAAAGAGATTGGACATTACTCTTTCGTGGTCATTGTACTCTCCGCACCATTGTGGGCATCTAAGTTGACATTTTACGCGGCATACGGAACAGGGTAAGAAGTTCGGGGGATGACTCGTATATAAGGTTGAAGATGGAGCTCTAACTGTCTTGGTACTTGCTATTAGGAAGCGTAAAAAAAAGAAGCCTATTTAATCGATAGAAAGCAACTAACCTCTCTCCTGATAGGCGTTTTTTGATATTAAATACAAATACGTAACTCTCTTAATTTTATTTCTCCAGTGGTGCTCAAACCCCGTTTAAAGTTGTATTTCTTGGCTATGGCGAGCAGCGCGGTATTCACCTTCACCGTATGCATCACGCTCTATCATGATGGCTTTCGCATTATAGAACAACACTTCTTTTGGGACGCCCCCGAAGTATTCAAACGCTTCTTCAAGGCCTTCTATCCTGTTTTCTTGACGATCTCGCTCACTAAAGTGAACGAAGGCCGCTCGGCTATAATCAAGCATAGCAACGAAGGCTTTTACACGTACGCCGCCACGTTTTATCAAGATCTCAACAGTCTCTTTTGTCTGTTAAAACGGATAGACACAGCAATTCAAGTTGACGACCAAACCAGCAACGCGATCCATAAGAATGTGTGGCCTCAGAGCTACGAAAACTTGCGTTATAATAACACTAATATTAGAGGCTACATTGGGTCTAAACTTCAAGAATATCACCAGTTCATCGCTGAATTGGCATCGATGGAGGGCGACAATATGGCAGCAAGACTTCCCCCGCTCTACAAACCGGACCGTTCCGGATCCAAACGCGCCCAGAGCGTATGAAAGAAATACTCGAAGCGTTAAAAAAATCAGAAGAAACGGACTGAGAAACAACAAGAAAGCGCCTAACACCTGCGTTAGAAACTTGTCTTAAACGCTTTCTCTGCTTAACTTGCCTTTATATGCTTGTTGAATTATTTTGTTTGGTAGCAGTTAGCAAAAATGGAACTGTACTTCATTAATTAAAAGGTGAACTGTTTATAGTAAAGAGAGCGTTATTATTTCAGGTTTGTTCGCAGATAATGAACACATGAGTCATTATCTGCGAGTAAAACAATGAATCCATTAGACTACACATTCTATACTTTAAACGCGAAACACTACTTACTGGAACCAGAACAAAAGATAGCGGTGAGACAAAACCAAAGCCGTCCGAGCTTTTCTGGGATAGTTTTCTTAGTGGGATTCCTAGTCGGTCAGGTTATCCACCTTTATTAATCACCTCCCGTGGAATTATAAGAAGACAACTTTAAGTTAAGTTGCCATATTCAGAGGTATTCGTTGTATCTAATGAACATAATTTTGAGGTTGACATGGTAGCTTCTCAGTTGTTATCTACGAGTCATCTGCAGCGTTTAAAGCAACTCGAGAAACATTTTTCTCGCAATGAAGCTTATGATGTTGATATTGTCTCACTTGCTGAAATTCTGGCCTGTTCAGAAAGGTACGTGAGTAAGCTAATGGCTTCTTTTGAAAGCTTTGGGCTTATCCATTGGGCTTCGGGTCAGGGCCGTGGTCATCGCTCAAAATTGACGCTATTAAAAAGTTTTGAGACCTCACTGCTGACTCAGTTAGAGCGCATGGCTCGCTCTGGCAGAATAGATCAGGCATTTCGACTAGCTACTCAATTTGGCGAAGTTCGTCTATTTCAAGCTCACTTACCTCTCTGGTTAGGGGACGCACAGCAGGAATTAAAAAAACAGAATACTTTGATGTATTTAGTCCCTTATATGCTGCCTGAATGGCACCCTCATTTGGCACAGTCCGCTCGTTCTATTTTATTGGTCGAAAGCGTCTTCGATACCTTAGTTCGATATAACCCTATTCAGAATGACATCGTGCCTCATATCGCTCACCAGTTTCATTACAGTGACAAGCAAATCCGTCTCCGCATCCGTAATGACATAATGATGCACAATAGAGAAGCACTGACACCGGAACTTGTAAAAAAAAATATAGAAATGCGCCTTAGTACGCCACATCCATATCAAATTCTATTTCGTCATGTAGAGGGTATTGACATAGATAAGCAGTGGGTCATTTTCTCTATGCGTCAATCTGACCCAGTTTTCCTGCATTTGTTAGCTGACTCACACAGTGCAATTTTTGATTATCAGGCTTCAAAACCAATTGGGTGTGGGGTATATCGAGTCGAAAGTTTGGAAAAACAATATTGGAGTTTAGTTCGCAATAACCACTATTTTGGTTTTGGTGGCCATATTGAACGAGTAGAATTTTGGTGTAGTGATGCCCAACCTCAAGCGCCTATGCACGTGGCAGAACTGCTCTATTGCGAATCCCAACCTACTCAGCCACAAAAAATCGATCGCAGCGGATGTACTGTTTTACAGTTTCATCATCATGTCGGTGCATTATCCGCTCAAGAAAGAGCCTGGATTGTTCATCATAGTCGACGTTTTACGCTTGGTAGCCAAAAAAGAGCGGCGAATAGCGTGATGGATTGCCATCAAGATAAGGGATTTCACTTGTTCAAGCACGACATGAAACTGCCGACTCGTCCGGTGGTAATTGAAGTGATAGACAGTCATATGAGCGAGTTACAGCCTTTGCTCGATGAGTTATCTCAAAAAGGGGTTGTTTGGCAGGTATGTATTCAAGGACAGTCTCAAGACATTGCTATTGATATCTCCTATGACTGTTACGTTTTTGGTGACGACCTGACATTTCAATATTACGAATGGCTCCTTTGCAGTAATGTGTTTAGTCTCTGCTTGCCTGAACGTGGAAAACAAAGCCTATTGACATTTATTGATATGTTTATGCAGGAAAGTAACAACAGTCAAGAGTTTTTGCACAAACTGTATCGAGCGGAGGATTGGCTTATCCAGAACTATTATTATTGCCCTCTATGGCGCAATCATTTCACCGTGACTCGAGCGGACAACTTGTATGGCACAGAAACGAACAATATGGGCGTAATGTCTCTGGTCAATATGTGGTTGGAGTAATCGCTGGTATGGTAGTGTATCTGTAGCGATATGATTTGCAGTGTTTAACGGATAATTAAGGATAAAAATGGACTTTCACCTTTGGCTCGGCTTTGTCGCGGCATCGCTCATTCTTACCGCGACACCAGGGCCTAGCATATTTTTAGGTATTGCACATGCTCTCAGATATGGGCACAAACGCGTGCTATATACCGCCCTTGGGGACATCTCAGCTAACTTTATTCAAATGGTGTTAGTCGCCTTGGGTTTAGGTGTCATCCTTGCCAATTCGGTAGTGGCATTTACTGTCATCAAAGTCTTTGGTGTGATCACCTTGGTTTACATGGGGCTAAAAATACTCCTAGCTAAACCAGCACAAGTTGAGCACTTAAACCTCAACAACTCAGATTTACAGGCCTCAAACAAAAAGTTGTTTTACTCTGGCTTTTTAGTCGCGGCTGGCAATCCCAAAGCCATCCTATTCTTCTCGGCTTTTTTCCCGCAATTCATCAACCCCGACTTACCCGTATTCCCTCAACTCTTAGTGATGTGCCCAACCATGGCGTTGCTTGATTTCAGTTTAGTGATGTTTTATGCGTTTTCGGCCAGACGGATTGTTGATGCGAGCCGACTACCTCTTACCGCTGTGACCAGAGGAAGTGGTGCTTTACTGCTGGGAGCCGCAGGTATTCTAGCAGTTAAAGAACCCACTTAATCTCGACTGAGAACCGCGACCAAGATTGAACATACTGTGCCCAGCACAACCAATACACCTATTTAGCAACTCTCGGAGTAAGACACCTATGATCACTTTTTACGAACTGTGTGGGGACGATGGCTTAAAATTCAGTCCTTATTGTTGGCGAACGAAAATGTGCTTGATACACAAAAATATAGCGTTTGATACCACTGAGCTTTCTTTTGTCGACATTCAGGCTCAGTTTAAGGCGCAGTTTTCTACACTCCCCGCCATCAAAGATGGTGAAACGGTGCTCTCTGATTCGTTTAACATCGCTGATTATCTTGAGGCCCACTACCCTGAATCACCTTCATTATTTGGCGGTGAAAAAGGGCGTTTAATGGCACTTTTTTTCCATGAGTGGACAGCATCATTACATTCGGACATCGCCAAAATTGCCATCTTCGACATTTACTGCAAGCTTAAAGATCGCGATAAAGATTACTTTCGTTCCTCTAGAGAGAAACACTTTCAGGACAGCTTAGAAAATGTACAAAGCAACAACCAAGAGTTAGCAAAGGCCGACTTACTCAAAAAGATGAGAGTACTGGAATCTTATTTAGCTAAGACACGATACTTATCGGGCGATGCGCCCATGTATTCAGACTATATCGTCTATGGGACGTTGAAGTGGCTGCTGTCTACGAGTAACGCTTTCACAGGGGAAATGCTGACTAGCCATGTTTTGAATTGGTATGACAGCCTAGATAGGATTGGCACTAGAATTTAAACATGCTTTAAGACAACGATGGAAATGTGAACGCAACGCATAGTTTGCGTTTAAATTTATCGGATGTTACATATTGATTTGTTACAGTTTATTTCCGTATGTTGCTGTCAATATGCAATGTACAGAATAAATTTTCATTTCAAAAAAGTGCCACAGGATATCGTATTATGATAACTAAAGTTGTTCCTCTGATGTTGTTAGTTTCGTGTTCAAGCTTTGCATCAAGTGAGATTGTTGATAATTTTTCTCATATAGGATTTGGTTATAAAGGAGCTAGTTTTAAGTCGGGAGCGTTAAAACCTTACCTTAACGATAAGTATGACAATACAGAGAATAAGACGATGGGAGGGTTATACTTAGATGTCAGTGCTCAAGTTTTTGACTACGTATTCGTTGAAGGAAGAGCAGACTTTCTCACTCGATTTAGTTCGGAGGTAGATAGTTGGCAAGCTGGCGGAGGACTCATTGGGCGTTTGGGAGGGGCAATGGCAAGCTCTTTATCCTGTGGAGCAGTAAACTATCGTGCTGATAGTGATTACAGTTCACCATATTCCGAGCGTGGAACATACTGTCAAGCGATGGTTAGAAAACAAATAGCTAATCATTGGTTGATGGGAGTTTCCTATCAGCATGATTTCTTAGATCTAGCAAGAGATGAGTTTAAGTGGAATAACGTCTTTCAATTCGGCTCAGTGTTTGGCTTAGTTGCAAATTTAGAATATGCAGAGCGTGATGAGGCGGAAGTGAGCTATGAGCTTGGGTTGCAGTTCTCATTTTAACTTGCGAGGGTATATATTTTTAGAAGCTTCATTTTATTATTAATATATTATTTTGTTTTTCATAAGAGGCTAGACTTAGCCACCACTTGAAAGTCATCTCTGTATAAAATGGTGCCGACGTCTGAATAATGTAATGTCGCCACCTTTGTATCATATTCTTCTAATATATATTTTAGCTCATACATGAGTGATATATGTTTGACGCTTGAGTCTAAAAACCAAGAGATAGCATTGTCTGGCCATGACTTTGAGTGGAACGGTGGACATGGTAGTGATTCATTAAGTTGAGTGAAGATTTCTTTAATATGCACCTGATGGTACTCGTAAAGGATCAATCCGTCGACAAGCATCATTTGTGCTTGGGTAATGATACCATGAGTATGCTGGATTCGCTTTTCCTCCTCCATACTGGCAATAAATCTTATAAACATTGGATTCCTTTATTACTATTTATTCATCTAGTTTAAGATTTTATCATTGATAATTTATCGTTGGACGATTTGAGAGTTAGCACAGAGTGTAAATAAATTTCATTCTATTAGTCAATTATAGAGGAGATGCACATGGAAACCATTATCCACGAAGCCATCAATCTTAGAGAGGCCGGAAATTATCATGCGTCTCGGCTTTTGCTGCGTACGCTATTGGATGACAGTCAATATGCAGCCAAAGCAAATTTATACATGGCTTGGTCTTATGATAATGAAGGCAAAGAGAAGCAAGCGCTTATACATTATCATCTTGCATTGGAAGGGGATCTTTCCATAACTGAACGTTTTGATGCTCTGTTTGGGTTGGCGAGTACTTATCGCAGTTTGGGTAAATACACTGAAGCGTTAGAGTATTTTGAGCGAACCATGGCTGAATACCCTGATTCACTGGAAGTACAGCCGTTCTATGCCATGTGTTTGTACAACTTAGAACGACACAAAGAAGCAACGGCGTTACTAATTAAGTTATTGTTATCAACCACTGAGAGTAAGAAAATCAAAAGTTACCAGCGAGCCATTCTGCTTTATGCAAAAGACCTTGATAGAACTTGGAAAAAACGAATGCAATACATTACAAATCAATAGGTTAATTAAAATAAAATGTATATAAAAACAGTGGTAATTGACGTTTTATCTCCATAAATAACGCTGTTTTACAATGAATGCCGCCATTTTTGCCGCCACTTTTACATAACCCTGTTTATCAACGAATTATGATTTCGGCTTAACGCCATTACATCATCTACCAACTTCTCGAGTTGCTTTTGCTGCATTTGCATTCGGCCTTGGAAGCTTTGGTATTCACTTTCATCCACTAATGCTAGCCCGTGTTCTCTCGCTTGCTGCTTGAGTAACTGCAGTTCTGGGATTTGACTACGCAATTCATTTTCTAAGTCTTGTTTAAGTACTCTTTTTGCCAATGCGTGTTCAAAACCATGCTCTTGTGACCAAGTATTGGTATTGAATACGGCATTGTAGTGCACATGAACATTTTGGCTTGTTACGTTTTTCGCCTTCGCCAATTCAAAGATTAAGTCGTTTAAGGATAGGTCTTGCGGAACAGTTGGAGTAGGAAGTGCTAGAGCTGTGGGCATAGTGTCGAACGCACGAATGACATTTAGGTGGAACTTTGGGCTAATCCACATTGCGTATGAGTAGACCAATTCTTTGCATACCCAAGTCCCCGCATCACTACCGCCACGTTTGGTATTTATAGCAAAGCAGGAATTACTGCTTTGCTCAATTTCATTAACCAGTTCTTGAGTTTGCTGATTCTTGATAAAAATACTTGGACGATGTCGATTGTGTCCACCACTCGCTTTATGCAGATCGTTTAGCGAATACAAATTATCGAGTGTGCGAATGTCTTTAGAAAAGATTGTTAAATTTGGCATGGTTGCCTCCTTGGGGATGATCTTTAAATCACCACACAAAGGGACTAATCTTCGGGTGGTGAGCTGAACAAGGTTAGTCCTACCGCTCCCAAGGTTACGGCCAGCCGAAGCTGCCTCGCCCAGCCCACCATAATGCTGATAGTACGTTTTATAAGTAAAACGACTATGTTCAGGTGTGCTGAAGCTGCACATAAAAAACCAGCAAAAGCTAGCGTCTATGCGCCTTGGGTGTATATTGCGGGGGACTAATCCCGACACTGGATTTTGCCAGTGCCGTTACAGATTAACGATGTGGAAGATCGGTGTCAAACGTTTAATAACGTTGCATATTGTATAGAGCGCGGTTCTTACAATCAGCTTGCCTCACCCATGAACGTAGACAGAATCGAGACAAAAACAACTCCAGAGCACACACGCAGTTCCAGAGTCACACTAAATTATTAACTAATTTAGATTCGTTTTATTTGTAACTATTGTAATTTTAGCCACCCATACAAATACGAATGATAATAATTATCATGAATTGTTTAAAGAAAATAATAGTTTCCTCATTTTTCCTCTCACCAATACATTGTTATTCTACAGAAATTATAGGGGAAGCTTTTCAATCGAATGACTCTTACGAAAATAAGATTAGAGATAAAAAATCGTTAGAGTTAGAAGCCCCTGACTGTACTGGCAACTCCTCTTGGATTGATTACCCTTCCTTACCTCAAGAGCCTACAGAAACGAGTAAATCCGATATTAATTGCAGTTTTATGCAGTTTGCATGGCAATCTTTTGCTTATTATACCAGTGACAAGACACCGGATTTATTCTTGAATATGATGCCGAAAGACAGAATATTTAAAGAGATACCCGATAGTTGGGACAATAAAGGTGATCAAGGATTAGTACAAAGTGAGATCCTTCAAGCCGGCTCTAATTTCCCATTGAACGATCAAGAAGGCAATCCGGTCTTCTATCAACAAAGTGTCAATAAAAAATTCTACAATGACATCGTCAAACACGGATTAAACAATAGCCAATGTGTCGCCGATATTGACAGTGGGAAAACACCGTTTGAAATATCCCCAGGCTCCACTGAAGTAAAAACCTCATGGAAATTAATATCTAATAACGACAACCCTGAAAAATTTTTCACTATTCATAGAGATGTTGAGATCGACGGGGCAGTAAGGAGTAATGTTCTAATGGGCTTGGTCGGGATTCATGTAGTGCGAAAAACAAGGAATCATCCTGAATTCATTTGGACCACATTTGAACACAAGGAAAACGCTCCTGATTGTGCTGATGTTCCTAACCTATCAAATTTTGAAAAATCAGGTAAATGGACATTTTTCAACCCAATGTCCTTTCAGAAAGTGAATACTTACTTCCCTGGTAAACCTACTCAAGTCTGTAGAGAAACACCCTATGGGGTTGGTGTTTTAACGAAAACTGAAGTAGCTAAAGATATAAAAGCGCTTAACGAGGCAATGTCAGATTATTACCAATCACGTAAATCTGTTTGGTCTAACTACTTCCTTGTGGGCACATCTTGGACAGTCTCAAACGA
The DNA here is from genome assembly GCF_041473705.1 of Vibrio sp. 10N.222.55.B11. NCBI lineage: Bacteria > Pseudomonadati > Pseudomonadota > Gammaproteobacteria > Vibrionales > Vibrionaceae > Vibrio > Vibrio sp. 10N.222.55.B11. Next base: position 117,556 of record NZ_JBFRST010000019.1, read on the forward strand.
GAGTGATTTAAATAAAGGAGAGGTGCCTCCCTCTTGGAAAAATGAAATAGGGGGTTCGAAGTTATTATCAAACAGTACAATGGAGACCTATGTCCAAAACCCTCAATGGTTTGCTTTAGTGCATCCTAAAGAAGATAGGGGCTGTTTTGCTTGTCATAAATATGACCCTTTAACAAAGAAAGCCTTACATTTAAGCCATATGTTTAATGCGGCCCAAGATTACGGTCAGTGTTTTCTTTAAGGCTTGATTTAGAACCTAAAAATTGAAACTTCCTAACAAAGAGTGATCGGCTTTCCACTTTTATGATCTTACCCTTTCAGATTAAAAGGTTTTATAGAAATTAACATTAATTAAACCGCATAATAACATTTCACAGCTCAACACAATTCGTTGGATTTATAATTATAAAGAGTTAAGTATGCGCTCCAGACACCCTTGGTTAGACCGCTTATTCAGTCCCCACCCTCAATGGGTCTATAAGACTGGTGTTATGTTATTGGCCCTGTTGTTTAGCTTATTGGCTTCATTAGCAACCAGTCTTTATCAAGTTCATAATGAAATTAAGCATGACGTCGACTACCTCGATCAAATCGTTTCTGTTGCGATTAAATATGGGCTTGAAAAACCCATTCTTTCTGAAGCCAGCGTCGCTAGCGGTGAATGCTCCACTGACACTATAGAGCAGTTAGAGAAGCTTTATGTGTCGCATCTACTTATGTCGATACCCATCGTTAATCTTGATAAGCAGAAACCTTATACCTATTGCTCTCCTTTCGGCGTTGAGCAATTTGAACAACGTAATTTTAAGAACTTACTCAGTACACAATTAAAAGGGGAAATGTGGCGTTTAGCGATTTATTCTCTCTCCACAACCCCAAAACATCCCCCCTATTTATACGGTTCGAATGGACAATATGGCTTCCTCTTTCCATTACGCACGGAATACCTTTTTCTTGAAAATGATTTAGACCATCAACGCTCTATTCGTTTATCTTTACCAAAAGAAAATTACACTATCCTTGAAATAGGCAGTTTGCCCAATGCTGATCGCCTGTACTCGAACTCAGTTGCTTCAAACTATCTTCCTCTTACCTTTGAATCCTCCGTCTCTGCCTCACGAGTGCTTTCGAAGTTTAAGCAAAACTTGTGGCCGGTCACCACTTTACTCTTTATGATTTCACTCACCATTCTTTGGTTATGTGTTTCCTATTGGCACGCAAAAAAAGAAATTGCTCTTCAAAAAGCGGTTCGAGACGCCCAGTTTTTCCCCTATTATCAACCCATTGTAGACGCACAAACAGGTAAAATGCTCGGTGTCGAAGCTTTACTCCGATGGATTCCCTCTGATGGCCGCGTCATAGAACCAAGCAAGTTCATCCATTATCTAGAGCAAAGTGGGGATATCATTCCAACAACAGAAAATCTCATTACAACCATTTACCTCGACTTATCGTCTTTGATGAGTCAAAACGCTGAGTTTTATTGCAGTGTCAACATCACTCCTCTGCACCTACAAAATGACGATTTTTACCACTATTTAAAGCGGTTTCAGCACGACTACTCAAAACTGACGCTTGAATTGACAGAACGCCAACCGATTGAAAATTTGGCGTTTGCCAGTCAGCGCCTCGCCTTACTCAAAACATTAGGACTTAAAATAAGCCTTGATGATGCAGGTACCGGTTATGGCGGAAACTCCTATTTGCATTATTTCGATATTGACACTATCAAAATAGACAAAATGTTTACACGCTCCATTGATGAAGGAAAATCCGCTGTTCTCGATGGGTATATTAAAATGGCTAAGCAGTTAGAAATGAATCTAGTAGCGGAAGGGGTTGAAAATAAGCTTGAAGCTAACGGGCTTTTATTAAGAGGCGTCTTTCAACATCAAGGTTACTATTACGCTAAACCTATGTCGATTGAAGATCTCCATCGCTGGGCTTTAGATTATGGTTATACTCACGAGCGGGTTAGTGAGGCGCTCAGCTAAAAACATCACGGAGCTTACCTTAGTCAACAACGAAAAGATGCTCTTACTAATACTCGTGGTTTAGCCTATTTGAGTCCATAAAACGAACACGTCGGGAGTAAAGAAGATAACCACACTCTTTGCTCATTTGTGGCATCACTTACTTAAAGTGGTCCACCAAGGTCCCCTTGTGGGATAACGAACCATTCCCGCCTTACACATCAGAACATGTACGTCAGAAAACCCTTTTGGCCCGTTCTTTCACGATAGGTCGAAAACCAAGTCCCTTGTGCGTTGCTGATGCTTTCAAACATTGTCATCCCCATTGATGTTGATTCATACTGACTACGTTGATATCGCAGTCTTTGAGATCAAAGTCGAAAAACACATTCGTCGGCTTTTTATTCCATCTGCATACCAACACCCGCATCACCGTAAGAGTGGCTGCCTTCACTATTGCAAAAAGCGCCGCAGATGGGCGCAGGCCTGCGTAATATGCCTAAAAAGTTCAGGAGCCTTACCTGGGGCGACGTCCAAGGCTGTTTTTCTACTCAATTAAGCACGCTGGTTGAGTGGTTCAACAGAGTTACTTGGGAATACCAGACACCACATCCTTTGGGTGTGCGCATTCTACTACAAGAATGCACAAGCCAGTTTGTAGCACGGCTCTTGAGAGAGAGCCCATTGTTTTGTTCTTTTAAAAGAGCAAAACAATGTCCTTAAAAGGAGTTTGAATAATGCAAATTGTATACGGATATTGTCGTAAAAATGAGGCGGGGAATTTATTGGACCGCTTTGTTAAACAAGGGGATTTTGTCAGCTTCAAAGAACTGGGCTCGGTCGGGCGTGAATACATGGCATTTGCTGCTTTGTTGCCTTTTACTGACCGCCTCCCCTTTCCTTTCTATTGGAAGGGCGTTCATTTCGTTGCGGTTCAAAAACACACCCAATCAGTCCGTCAACTCACGCCACCACCATCAAAAAATGCTCGCAAAAAACATTATCGTAAACTCAAGAACACGATCATGACCCCTCAAAATTGGAAACAACACGTCTGTCGCAATCGCGGTTTAAAGTCTGTAAACGCTTCCTTGTTGCCTTTAATGTAATCGAGAAGAACCATGGGGCTCAACGGCAACACCTTCACTCATGCGGCCCAAAGCATTCCCCAAAATATGGGGAACTAACAACGTCCATTTTTCAACCCACCAGATGCCCGACACCCCTTTTGATAAAAGCGGTGCGATGTCGTGCCTCTTTTATTTACATTTAAAGGTAACCACATGAAAGATAAAACCTCACGCTTCATCCTTCCTCTTACGTATTGGCGTCACTTTTGTACGCTACTGGCCGTCTACTTTGCCTGTGCGTCACCCGCTTACGCCGATGACCTTTTTGCCAGTGGTAAAGATACCGTGACCAACACGGTAGGGACGGGGTCTTCTGGCGAGTTCTACATTCTGGTGGCAGGCCTGATTGGCGGCATCATCGTGGGCATCATGCAAAAGAACTGGGTGGGTGGCATCATCGGCTTTTTCGTTGGCGTGGTGTTCTGGGAAGTTGGTAAAGGGTTTGTAGGCTTATAAACCACATAAGGAGAGCGCGAAACTATTCGCCCTATTTCACCATGGATCATCAAGACAAACAAACCCTCTTCGCTTTTCCAAACTACTTACAAACCGACGTCAAAATAGTCGGATTTCCAATCGATGAAATACTCCCTTCTATCTTGTTGTTTTTGATGTTGTTCAACATCAATCGGTTGGTCGCGGTCGCCGTGTGTATCGGCTTTTTCCTCACCATTCGCAGCTTAAAAGTCCGACACGGCCCCAAATTCATCATTCACTTCATCCACTGGTATGGGGATGACACAGCGAATAAAACCATTTTTAAACGCACGCCCCCCGCCACAAAAAAATATTGGATTTACTGATGCTCAATGAACATAACGGCGAGGCGCTTAAAGCGGCTCGCTTTATCAATTACGTCCTCACCGCGGTGGTGTTGATCACCGCCTTAGGAACCGCTGGGTTGAGTTTTGCTTTATTAAGCCAAAACCAAGCGGAAAAGCGCACCTTCGTGCCACCTCATATCGACCGAGCGTTTACGATCTCAAGCGATGCGGTTGATGAAGCGTATCTTTCTATGATGGCCGATTGGTGGATACACCTAAAATTTAATGTCACGCCCTCTAACGTTAAACGTCAATTCAACTTACTCATTACCTACGTGCCGCCTAAATACTGGAGCGGCTTACAAGACAAGTTGATGCGAGAAGCCGAATTTATCATCGAGAACGACGTCACCAGTTTTTTTGAAGTTGACACGCTGTCTATCAACCTGAATGAAATGAAAATACGGGTCAAAGGCACGCTCAACAAAACCATCGCGGGGCGCACACTTGACCCTGAGCCCGTGACGTATCTACTCCAAGCCGATTACTCAAGTGGCTTGATTGAACTTCACACCATCGCCCAAGAGATACCGTTATGAAAATACGCTTGATTTATGCTTTTTTTGGTTTGTTGTTACCCATCATGAGCCACGCCCATACGATTGACGCAAAGACCTACTATTTTGAGCAAAATGATACCATTGTGTTGCCCTTATCCTCGGTCAACACCAACCGTTTAGTGGTGAAAGACGACAAGATATTAAACCTTCATTGCCCTAGAGGGTTTTGTCTCGCTAAAGCCAATCAACGAGACCAATCGGGCTCTATTACCGTCAAACTCAACATCGCCTTGCCTTTTACCGCGCACGTCACCACAGAGAAAGGTCAAAATTTCTCGCTTTTTATCAACCCTAAAGCCGTCCCTGCGGTGGTGAATGAGTTTATTCCGCTTCGCTCTACTGCAGAGAAAAGTGTCTTTGAAAAAGATCTCGAATACCCTTTGGCCTTGGGGCAACTCACCAAACAAATGATACATTGGCAGCGTTCAAAGACGCCTATCCCAGGGTTTCGTGTCCATCCGATTGACCCCGAAATCCTCCCCAAAGACACGTCGCCACTGGCCATTATTCCGCAGACCCTTTTTGTAGGCCGCCCCTTCTCAGGGCTTATTTATCAAGTTAAAAACCAATCCAATGACACCGTCACTCTGACCGAAGCGCAATTTTACAGTTACGCCAGTCGGAGCGCCTCACTTGACCGTTATACCTTACCCCCAGGTGAATCTACACATCTGTACATCATCACAGGAGGTCGCGAATGAAACGATTGAAACAGTGGCTTTTTAGAGAGTCAGACTTAGAGGATGGAGTGCTCGCCAATGACCAAAGTAAGCAGCGTAACCAAATACTCAGCCTGTTAGCCGTTGCGCTCTTAGTCGCAGTTTTTTTTGCGTTTAAAGCCTTTAAACAACCTCGAACCTCGCTAGATACTGCGAAAGAAGTCGTTGAGCCAGCCCCCAATTTTGGGGAAATCATTACTGATGATTTTACCGACAAAGACAACCGCTCAGCCTTGACCTTACAAGGTCAAGACATTGAAGACGTCAAAGAGAAGATGGAAAACCTCAATCGAGACGTCGATCGTTTGATGACGAGCAACGAAAATACGATTTCGCAAATGAAGAAAGAGAACGAGATCTTACGCGAGGAATTACGCCAACATCAAGAAGCGCAACGCACCATCGCCTTGCCATCAACCCAATCGCTACCCTCAAAGGAAGCCGGTCACCTCACCGTCATGGGAGAGCCTGCGCCGTTTGGCTCGCGCCCACTTCCTCCCAAACCTTTGCCCTCTTACGCCACTAATGATCTGCAAAAAGAGAGCTTTCAATACAGCAAAGCCGATAAGGCCTCGTTTGATGACCAAGGGCAAGCGTTTGACTCGTTTGATTTTTTTTGGACAGCCTCCTCAGAGTCAGCGTACCAACGAACCGTCGACAATTACGTCCCGTCGGGCACCTTTGTGACCGCCAAAATCACCGGTGGCGCCGATGCCAATGCCGGGGCGTTCGGCCAAAGTGATACCGCCCCCATCGTGTTTCAAACCGTGCATGAAGGCGTGTTGCCCAATGGAGAAAAGAGCCACCTCAAAGACTGCACCATCATTGGGAGCGTGTACGGTGACCTTTCTTCCAATCGCGGCGTGGCGCGCACTCACACCCTCAGCTGCATTCGGGACGGTCGAATTTTAGATATCCCCGTTCAAGGCACCGTCTTTAACTTTGGGCGCAATGGCATCCGTGGCACCTCGATTTTACGTAACGGCAAAATCGTCCAAATGGCGGGGATCTCAGGCATCTTAACCGGACTGGGTGAGACCGGGGCGGGCTTGGCCAGCACCACCTCAACCTCAGCGCTTGGCTCAACGTCGAGCCTCAACAGCAAGGATGTGGGATTAAGTTTATTGGGCAATGCCACCTCGGACGTGGGGAGTAAGCTTTCGGATTACTACATTGCCTTAGCCGAGTTATATCACCCCTTCATCGAAATCAATCCAGGGGGCATCGTGAATATCGTCTTTACGAAAGGGTTCCCTCTGGATGATGAGGAAGCGATCAAACGCTATATTGATCATCAGACAAAAGAGCAAGAGCAAGCAAAACCAGACACCCTTTTAGAAACCATCACACTCAACCCTCTCGCGGCAGAAGTTAACCAACAATTAAATTAAGGTCGGCTTTTATGACTATCAAACTTTTCACAGCGCTGCTTATTAGCCTACTAGCAGGTTGCTCTGCGGGCTTTCAAGATGAATTTAGTTGCCAAAAAATCGGCGGTATACCCGGCTGCGCCAGCATGGATGACATTCGCAACATCTCGACACACCCAACAACACAACAAGTCGCCGAGGCTAACGTCCTGGCTTCCCACCCTTTTACCTTACTGCCAAGACGCACCCGTGAAGGCCATCCTATTCGAACCCAAGACACGGTTAGGAAGGTGGTGATTTTTCCCTTTACTTCGGATGACACCACCACTTACCTCGACACAATGGATATTTACATTGTGTTAGACGAGTCTACCTGGACAGGTCGCCCTGTTCAGGCTATCAAGAAGGATTAACGCCATGGGCGTCTCAAAAGATTTAAAGGGTTTTTATCAAGAAGCCAAACGTGAATATAACCACCTTCATTCTGAACTGCCTTACCGCACTTTTGATGCGCAGCACAGCCTCTTTCATAACAAAAAGGGCGTAGGATTTGGATTCAAATTGAGCGTCTTAACGGGGGCGAATGACGACATGGTGGAGGCATTTAACCGTCTCATCATGGATTTACCGCCTGGCCATAAATGGGATTACCATTTTTCCATGATGGGCCACAACCACGTGAGTCATTTGATTGAGCAAAATACCGCCTTGAAATCCGCTCGTGCGGGTATTTGCAGTGAATTAGCAAAACAAGAAGCCGATTACGCCAACTTTGCGGCTCACCACGGCTTTTTTCATCGTCAGAAGCATTACTTTGACATCAAAGATTACAGCGCGTGGTTGTTTGTCTCCAGTACGGACGATGTTGATAGTGTGTTGGATTGCAAAGAGGCGCTCACCACGACTTTATCCCAAATTGGACTGGAGCTCACGCCGCTTACCCCCGAAGGCTTAATCAACTACGTCGAAGGCATTCTCAATTTTGACCCCACACAAACCGCCCCTCACGGATCTGACTACGCACCAGAAGCGTTGATCTACAAACAAGTCCTCTCTCCTGATACCGAGTTTTTAACTCGCCGACATTACACCGACGTTCGCTTTAGTAACCGCCAACATCAAACGGTGACCTCGCGGATCATTTCATTGGGTTTACGCAGTACACCTCGAACTTTCCGCCTTTACGCCTTGCCCGATTGTTTTGCGTCCTTAAAGAGCGTGGCCAAAAATGTGCAATGTCCACACCTCATGACCCTCAATTTTCGCCATCAAGAATCGGGCAGTTTTGCGACCAAAAATGGCGGACGCATTGGAGAGCTGGAAAAAACACTCAAGTCCCCGATGGCATTTTTCTTCCCTCAAGCGAAGAAAGAGCAAAGCGAACGCGAGCAAATTCGAGATGAAATGTCGGATGGCATCAACAGCATGGCATACATGCACCTGACGCTGACGTTATTTACCAACAAAAAATCCGAGCGACTGCATCGCACTACTGCCATTAACGCCTTTCGCTCTGGCGGGATTGATTTACAAACCGTCTCGATGCTGCAAAGCCAAGCGCTCATGACGACCTTACCGTTCATGATGACCGATGGGTTTTGGGCCGATTGCGACCGTGCTGGACGCATTCAAACCGTAAAAACCGGCAATGTGGCCAACCTCTTGCCTCTTGTGATGGACGTAAAGAATTTCAGTGGCGGCATGATGCTTCCCACCATGCGCCAACAAGCCTTTTGGTTTAATCCGTTTAATTGTGGCTCAGATAACTACAACATCGCCCTGACCGGAGGCTCCGGGGCAGGAAAATCCTTCTTTGTGCAAAAGCTCGCCGAAACCCTCTTTGCCATGAACGGTAAAATCTGGGCGTTAGATAAAGGAAAGAGCTTTAAAAAGCTCACCTTGATGCTTGGCGGCCGCTACATGACAGCTGAGAAGATTTACCTCAATCCATTCACTCACCTGGAACGCATTGCCATGGGGGATGACTATACCGATGAAAAAGGCGAACAGGTCAACCCTCTCAAGGAAACGCTGCACACCATCACCGGACTCTTTGCGACCATGGCCTGCCCCACACACGAAATGGGAGATTTTGAAAAATCGGTCCTCGGTGATTGCATCATTGCGGCTTGGCAGGCACACAAAAGCGAGACGTTGGTTGACCATGTGCAAGAAGCGCTGTTTGCGGCGGCCGAAAAACAAGGCGGTGATCGCCGCCTTTCTGATATCGCCATGCAACTGAATAAATACCGCTCAGAGGGGATCTACGGTGACACCTTCAATAAACCGTCCATGCTGGATCCCAATGTCCACTTTACCACCATTGAACTCGACGGATTTCCCTCGGACATCATGCGACCGGTGATTTTTGCGCTGATGTCGAGCATCACTCAGCAGATGTACCTTTCAGGCTCTCGTTCAACGCCGAAGATGTGCATCATTGAAGAGGCGTGGTCTCTGATGGCTGGCTCTAATGCACAGGCACAAGAATTCATCAATACCGGTTATCGCACCGCCCGAAAATTTGGGGGTTCGTTTTGCACCGTGACGCAAGGGATTGAGGATTTTTACAGCACACCTGAAGCGCTCGCTGCGTTCAATAACTCCGACATTCACATCACTCTGCGTCAAGGCAGTGGATTGGCGAAATTCATCAAAGACAATCCTTCACACTTTTCACCCTATGAGCAATTTGTCATCAAGAGTTTTGAAAAGTCCTCCATCGCCGGTTACAGCTCTGTCATGCTAAAAACCGGTGATGTAACGACCTTTCATCGCTTGTTTGCCGATCCTTTTACTCGTGCGTGCCTTTCGACAGAGCCGCATGAGTTTGAGTACTGTGAAACCTTGATGAACCAAGGCGTCCCACTCATGGATGCGGTCAATCAAACCGCAGAGCATTTTTACGGACCAGAAATTGAGATCTTCAACACCCTCATCTATGGTAAGGAGGCCAAATGAAATCCATCCGTCACACACGTCTTGTCGGTGCCCTGTTTGCCATAGTGTTGATGATGTTCACGCTGATGGCCGTCAAGCTCAACACCGCCCCTCAAATCGTGGTCTTCGATATCGAACAAACGTTAGCGCAATATCAAGACCAACTCATTGAAGCCAACCTCAGCGATCAGGAGCACAGCGCGCAATTGGCGACCTTTGATACGGAACTCAGGCGGCTCTTGAAAGAATACGCGCAAGCGCACCATCTCGTGATTATCGTGCCAGGCGCGCTCATCAGCGGCGCACCGGATAGAACCACCGAGATCCAACATTACGTTATTGAGGCGCTTAAAAAGGAGTCATGATCTTATGATTGTTCACGGGCATTCATTCATCAAACCAACAGCACTCTCAAAGGTGCTCGGTCTCACTTTACTTGCCATCGCCCCCACCGCTCTTAGTCAACAATTTGGGCGTCAAGGCGAACTTTTCCCTATTGCAGAGGTAGACATGTTGCAATGGATTAACAGCAGATTGACACACTTAGAAGCCACGGGAGAAACCGCAAAGATGCAACAGCAGTTTGTGGAGAACGTAGAAAATAACGTGCGAAGACCCCCTCCCGTTAAAGGGTTGACCGCCACCACCGCGCCCAACACCTTTTACATCGACCCATCATTAAAGCTGGCCACCGATATCAAAGATGCACAAGGTAACCTCCTTTATGCTAAAGGCCTCGTCATCAACCCTTTTGATACCGACACTTGGCCAGTCGACATTCCCAAACAATCATTCGATTACTCGTATGTGATTGTCTTTCTTGATGGTGACGACCCAAGCCAGCGCGCTTGGGCTAAACAATACCGCGCAGATAAGCCGATAAAATGGACCCTCACCAACGGCAGTCCAGAAAACGTCGCCACGGAGTTTGACGCCCGAATTTATTTTGACCAACAAGGTCACTACAGCCGTCAATTTCAACTCTCACACATTCCCGCTCTGATTGAACAAGACGGAGCGCGGTGGAAGATCACAGAGATCGATGTGACGCCGTTCACCACCATAAACAAGAGTGCGACGAACACAAAATAAGGAGAAAGACCTTGAGATCCCATGGGTTATTACTGCTTGGTTTGTTCCTATTTCCTTGGCAAACCCAAGCTCAATCCGCCGCTTGTACGGGGCATTTCTTAAATCCATTGTCTGATATTTGTTGGGACTGCCTATTTCCTATGACACTGGGCAGTGTGCCTCTCATTAGCTCGACATACCCTGACACCGCCAACCCAAGCATGCCGATCTCCTATTGTCCTAAACCCCCGCCCATTTTTATGCAAATTGGCTTAAACATTGGGTATTGGGAGCCGTATTCCTTGGTGGACGTGACGCGAGTCCCTTATTGCATGGTCAACATGGGGATGCAGTTGAGTAATGACAATAGCCAACAAATAGGAGGCTCGCAGCACGACTCAAGCAGCAAAACCAGCGGCAATGCTTTTTATCACGTGCATTGGTACAAATATCCGGTGATTTACTGGCTACAACTGATGCAGTCGGCCGCCTGCATGGCCACGGATAATTTCGATGTGGCCTACCTCACCGAGCTTGACCCGTTTTGGGATGATGATGAGATGTCGTTCATTCTTAACCCCGAAGCCATTTTGTTTGGCCACCCCATCACGCAGCTCTCTTGCATCACCGAAGCCATGGCGACCACCACCGGGCGCGTTTTGCCTTTTGATGCGCTTTTTTGGTGTTTAGGCTCACAAGGCAGCGTCTACCCATTAACCGGTAATAGCGCTTACTCTCATACCGGCCCTCAAGTTGGCACACTGATGTTAGAGCGTTTTAATTTTAAAATGCACAGGCAAGGCATTGTGTGGGAAACCCGGGGCGAAGATGGCGCAATCTGTTACCAATGGCCAGAGCCTATCTTGCCGAAAAGTCGCTATCGCTATCAATTGTCGGCACCGATTGGTGATGCCGCTCATTGTTATCCCTATGGCACCACCTCGTCACTTTGGGAGCAAGGTAAAGACAACCCAACCACCGGCGGTAACTTTGGTTTTGTGAACTGGCGAAAACGTAATTGCGTATTTTTATAAGGAAATGAGACGATGTCATTTAGCCCAAGAGCCTCATGGCTGTTACTTATTCTGCTGGTTAGCCCTCTCTCACTAGCCGAGAAGGGTTACTCTCAAGAAGAGCTCAAAGCGCTTGCCAAGCAAGAGCAGACCATTGCAGCGCCAACCAATCACAGTGAACTGACCACCTTTCTTGAACGAGGTCAGCAACATAAGCAAGAAGCGTTGTCGATGAATCAACACCTCGATAACGTGTTGCAAGACTCGCCACTGGCGAGTGTTCTTGGGGTGCCTCAGGAAAATCCAAACAAAAAGGCGCAAGGTGTGATGGTGTTTGTGTCGCTTTCCATGCCAGATAACGCGCTTAGACAGCTACTCAAACAAAGTCAGCAATATCAGGTTCCTCTCGTGATACGTGGGGTACTGCCAGAAGGCATGGTACCGACAGCCTCTCGAATACTGAGTTTGTTAGAAGCGGACGACGAAGAAATGGCCATTGATAGCGGTTTTGCCATCAGTCCACAGTGGTTTCGTCAATTTAACATCACCCACGTCCCCGTGTTTGTGGCCATTGGAGAAGCGTGCAATGAAGCGTCTTGCCCGCAAAGTGATTACGACATGGTTCACGGCAACCTCTCCCTTCCTAACGCATTAACGATTTTAAGCCAAGGCGATGTAGGACACATCGCCAAACAAGTGCTCAATAGGAGTTCCCCTTGAATTCGCCCTTTTCACTACTTTTTGTTTTTCTCTCTTTCAGCGCTGCTCTCTTACTCTCCCTTCATACCCTTGCCGCCCCTCAAGAAAACACATTCTACGACAACGTGGAGTGGGCGAAAAACACCCCGAACGAGGCTTACAATGACTCAGAAATGACGCTTAACCTGTCAGACTTCTGCAGCGACAATAATCCAGGGTGTGAAAGCAAAATCCGACAGCCTGATGAAGCCGGGATGACTGATGCACAAATCACAAACCAATCCACGTCGGAGTTTGGCAACAACGAACACGCTCAAGCGATACAAGAGGGGTTTGACAATAATAGTGTCACCATTGACCCAAACGATGATACGTATCGATTCGCCACCCTTGGCATTGAGAACGCCTATGAAATCAGTCATGGTCAGTCTAATCAGTACGTGGATTGTGACAACGCCACGCAATGCGTCATTGATAACATCGCAAAGCAATGCTACCGACCAACTCACAACCCGGTCCCGTGTGACAAAGTCCCCGTCGCCTCCGTGAGCCTTAGTGAAGTGATCTACCGCTGCCCATCCGGCTGGACAAAGCAAGGGGATAATTGCCAACGCCCTCTCTCACAATGCCGACACGATAATCACAATTACGTGAGGCAAACGGGGGGAACAAGAGGGTTTACAGGGTCAGATACCACGTATTTCTGGGATGGGAAGGTTGTCTCTCCCAACCAAGGCTACACGCTTGGCGATTTAAAACAGACCGACCACATTGTCTGGAAAAGTAACGAATCCTGGTATAAACGCTACCAGATTTGTCGCCCCACCACACAAACGAAAAAAGTCACCTTGAGCTGCTCAAACGGATTCTCCTTATCCGGAGGGAACTGCATCAAGAACAACATTACTTGGCGAACAGAATGCAACCTGATGAACTCATGCAAGATCACTCGCCAGCAATGCATTGAAGGTCGAGCCACCCGCATCATTAATGGCATACCGACCACGCTTGATTGCTGGAAGTATCGGGTTGAGCACCAATGCACTCGACCCAATACGTGCAACGTCCTGCCCGCCGATTGCACCACGACGTCAACCCATTGCAGCCTCCAGCAAAACGGTGTGTGCATTGAGGAGAAAGTCAATAAATCCTGCCCACAGCGGCGCTGCAGTGCCACCCAATTAATCTGTGGAGAAGAGAGCTTTTGTCTGGATGGCGATTGCTTTGAAGCCATGGCGACCACTTCAAACCGCTTTAATGAAAGCACCTCAGCCTTAGCCGCGCTCGCAGAAGCCGCTGACGGTATGGGTAACCCACCGAAGATATTTACAGGCAAAGGCATGAAGTGCACAGACGCCGCTTTTGGTTTTGCCGACTGCTGTAAAGACGGCGGTTGGGGCACGAGTATTGGCATAGCCCAATGCAATGATGAAGAGAAAGCGCTCGGTCAAGCCAAAGAGCAAGGCATTACGATAGCCCTTGGCCGTTATTGCGCAGAAAAGGTCTTAGGCGCGTGTATCCGGGAAAAGAAGACCTACTGCGTCTTTGATAGCAAATTGGCGCGCATCATCCAAGAGCAAGGCTCGAAAGGTCAACTTGGCATCAGTCTGGGAACCGCCAAACACCCCATTTGCGGCGCCCTTACCCCCGAGCAGCTTCAAGACATAGATTTTGAACGCCTCGACTTTTCGGACTTCTACGACGACATGCACGGCAACACCAACCTGCCTTCGGCCACAGAAATCCAAGAGCGATTACACAGCGCTTATCGCCATTAACTTAATCAATGATGAGGACATGATATGGATCCCCTACTCCCTTTACTTGTGGCCACCCTGTCGACAACCGGGTTTGCCATCACCCTTATTCGGCATCTTCTGTTCAAACGAAAACTCCATCAGCTCAAGCAAGAAATGATGAGGCACCAACAACAGCGTGGCATTGATGAAGCACTTTGGACGTTATTTCACACGCGCACCCACAAGATGCTGAGTTTCTGGCAATAATGAGGTCACACCATGAAGGACTTATCCACAAAAACAGTGAACAACTCAATTAACCGATTAACAATCAAACCCCTACCGTTAATGTTGTTGGCTTTATTGGCCTTTCACAGTATCGCCGATGAGCCCCCCAAGGGGTGGCGCTGGTATAACGAGACCAAAGCGCCCAAAGTCCCTCCCAAAGAGGAGGAGAGCCTCCCCCCCAACAGCGTCTCTACCGTGATGAGCGCCACCGAGCAGATGCAATGGTTCCACCGCGCGTTTGATGAAGCGTTAAACGATGCCACCATTAACCCAACCGATGAAGAGAAAAATCTAAAATTGATGAAGCTGAAAAAATTCATCGATGGCAAGACCACGCAAACGGGCATGACCTTCAAAAAGCTCATCAACGAACACCCCGAATACTCGTACACCAAAGACCGCCCCACAGAGCAAGCCGCAAGAGCGACGTACTATCAAGGTATCCAACTCAAAAACGAAGCCACTGTGCGTCAATTGGTACAAGAAGGTTGGGGCCTCTACTTCATCTACGAAGGGCAAGACGCCTTATCTCAAACCCTAGCACCCTCAATCCAAGACTTTGCCCACCGGTACCACATCGAACTGGTCGGGATCAGCAAAGACGGTCAGACCTTTGAGACGATTAATGAAAACCGTATTGATAAGACAGGGCGTGTACAGGTGCGCTACACACCGGCTTTAATGCTGGCCAATATCCACACCAAAGCACTCAAGCCCCTCGCCTACGGCTTCATTTCACAAAAAGACTTGCTCTCTCGCTTTCACAACGTCGCGACCAATTACCAAGACAGCGACTTTTAACTTAAGGACGCCCCGATGAACGCTTTTATCCGCACGTTATTGTTGAGTACGCTGATGACGCTCGCCTCAACCTCCCTCACTCAAGCGCAACCCCCTCATGCGATGACAGGCCAATACGCCTTGGTGTTCTTCCATTTTAGTCAGTGCGCTGAGTGTCACCACTTTGCCCCAACCATGAAGCGGCTAGAGCAAACTACTCAACTACCTGTGTACGATTTCTCCTTTGACGGACAACCCATCCCCGGTTACGCGACGCCTATCCCGACCAACTCTGACATCACCGCTGCGTTTTTTGGGGATCTCAAAAACGCCATTACGCCCGCCACGTTCTTAATCAACGTCAGCAATGGTAAGTACGTGCGTTTGAGTGAAGGCAATGTTCCATACACTGAGCTGCTTAAGAGCTACCAAGCCTTGCGCGCCGATGTGGCCATCATGGAGAGTTTACAATGACGCGACCTACCCTCCTGGCTCTCTTAATGAGTCTTTCATGTTCACTTCATGCCGGCGGCTTGGGCGACGCCATGAACAGCTTTTGGGATGACAGCAGTTTTAACAGCAACATCACGAACCCAAGTGCCTATCAGGGTCAATCCGCCACCTACTATAATGCGGGCAGTTTGTTTGCTCGCACCAACATCAAAAACATTCAACTGGCCGCCATCACCTTGCCTTCTGTCAGCGCAGGGTGCGGTGGCATTGACGCCTTTATGGGCGGCTTTTCTCATATTAACTCTGACCAACTGGTGGCTTTTGGTAAAGCCGTCATTGCCAACGCCGTGCCCTTCGCGGTGGATTTAGCGCTGCAAACTTGGGCGCCGAGCATCAAAGAGAATCGGGACAAACTGCAAGCCATTGCTGATCAGTTCCTCACCACCTCGATGAACTCTTGCCAAGTAGCGCAATCGGCGGTCTCTGGTTTAGCGGCCTTTACCGATGGGGAAGCCAAGCGACATGCCTGCGCCACCCTAGGCACGCAAAGCAACGCTTTCGCTGATTGGTTAGAAGCGCAACACGAATGTCGCAACGTCCGTACCAACCAGAGCACACTGGCTAGCAACACCGATGACGCCACGGCGCACGCAGTGAAAGTGAACTTAAATGTGGTGTGGGATGCGCTCATGAAAAGCGCTTACCTTCAAGACAATCAAGAGGTCGCCGAGTTTATCGTAAGCCTCACTGGCACCGTCATTTACGACGCGCAGGGGACGCCAAGCTACATTCCGGCCATGTTAGTGGGTAACGACACCGCCATTAACGCCCTTTTGACCGGAGGGGATTTGGAGGTGTATCGATGCGACAACACCGAGACCTGCCTTTCGATGAGCCTAAGCGCCATCAGCCTAAATGAAAGCCAAGCCTTTAACGCCAAAGTGCGCCACACCGTCGATACGCTCTATGCCCACTTACAATCTGACCAACCTATCACCGACTCAGAGAAGAGCTTTGTTGAACTCAGTGACATTCCTATCTTAGCAATGCTCATTGATGATGCGCACCTCAACCTACAACCAGAAAGCCATTTATACGCTCAAAATATTGCCGCCGATCTCTTGCATGCCTATCTCAACAACATGCTGATGATCGTCAATCAATCCATGACCAACCTCGCTTCGGTTAACCCAACCGACGTCAATCGCACTCTCGAAGGCATCAACAGTGCAAGGGATTACTTACAAACCATTCGAGACCGTCACAAAACAAAATTGAACGCGTACTTAGCCCTCACTGAGCGCTTAAAACGCAAACGAAAGCTCCTTAGCCAATCGGCAAGTGACGCTACCCTATCGAACCTCACCTTTGGCCATTAAAGGAGATCCCCAATGACCTTAGACTTTTATCTCTATGGCGCAGGCCCTCAATTACAACGAGCCTTGAACGCCGTCGCCACTTTTTTTACCACCAACACCTTTGGCTCGTTAATCGAAATCGCCTTACAACTGGCCTTTATCATCAGTGCCACCCTATTTTTTGTGTCTCGAGACGCGAAACATGTGATGCGTTTTATGTTCATTTACTTGGCTATCCCCACTTTTCTTATCAGCATGAAAGCCACCGTCCATATCAATGACGCGCAAAATCCTATGCGCATTTATTACGTGAATAACGTGCCTTACATCGTCGCAATACCCGGTTGGGCGGCCACCACGTTCATGCACGGCTTAACCGAAGGCATTGAAATCGTCTTTAGCAGTACAGAGGATGAAAGCTACAGCTCCTCAGGCATGGTGTTTGGTTCGAATTTATACACGTTGCTTCGTAGCGCCAACGCCGAAACCATTGATCTGCAACGCTATTGGAAAGACTTTTATCACAACTGCATCGTCGGAGACATTCGAATTAACAAAAAATACACCATGCAAAACATCCTGCAAGCACCGGATTTGCTGGGTTTTCTCGCCACAAAATCGATGTCCCCCATTCGTGGGCTCTATAACCCCCAGGGTCAATACAGAACCTGCCGCGACGCGTTTCCTGAACTCACTCAACAATTTGATGAAGAGGCCAATCAAACCATGAATAAACTGGGCGCGTATATCTTGGGACGAGAGAGCAACATCCAATCAACGTTCTTAAGAAACGCCATCGAGAATAGTCACCAAGATTTAATTGGGGTCAGTAACAACGCGGTCGATATTTTAAAACAGAACATGGTCATCAACATGACGCGATGGAACATCGAAAACACGCACCGAGGTATCGCGGCCAACTACGCCTACACCGCCAACCAAATGCAAACCACCACCATGTGGGCCAACATTGGGCTGCAAGCCAAAGAGTTCATTCCAATGATGCACTCGATAGGAGTGATTTTGTTTGTCTGCTTTGGGGCGATCATTGCCATCATTGCCTTGCTGCCACATATGGCGCTGCCCGTCCTTAAAAACTACGTTGGCAGTTTTTTCTATCTGGCCACTTGGCCTATGATATTCACCATCCTCAACGCTATCATGATGTGGTTCTTAGAAGGGGCGACCCAGGGCGCGACACAAGGGTTACGCGGCATTACCCTCTCGAACATGAGCGGCATTGATTACGTCAACACGCGTTACGCCTCCATTACCGGATACTTGATGATGTCCACCCCCGCGATTGCTTTGGCGTTAACCAAGGGCGCAGCGGCCATGATGAGCAGCTTAAACTACCAACTGGCGGGGATGATAAACCAAACCAATGCCCGTACGTCAGCCGCGGCCTCAAGCGGTGACATCAGCCACGGTAATACGCAAATGCAGACCCACACGTTTAATAACGTCAATGGCAATAAGTTTGATACGTCGACATTGCTGAAACAACACGGCAGTACCACGCAAAGCGAAGACGGTCTGCTTTCAACGCAATACGGGGATACAACCGTGTATGACACCAGCCCTACCGCGTCAAATTTCCAGTGGAATGTCGCCAGCTCTAGTCAATACAGTGAAGCGGTGCAAGACTTGCACACTAATGCTCAATCCAACCTCTCGACACAACAAGCGGCTTTGTCGCAAAGCACACAAAGTGGCTCTCAATTGATGGCCGATTGGAAAGAGAGTTATTCTTCAACCCAAGGTTACGGTTTAACTCATGGACACGGTGCAACTGCTGCAGCTTCAAAAGGCTTAGAGCAGGTCAGCTCCGCCACTGAGCAAGTCAGTGCGGCAACCGGATGGAGCCATGAGAAAGCGAATGCCTTCTTACACTCTGCGTACGGCGGTTATGACGTGAACGCTGGACTGTCAAGCGGCGCTCTCGGTGACGCCGTAGGGTTTAATGGGAGTGTGAACGCGTCCACGGGACAAAAATGGACACAGGAAGACCGCGAAACGCTCAGCAGCATGAGCAACGAACAACAAAGCCAAATGCAAGCCGCTATCGAATCCTATCGCTCTGGTGCCAACCAAACCATCGAGGCGAGCAACCGCCTCACAGCCGACGAACGTAAGACAGAAATGGGCACTTACGCCACTGGCTTTACGGCGAACTTTGGTGAGACACAAGGTTTAATAACATCCACGACACAAGCTCAACAAGAGGTCGATACGCTCAGTCAAGTCAACAGCCAAGAGCAACGTCATATGGCCAGCCTGACTGAGAAACTGGAAAAACCATTCCAAGCGTTTGTTGAAAACGGGCGTACGAAAGACGAATCAAGGTACATACTCACGGGTCAGGACGACGATGCTCGTCAATCCCGCGCGAATGCCTGGGAAGAATTTAAAACAACCGACACGTTTAAAGATTTTGTGCTCGCCGGCGTACCCACTCAAGAAGAGCACGAACAAGCCTTTAACCCTGAGCCGACCCAAGCCGAGTGGCAAACGATGGTGGGGGAACAATTTAAAGGCAAGGCTCTAGGTAATACTGGTCAAACGGTGCTGGAGCAGCATCAGAAACGCGGCGGTACAGAGCGTTATTACAACCCCGACAACCACTCACAAATCGTGGAGGATACACGTGAGCAATTTGAGAGTACCAGTAACCGTGTTGAGCCCCCCTCAACCTTGCAGCCAACACAGAAGCAGTAGGATCAAACCCGTTCTTAATCTATAAATAATGGTTAATTATTGAGCGACTCAAGTGAGATATCAAAACAACCTAGTATTATACACAGTATAAAATGGAGGATTAGTAATGAATAAATGGATCGTATTAGGCTTAACCACATGTTGCTCTTTTTCGAGCTTAGCCAATAGTCAAATTCCAAAAATTGACCAACTCATCAGTGTCAAGAACCCTGCAGATATGCGTTACTACGTTGAACATTATCAACATCCGGATAGGCCTGAGTATCGAGATTTATTGATTGGGGTTCGTGTTGCTGCGGATACTATAAATCTGTATACCACGCGCTTAGACGCTCGCAATCAACGTATCGATTATTGCTTGCCCATGAAAGATCCCGCCAATCGCGAAACATTATGGGAATGGAAAACCGAAGAGTTAATGGAGCTGATTAATAACCAAATTGAACATAATATTAAAAAATACGGTAAACCAGGCATTAACGGGTCTATCGGTTATTACTTAGCAATGGGGCTCAAAGAGCAATACCCTTGCCCGGTTCAAAAGCAATTTTAAGCTATTGGTTTACCCTACCAAAAGTTATCCATTCTATAATGCTGTTCGCTGTAAATCCCCGTGATGTCTCACGGGGATAAATTTAGACCAAGCTACTGACTTGCCGAGTTTTTCAAGGTAATGATGGCTACGCCCTCTGCTGTGTCCTAATAGGCTTGATATATACCTATAGGCTTTCAACCAATCCAAGTTCATTACTTGTAATCTGGTTTAATTTTTTGCTGAAACTCCCCCTGTTGATCCCTAACATCCTAGTAGCCTTTGATTTATTATCAAACCATGTTAGCTCCAGTTCTGCTCGGATAAGTTTTTTCAAATGGTCTTTGTTGATTGGGGTTAGTTGGTCATTCATATAAATTGGAGGTTGATAATCGATTTTATCATGTTGGCAAATTTATCATGAAAGTGCCTTAAAATCCGCTCACTCCCAAATTTGATGTCATGTAGGCTTTGGTTTGTAGTCGCTTGGTGGGCACAGTCATCTTGACTTGAGTATGTCGTCTACTCGACAATTATGAGTTAGAAGTGTTCGGATTCCGAACAAGGAATCCGACTTCAAGCGTTGCCTTCCCTGCCCTAGCTCATCAATAGCTATCATCCTGATAAATATCACCTTACAAACTATACCCATCATCTATCGCTTGTGTTTTAATGCATCTAAACGCTTATCGGGTAATCTTCAAATGGCACGAAAAAACGATGGAATCATATGGCACTTAATGGACGCTCCATGGTGGTTAAGCGTAGTGCTCTCTGCTTGTATTTATTTTGGGCTTTCATATCTATTGCCTAGCTTGGCCGTGGATAGCAATAATTTCATCTTTGAAGCTATTGCTCCAAACTTGCCCTTGATGGCTCCATATTTTACGTTCTTATTTCTTATCCCCGCACCGATAGCGTTTTTCAAGCAATATCAGAGGAAAAGAAGCTATCTCAAGACGAACACTCAGATTAAAATTCAGAGGAATACTTCCCCACTAAATCACCTGACTTGGATCGAATTTGAAAGTTACATCGGAGAATACTTTAAGTCTCAAGGGTATGCGGTCAAACAGTCTTTCGCTCAAAAATCTGATGGCGGTGTTGATATTTGGCTTACAAAAGATAGTGAATTAAGCCTTGTACAATGTAAGCATTGGAAAACTCGCAAAGTGGGTGTGCAAATTCTAAGGGAAATGTACGGTGTCATGATCGCGAACAATGCCAGTAAGATGATTATCGTAACTTCAGGAGACTTTACTTCTGAGGCTGTCACTTTTTCTCTAGATAAGCGCCTGTGGCTAGTCAACGGCAGCGAACTAGTACATATGATTGAAGATGGCCGCAGCTTTCAAAATAAACCATCAATATCGCCCCAAACACACAGGGCAGGCGTCGAATCTATGATTTGCCCTAGTTGCCAATCTAAGCTTGTAATGCGTGTTGCTAAGCGAGGAGCTAAATCTGGTATGTCTTTTTATGGTTGCTCTACGTATCCAAAGTGTCGTTATACTTGCGACTGCTGAGTTTTAATCTATTCGCAAAATACGCTTGTTGTAGCAAGTAATCTTTGATGGCCCGAAAGTTGCTGCTGGCATCTATGCTATTTGGCATGGCCAACAACTGATTTATTGCGGTATCTCTGGAAGACAAGGCTAGGTCTGGCAAGATATTGGAGCAATTACCTCTTTTAAACCCTCTCTAGATGAACCTTGTCCAGTTCTGAGTCAGCATGTCGTCGCGACTCATGTTCTCAATCTCTATTGTCTTCCGACAGTTGGAATTGCGGCGTTTCTTTCTCTGGTAAAATAAAGCAGAGAATGCTCTAACTTACTTGTCGCTCTCCAATTTTCCAAGCTATGTACTTGTAAACTTGCCTACCGCAATCATCTGATACATAATAACACTACCATCTGATAAGGAGTTATTGTTATGTCACAAATGCAAGCATTCAAGCCTGTTAAACAACCAGCTAGCTTTTGGCAGCAAGTAGGTATTCCATCGCGAGGGGTAACCCTTTATGAGTCTGTTCATAAAGGTCTGGATTTTGATGTTTTTGACAAACTAGCCAAGCACTCTAAATTGGAAAAGAAAGAGTTGGCTACCGCTGTTACAATTCCACCAGCCACACTAAACCGCAGATCGAAAGCGGGACGTTTTAACAAAGACGAAAGTGATCGTTTGTACCGTTTTGCTGAGATATTCAACCAAACCATCAACTTGTTTGAAGGTGATATTTTGGCCGCGTGTGAATGGATCAAATCCCCTGTGGTTGGTTTGGGTAATCGCCGCCCTATCGATATGGTTGCCACAACTGCTGAATCAGAGGGTGTGCTAAACCTAATTGGACGATTAGAGCATGGGGTATTTTCTTGATCACTTTGTACCGAATCGTAAAGGAAAAGTGGGAAGAGTCAGCTTTCGATGGCGAAGGCTCCAGACTGTACGGAGGGCGTTGGAATTCTATTGGACGGTCTGCGGTTTATGTTGCGGCGTCAGAGTCACTTGCCATTTTAGAAATTTTGGTTCATCTCAAAAATACCAAAGTACTTGAAAATTATGTCTTGTTTACGTTGGAACTGGATGAAGCCGATGCTTTGGTCCTTGAAAATGACGACTTACCGGACAACTGGAATGAAGAGCCAGCCCCGCTTCAGACAGCCGAAATAGGTGATCAATGGTTATCGAGCTATTCAAGCTTGGCGCTGGCGATCCCATCGGTGATTGTGCCTCGCGAACAAAACTATGTGCTCAACACAAAACATCCAGGTTATCCAAAACTCATCAAAACGGCCAAAAAACACGAAATTTCTTTCGATACCCGGCTTCTATAAATCAGCGATTCCCACTGTAAATGTCCGAGGACATTAAAGTTTGTCAGTTCCAATAAAGTCTGTTCATTTCCAATATAGTTTGATCTGTTTTTGGCTACATCAAGTTAGACGGCGAAGATAAGTTAAACCACTTTCTGTCGGGTGGACGACACTT
>NZ_JBFRST010000020.1:0-94026 GCF_041473705.1 Vibrio sp. 10N.222.55.B11
TATTGTACTCCGCCCAGTTAGTTATCTTCTTTTTCGCCTTACCCATGTTGTCACCGCTCTAACCATCATAAAGGATCAGATCACAGGACTCGAAAAAGGTTCAATTGATTTAGGCAACAACGCCATAGACAGCACCTACTACAAATATTTTGAATTATCAATTTGACGTAAGGAACTCAGCCACTTTTTCTAAAGTAGGAACGTTTCCTTTCGGACCGACAGAGCCAACGCTGATTGCAGCAGCAGCACACGCAAACTCAAGTCCTGAACGCAGTGGCATCTTATTTATTTGGGTATATAAAAAGGAAGCGTTAAATGTATCCCCTGCACCAGTTGTATCTACTACTGGCACATTAAAACCTGGGTAGGAATCATACTCACCATTTACAAAAGCAATTGCACCATCCTTACCTAGCGTGACAACTACACCATCAAGTTGATAGCTTTCCACCATCGACATCAAGGCATCTTTAGAAGCGTCTTGCCCCGTCGCTTTCTTAAAACCATCTTGATTGAAGTAAACTAAGTCGGCACCCGTTAAAATTATGTTTAAATCGCCATCTTCATTGACTATGGTAGGTTCAATATCAACAACTACCTTTGTAGAGCTATTTTTTGCAATTTTCGTCAGATCTTTAAACTTTTCTAAATTTCCAGGCATAGTGTAAAGGTATCGACTGCTAGCAACTGCGACTACCACTAGTTCTTCATTAAATTCATAGCTGCTTGAAGGTACAAATATCAATGATTTCTCACCAGAGTCATCAAGCATGATAATTGCAGTGCTCTGTTCATAGCCCTTCGGTTGAAGCACAAACTTCAAGTCAACATTGTACTTAACATATTCATCTAAGACTTTGATGCCATGTTTATCGTCCGCGACTCGCGCTAAGGTTGCTGTTTTTAGGCCAAGAGAACCGCAGACGCATGCGCTATTTGCGACAGTCCCCCCAACTTGCTCCGCAATTTTAATACCTAAAACTTTGTCATCTTGTTTAGGTAAACGATCAACTTTCAATGTCATATCAACATTTGCATCGCCTACCGCTAATACATCATATCGTTTCATAGGTTTCCCTCAAATTTGTGCGCGAACCAAGCCATTCGCAACGGCTTTTTTCGCCATAAGAAAAGCTATCATCTGTGCAATAGACATTAATTCAATGCTTGTATGTTCTTTACTGAAAGACTCTTCTGTACGGTAGTTAAAGCTGATGAAATTATTAGAGTCTAAGAAAGTTTCATCAATTTCATATTGATGGATAAGCAATACCTTTGCGCCAACATTAAGTAAGTCTGTTATTGTTGAGCGTGTAAGCTCAGTAGCTTGTGAATCCTCATCAAAGATAAAGAATAACTTTCCGCGCTGAGGTAAAAACATACGCAAAGAGTGGTGATACTCTTCAGTTGGCATTGCATTCGCCTCAATCATTGGACCACTTGCCAATAAATTAGCCATAGTTTCTGCTATATACGAGCTATAGCCAGTACCTAAGCATGTCCACCCAGCCGCGTGAATCATTAAATCAATGAGTTCTTCATTGAAGAAAGCTTCTGTCCTAGAAAGAACCCTTTCGATAATTTTCGGCGTATCCACTAACTCCAATACAAACTCTTTTGTAAGACCATTTCTGTTATCTAGAAACGAAATTAGATTTAATAATGCAATGAAAGAGCAGACCGTACTTTGGGTAGGCATACCACGCTTACTAGCTAACGTTGAGATGATATATGTAGGGCGGATAGGGCGAGACCATTTAGCCGCATCGTTAACTAATGCAATTGTTTTAAATCCGTTGATAATCGCCTTTTCTAGAGCAATGATTACTTGTGAATATCTACCACTAGAAGTGATAGCGATGACAAGTGTTTCGGAGTTCGCCGCTTGATATTCTTCATACGCAACAAAATCATAAGACTGTACTGCTTCTACAGTGATCCCACTATGCAAGTTCGCTGAAACTTGAGCCATTTTAGCAACAATATATGATTCGCCACTTCCAATAAGTATGATTTTCTTTATACCCTCTAGGGCAAAACTAACTGTGCGTATTTGCGTTAAATTCGAAACAGTATCTCGAATCGCGACAGGTATACCGTCAATCTCATGTTTCGTAGCAGAAAGAGGCATAATTGCCTCTTTCTCATTTAACCATAAGTCTTTCACTCTATGCTCCGACTACGATTTCAGTTAAGCCTGTAGCAATACCTTCGATGTCGAAATCTTTATTATTTACCTCTAGCCACTCCTGATACATATCTACAGGTAAAGCATCAAAGCCATGTAAAGCACCAGCAATTGAACCCACCATCGTTGCGATACTATCTGTATCGTTACCAACGTTAGCTGATGCAATAATCCCCTTCATTACATCGCCTTTAGTAAAGGCAAAGATCCCCATAGCACAAGGAATAGATTCATGGGCAGTAACCGAGTTACCTACATAACCCTCGATTTTTCGCAAGAATTCAACTGTATCGGTACATTGTCTTGCGATATCGATTGCAAGCTGAATCTTCATTTCAATACTTGGACCTGCAACGACACGAGCATGTTTTTTAGCCAATTCTTCGCCGATACGAGCGCCTTTTAGCGAAGCGTCCAGAATAGATGCAATTGTCGCATTCTCAGTCATCGCTTCAGACACAGCAGCGGCAATCGCACATGCTGATGCAATTGCAATATTTGTATCATGTGAAGGAAGACAGGTTTTAAGCGCCAGTTCACATGCAGCCTCAATGTTGCCAGGATAAACTAAACCAGCAGGTGCAACTCTCATACCCGCACCATTAGTAACGCCAACTTGTGGTGCTTGACGTTCTGAAGTACCAATTCGACCAATCATATTGGTTGGAGTACCTTCTTTTAGCGCCTTAACGATAAGTTCTGTCGTTGGACCTTTGTAGTTCGCATAAGGTTGCATGTCAGCCCAACGTAGTAAGCAGTCTACCCAATCTTTATTCGTGAAATTATCTCTGCCTGCTTTGATGATACCTTCCGCTAAAACATACATTTGGCTAGCATCATCCGTAATAAGTCCTTTAACGCCATTTAAATCACCAGCAAATGTATCTTTTGGTGGCTCTACGAATTTCTCTAGCAATCCATCATATTTAGTTAAGATTTCATCAATTGAATATAGCTCTGTTGGCGCACCCAGAGCGTCACCCATACCCGCAGCAGCTAATGAACCTTTAATTTTGTTAAAAATAATTTTCTCTTTAGACATCAAACTGTTCCTTCTAAATTATGGATTTTTTGTGCAAGTTTTTGTTGTTTTCTTTTGTTATGAAGACTGTGGATAATTAAGGCGCTAATCGTAACGATCGCAGGGATCATCGCGACAATTTCACTTGGAATTTCAAATAGAGCGAGTCGAGGTTCTAATGCTGCGCTCGCACCAAACAGTAATGCTGCTAACATAGCTCCTATCGGATGTTTAGCGCCTAAATAGATAGCTGCAAGAGCGATAAACCCACGACCATTGGTCATATTGGCTTGGAAGAACGATAAGTAACCCATGCTGAGATAAATACCACCAAGTCCAGCGAACAAACCGCTTAATAGAATGGACTTATACTTTACTCGTTTTACATCAATACCCACTGAACGAGCAGCTTCTTCATTCTCACCCACTGCACGTAAGTTTTTACCTAAGCGGGTTTTGTATAAAAGAATGTTCACACCAATTACGCTAGCGAATGCCAAATAAGTAATTACGTTATAGCCTTCACCTGTATCAGAATTCAGTAAATCACCTAATAGTGGGATATGGTTAATAACCGGGATTTCCAATAACGGAAGTACTGGGCTAATTAATGTACTTGTAGAACCTTTATCCCCAGTTAAAATAAACATAAGGAATACAGTCACACCACCTGCCAAAACATTAATACCAATACCAGATAGGATTAAGTTGCCTCCCAACTCAAGGTGAAAGAATGCTAATACCCAAGCTAAAACTATTGACGAAAGCAAACCACAAAGCATACCAAACCAAGGAGCAAACCATGTAAGTTCTGGAAACCACACCATGAAGTATGCGCCAAACAAAACCCCGAAAAACGCGGCGATAAGCATCAGTCCTTCTAAAGCAATATTAATTACGCCACAAAGTTCAGTGATTAACCCACCCATGGTAGCTAAAATAAGTGGTGTTGCTGCTCTTAATGTTGCAGCTAAAAATGCAAACGAGAATATGGCTTCAAATGCTAATTCAAACATATTAAACCCCTTTATTTTCAAATTGAGAAATTACTTTTAATTTATTACTCTTAATTTTATTTAATAGACGAATTGCAAACGGCTTAATATGTTCAACCATGACAAAAAGAATAATTAATGCCTGAATAATCAAAACAATTTCACGTGGCACGTCTGTGCTTCGCTCCATGATTTGAGAGCCAACACGTAGATAACTATAAAGCAGTGCGCAAAGTGGAATAAGACGAGGGTCATTACGAGCAAGTAAAGCCACAACAATACCTTCAAAACCAATGCCAGGAGCAAGATACAAATTCAATCGACTCGTAACACCCAATGCCATGTGAGCGCCAGCTAATCCAGCAAATACACCACTAACAGCAAACGTAAGCATGACGATACGCTTAGTAGTAATACCACCATATTTAGCGAAACGCTCATTAATACCGATGATGTTTAGCTGGTATCCAAACTTAGAGCGATATACAAGCAAAATCACAAATGCTACAGCAGCAACCATGATATAAAACATCGACGTTAGGCGAGTACCATCCAAGATATAAGATAATCTCGCAGCTTCTGGTATAGTCTGAGAAGCGATATAACCTGCACTTGGGTCGTTCATGTAATACACGAGGACATATCTATATAGCTGCACAGCAATGGCATTTAACATCAACGTACTTACGATTTCGTTAGCATTCAAGTACGCTTTTAGGTATCCAGGTATTAGTCCCCAAAGAAACCCAACTGTTGCTGCTGCGACCAAAGCTAATGGAATAACAAAAAAACTTGGACCATCAATATAAATAGCCACACAAGCCGACACCAAAGCACTAAGGAATAATTGACCTTCCGCCCCCATACTGAACTGCTGTGCTCTAAAAGCTAAGCAAACAGAAAGCCCAAGTAGTGTTAATGTCGTGAAGTCAATCAACCAAGATCCCGTACGACTCATTCCTTTTAAGTGCAACGCACCATCAGCAAATGAAATTTTAGGGAAAGGACCAGTCAATAAAATTTTGAACGCACCGAAGGCATCTTCGCTAATAAATAGAGTAATAATAAAACCGATTAATATTGCTGCGAATACTACGGTAAATATTCTTGATAGTTCTCTAATCACTTTGTTTTCAAATAAATACTTAATATTCATTAGATGTATCCTTTTTTAAACCAAGCATATAAAGACCTAAATCTTTTTCATCTATATTTTTATTATCAAGAAAAGCCACAGTTTCACCTTTGTAAACAACAGCTATTCGGTCTGAAATAGAGAGTATTTCATCAAGGTCGGCAGAAAATAAAAGAACGGATTTTTTTTCTGATCTTAGTTTCAACAATTCAGTTCGAATTAATTCCGAAGCACCAATATCTACGCCACGTGTTGGTTGAGCAGCAATGAGTACTTTTGGTTCAGAAGATATTTCACGTGCAATAACAACTTTCTGCATGTTACCGCCAGAAAGAGAGCCGATTGCTGTTTCTTGACTGTGGCATCTGATATCAAATCTTTTTATTAATTCATCTATGTGAGTTCTGGCAAATTTCATGTTAATTAAACCCAATTTGCCAAATGCTCTGTGATGAAATCTATCAATGATAATGTTGTCTCGGATAGAAGCGTCACCCGCAGTGCCATCACCTTTGCGGTCTTCTGAAACATGTGCGATACCTAAGTCTCGAACTTGTCTTGGTGTAAGTCCTAAAACTTCTTGGTTATAAAACTTGATAGAACCTGAGTTTGCTCGGCTTAAACCTACAATGGTTTGAGCTAGTTCAGTTTGACCATTACCCTCAACACCTGCGATACCTAAAATCTCGCCCTCATAAAGGTCTAGATTTAAGCCTTTTAGTCTTGGGATTCCTGCGGAGTCGGTATAATTTAGTTTTTTAATTTCAAGTGCTTTAGCACCTCGTTTAACAGCTGGTCTATCATATTGCGTTACGATCTCTCGACCGACCATTTTAGCCGCGATTTGTTCTTCGTTAACGTCTTTCGTGTCAAAACCACCAGTAACTCGCCCATGTTGGATAACTGTAATTCTGTCAGACGCGAAGGTCACTTCTCTAAGTTTATGAGTGATAAAGATAATCGACTTTCCTTGCTCTCTAGTAAGCTGCTTTAACGAAGCAAATAGTTCTTCACTCTCTTGAGGTGTAAGTACAGCAGTAGGTTCATCGAGGATAAGTAAGTCAGCACCGCGATAGAGTGCTTTTAATATTTCCACACGCTGTCTCATCCCTACAGGGATAGATTCCACCGTAGCTTCAGCGTCAACTTGGAAATTATATTTTTCAGAAAGACGCTTGGTTACTTCAATAGCAGCTTCTTTATCTAGTAAGTTGCCATTTAAAATATCGTTACCTAGCGTAATATTTTCAGCAACAGTGAATGATGGAATAAGCATGAACTCTTGGTGAACCATTCCAATACCAAATTCAATTGCTTCTTTAGGACCATTTAAATCTAGTTTATTGCCTCTGTAGTATATAGAACCGCTACTTGGCTTAATCATGCCGTACAGCATTTTCATTAGTGTACTTTTACCAGCGCCGTTTTCTCCACAGATAGCATGCATTTCACCCTGTGCTACGGTAAAACTAATATCTGAGTTCGCAACCACACCGTTTTCATACGTTTTAGATATATTATCTACTATTAAAAAATCATTCATAAGGCGTACCGATCCAATAGCCACAGTACTGTGGCTATTAGGTTTTATTATTAATATATATTTAAAATTTAGTGTTTAAATGCAGAATTGATTTTTATTTTCCCGTTGATAATATCATTTTCTATTGCATCAATTTTGACTTGAATATCTTTTGGAGTTGCTTGCTTATAAACGTTATTTTTAGCCAATCCAACAGAGCCTTCTTTCACACCAACATATTCTGCGATACCGTATTGAAGTTTACCTTCATATGCTTTGTTTAAGGCAAAAGACAGACCAGCATCTACATTTTTCAATACAGACGTCAAAATTAAACTTGCTTGTTTAGGGTTTGATTCTTGAAGTAGCTGAGACTGGTCGGCATCAACGCCAATCGCATATTTATTACTTTCTGCCGCAGCTTCAAACACACCTTGACCAGTACCACCTGCAACAGAGAACACAATATCCGCTCCTTGACCATATAGTGCCTTAGCAATTTCTTTTCCTTTAGCTGGGTCTGTCCAACTGTTTGCGTATTGCACTAAAATTTTCGTTTCTGGATCTATCTCTTTCGCGCCTTGTTCAAAACCGACGACAAAATCTTTAATTACAGGAACTTCTTGTCCACCGACAATACCTACAACTTTAGACTTTTTGTTCATCAGACTTACATCTGATTTTGTCATTTCTGCCGCATAAGCACCTGCTAAGTATGATGCTTCATTTTGTTTGAACAGTAATGAATATACGTTGTCACATTTGTTAGAACATGCATCGTAGTTAACAGTCGCATCAACGAGAACGAATTTTTTCTCTGGATATTCTTGTGCAAGCTCTTGAACGGTCGAAGCCATTGGATAGGTTACAGCGATATAAACGTCATAATCTTCAAACTCAACGATGTCGCGGAAGGAGCTTTCCCACTGTGTGCTGTCTAAGCCAGCTTCAACCGTTTTCGTTTTGACACCCAGTTCTTTCTTCACAATATCCATACCACGCTGGGCTGAATCCATGAAAGACTTGTCACCTAGCGTTCCATGAACAAAGTAAACAGCACTAAAATCCTTAGCCATTGCGCCAGATGAAAGACCACACGCAAGTACGGCACCACCGATGAACTTGGTATAAGCGTTGAGTTTGAACATAATAATATTCTCCATTCAGAAGTTTTTGTTACGATTGGAATGAACTTCGGTTTATTCTAATTTTGTAGTTATATCTACTTGATGGATAAACCATTTCAACATATTCCATCGGTTTATATTTCGACGAAAATGTTATGCGACAACAAGTTATCAATGCTTCGTTTGCTGGTATTTCTAATAAACTGCATTCAGTAGGTGATGGTAGCCGAGCACTAATTGATTCCACGGCTTCAACCGGTTTTAAGTTCCATTTTGACTTAATTAGTCGGTATAGACTTTTTGAATCTAGCAGTTCTTCTTGGGTTAAAGCTTTCATATCTCCTAAAGGCAAAAACGCAGTATGGATACCGATTGGAGTAGTACCGGAAAAACGCAATCTCTTAATTTTTTGCACTTTTGAACTGCCAGCCTGCAAACCCAATTTTTCTCTTAAGAAGTCAGCCGGGCTTACTACAACCATTTCCAAAATTTGTTGATTTGGGATCTCTCCTTTCGAAGATATGTCATCACTAAAGCTATGCAGCGAATATAGGTGCTCTCTTGTCATTCGTGGCATCACAAAGGTGCCACTTCCATGCTCACTTCTTAAGTAACCTTCCTCCGTCATCAGCAAAATCGCTTTACGCACGGTGGAACGGCTCACGTCAAAATTTTCGCTAATATCACGCTCAGTAGGAATAGCGCTTCCTTCAACCCACTCTTCCTCATCTATCTTACGCTTGAGCGTTTGGGCTAATAAAACATACTTCGCCACTTTTCCACTTTCTGACATGTCTTTGGTCTCCTCCATAAATTAGGAGCATATTGTAACTAAGGTCAGTTGATAAAACCAAAATACATCAAATGGTACGTACCAATCAAGCGCTTTATTGTCGGATAGCTTATTTCTTTAACCAGATCACACAAATGGTGGAAGCGAAGAACACAGCAGATAAAGCACACAAAAAAAGCCCCTTAAGATTTAACTTAAAGGGCTGCATTGCTTTGAGGGTAAACGGTTTAAAAATTAGAAGTTGTAACCCACGCTAAAGTAGTGACCGAATCCTGTAGTTTTACCAGCGAAGCCACCATCTTTTAATCCATACATATCTTTAAACAACTTCAGACCATAACCAACTGACAACTTGTTATTATGCCAGTAAATACCGTTGAACATAGAAGCACTGGTCGCTGAGTTATTTGCAGAATCGCTGTCATCCATACCAAACGAAAAATCACCATAACCTTGGTAAGCGATGAAAGAACCATTATCAAAATGCACTAGTGGATTAAACCATGCAGTACCAATTTGATAACCATTAAAATCACGTGTGTTGATATCATACTTGGCTTGTAGCGCCCACCCCATGACGCCCATGAATGGCACTTCAATATCAGCACCTAAACCAACTAATCCACCATACGGTGAATAGCCAACGGCATGACCGCCACCACCAGATGATAGCTCTGTTGCAACAAAAAACTCTTTAATTGGACCAACTGACAAATCTTTACCAATTAACCCATCGATTGACATACGAGGTGCGATTTTTACAAACATTTTTTCTTCGTTGTACTTATCGCTACTCTTCTTATCAAACGGATTAAACAAGTCTAAGTAACCATAAACATCAAAGATCCCTGACTTACCTCCAAACTCAAGTTCAATGTAATCATGATTTGATTCGCCGGGCAGTTCATTGTTCGCATACATGTAGTTGAACTTGAACCAGCGGTGATCATTTTTATAGATGCCATCAGAATAATCAGCAGCCATAGCGGGCATAGCGCAACCCAAAGCAATAGAAGTAGCTAAAAGTAGATTTTTTTTCATTTTTCGTCTCACTATATTGGTACGTACCTTTAATAATTTCACAAAAAATTTTAATGACAACTTTGAAGATACAAATTTTTGACAACGATCGTATTAAACCCCAAACAAGACAAGCTTTAATTAGTTTAAAATGAAAAATGCTCACTTAATGAGCAAGATCACATTTTTCGTACAGGTTTCATAAACAATATTGATTTTATCTCTAATAAAAGACAATCATCTATAATTAAAATTGGTCCGAACCAATACTAAGAAACAAAAAATACAATCAAGGAGTGTTCTATGAATCGCAATTTAGCAGTGTCTTTCTTAGCCCTGAGTGCAACCGCAGTGAGTTCTTTTGCAACTGCTGATGGTTGGCCTCATGGTTTCATCGACTATCGTCACGAATATTTAGATAAAGATGCCAAACATTACGACCGAGTTATGATGGGAAATTTTTTTAGTAATGGCATCGGCGTTTTGGGTGAACTTCGATACGCAACGAATGAAGGTGAAGAGAACGCTTGGGACCCTTCTAGCTTTACCAATAACGGTATGGGCCTCAGTATCGTCTACAAATTCAAGCCTCTAGATGATAAGAAATTTTGGCTAGAGCCAATGTTTTGGTTAGACAGCAGCAAATGGTGGTCAACTTACGAATTCGGTATGACTGTAGGTTACGATTTTTCTAGAGAGTGGCGTTTGTCTGGCCGATACCGCTATGACATGGATAAAGCAACAAGTGATTCAAAAGCATACGGCAATACGGATCGTAACAACGAACGATACGATGTGTGGTTAAAATATAACCCTGAAGGTACAGATCTACGTTTTACTTTTAATGGTGTTTACTACGACAACGATTACATCACTTGGAACAATGGTAAAAAAGACTATGCACTTGATCTCAAAGTTGGCTACAAACTTGGTTCTTGGGAGCCGTACTTCCGTTTAGCCGATAAACGAGCAAGCAAAACAACAGATGAGCGCCAACTCCGCTACCGTGTAGGCCTAACTTATTCTTGGTAATTTAACTTTAAGTCTAATAAATCGTATTCTAAAAGGAAGATTTTATGAAATTTTCTCACATACTCTACCCCCTCGCCATCGGCTCAAGTTTTTATTCTGTTAATGCCTTAGCTACTACTGAAGTCTCTTTGCTACATACTTATGACTTACCCACAGGTACACTTTTAGACAACCACACAGTAAAAGGTACTTCAGAGGCAGATATAAAAACCAAAGAGATTGGCGGGGTTTCAGATATTGTCATGACATCTCCTACTGATTTTATCGCCTTGACCGACTCTCGCTCTAGACCCGATGAAGGATTAAGTCGTTTCTACAAAGGCTCTTTCTCAAAGGATTATTCTTCTATTCGTATCAACGAGACAGTCATCTTAAAGAACGACAAAAATACTCCTTATGGCGCGAATGAGAAAGACCCAGAATCCATAGTATTACTACCAAATGGTAGCCTAGTGTGGGGTTCTGAAGGTAGCCATACTTTGATCAACACCGATACCAATGGAAAATTTATTAAAGACTTCAGTTCACTACTTCCTAGTTATTTTCTAGGTGATGGTAAAACTTCAGGTCTCCGCAAAAACCAATCATTTGAAGGAATGAGCCTATCGCCAGATGGTAGTACACTATTTGTCGCTACAGAGTCGGCTCTCGCACAAGACGGCTCGGTTTCCACAACAGAAATACCATCAGCAGCCCGAATTTTAAAATTCGCTGTTGATAAAAATTCCAACTTGAAGCTAGTTTCTGAATATACCTATATCGTTGACCGCATTAATGTTCAAAGCGACTTCGGCATCCATGACAATGGTATCTCAGAAATTTTAGCGATCAACAATAATAAGTTACTCGTTGTTGAACGTAACGGTTATGCCGTTAAAGAAGGATTCTGCTGTTTCAATTTCGACGTTAATGTTTTTAAAGCTAACTTGTCAAAAGCAACGAATATCTTAGGTACTCAAAACATTAGTGCTAAAGATGCGCCAAATCCAATCACTCCAGCTAGCAAAGAGCTTGTTTTCAACTTTGGTGATTTTGTTGAAAGCCAACAGAATTATGAAGGGTTAGCGTTCGGACCAAAAGTTAACGGTAAAGACACTCTATTGTTTGCCGCAGATAATAACTTTCAACCTCACCAAAAAACTCAATTAGTGCTGATGTCAGTGACTGGGTTGGAGGACTAATTATGACACCTAAATTACTCGCTGCTTTAAGTTGCTTTGGACTGTTATATTCCGGGATTTCTTTCGCAGAACAGATTCAAGAAAAGCACCTGACTATCCTTCATACAAATGACCATCATGGACGTTTTTGGAAAGATAATAATAGCCAATTAGGCATGGCTGCACGAAAATCTTTAATAGACTCGATCAGAGCAGAAGTAAAGTCCAATGGTGGAGAAGTTCTCCTGCTATCTGGTGGGGATATCAACACTGGCGTACCTGAATCTGATATGCAACATGCAAAACCAGATTTTCTAGGAATGAAGCAATTAGGTTATGACGCCATGGCAGTAGGCAATCATGAATTTGATGTGCCATATGGCGTCATGAGAATGCAGCAGATCTGGTCTCAAGTGCCATTCCTTTCTGCAAACATTTACGATAAGAAAACAAACGCTCGCCTTTTTGCTCCCTATAAACTTTTTAACTTTGATCATTTAAAAGTAGCTGTTGTAGGGCTAACGACAACCGATACACTCAGAGTTGGTTCGTCATCATTACAAAATATGTATAGCATGACGGATCCAGCAGATGAATTTCTGAATATTAAAAGTGAATTAGACAAGTCATCGCCAGATGTCGTCATTGGCTTAACCCATATGGGTCATTATGAGAACGGTAACCATGGATCTAATGCTTACGGTGATGTTAAGTTAGCACAAAGTTTGCCACCAGGCACCGTAGACGCAATCATTGGGGGGCACTCCCAAAATGTTGTGTGCTATTCAATTGATCTCATGAAGAAAGATAGCTTTAAACCTGGAGATGAATGTTGGCCAGATAAAAAGAACGATGTTTGGATCATGCAAGCTCAAGAATGGGGACGATTCGTAGGACGTGCTGATTTCGTGATTAAAGGAGATAGCGTTAATTTAACAAGTTATCGTTTAATTCCTATTAACTTAAAGCACAAAGTAAAGGTTGATGGAAAGAGTGAATATTTCCTTTATGAAGAAGAAATCCCACAAGATGTAGAAACAGAGGAACTACTAAAGCCGTACTTTGATAAAGGCAATAGCCTGATCAACTATAAAGTGGCTGATTCAACCGCCAGACTTATTGGTGATAGAGATCAAGTTCGTTATCACCAAACAAATTTAGGTCAAGCGATTGCTGATTCCATGATGGTGAAAACTAATGCATCTCTGGCGATAATGAACTCTGGAGGCGTGCGAGACAGCATTGAAGCAGGCGAAGTCACCTATCGTGATGTGCTTAAAGTACTGCCTTGGGGAAACACGGTTGTAACAGTAGAGCTAACTGGGCAAGAGCTACAAGCCTATTTAGCTGATGTATTAGCTAAGACACCAGGTTCAGGCGGCTATGTACAACACAGTAGCAACCTAACAATAGCTGATGGCACTATCCAAATTAACGGCAAAGATATCGTCAATTCAAAAACCTATAAGCTATCTCTCCCAAGCTATGCATCACGAGGGGGAGACAACTATCCTAAGTTGGATTCCCACCCAAGCTTCATCGATACCGGATATGTTGATGCTGATGTATTGAAAGAGTTTTTGATTCAGAAATAACCACCTGCTAATACGCGGTCCACCAGCGTAAGGTCACTACACTTGATCAGTGATCGCGTATTTATATCTCCTATCGTTATTCTTACAAAAGTTGATTTAAAGACTGCATTCCCTTTATCTCTTGCTAAGATACTTAACTCTTAAAAATCATTGTCTTACTAATCATACAAGCGTTTCTATTTAAACACTTATTATAATATGCATCAGCGTGTTATCCACCTTTAGCAGTAGTTAGCAGAGGAACGTAGCCGAATTAAAACACGAGATCTAATGACATACTTTTTACGAAATAAAGCATTAGAAAATTTGTATCCGCCCCATGAACCCACGGGGCGACTTGTCAGTGTTTGAAGTTCCAAGGTAGGAGTGCGTCGATATCGGGCTCTGCTTTTGCTAGCTCTTTCATGCACTTGACCATGTAGTCGTAGAGGATAAGACCGTTAGCTTTCGCGGTCTCGATGATGCTGTAAAGCATCGCGCTCGCATCAGCACCGTTTGGTGTGTTGGAGAATAGCCAATTTTTCCTGCCAATGACCAGTGGTTTAATTGCGCGTTCAGCGCGATTATTGTCGATAGAGGCGTTGTTGCCTAAATTAGTTGAACCTTTTCCAAGTCCTGTGATCTGATCATTTGAAACGATTGGAATGGTGGTGATATGGGTAAAGCAAACAAGAAGATAACTAACTGGACGGAGTACAATAAGGCTCTTTGTAAACGTGGTTCGGTTACATTCTGGATAGATGATTCAGCCGTAGATGCATGGCGATGCAAAACTCATCATGGTAAGCGTGGGAGAGGCTTTCAGTACTCTGATACAGCGATTGAAACCGCCTTGATGATTAAGGGCATCTTCTCTCTTCCTTTACTTGCTATTCAAGGCTTTATCGACTCTATCTTTGAGCTATTAGATGTTCCACTAACGTCCCCTGACTACACCTGTATCAGCAAACGCTCGAAGACAGTTCAGGTCAAATATCGCAATAAATCGAGAGGGGCTATTCGCCATATAGCCATTGATTCTACTGGCCTCAAAGTCTTTGGTGAGGGGGAGTGGAAAGTGAAAAAGCATGGTACAGAAAAACGTAGGACATGGCGCAAACTGCACTTAGCTGTGGATGTGGATACTCACGAAGCGATTAGTGCGGAAGTCAGTCTTGTAAATGTAGGCGATAGTGAAGTGTTACCGACGTTACTCAACCCACTACGTAGAAAGGTCGCTGCCGTATCCGCCGATGGAGCATATGACACAAAAATTGCCACGAGACTCTGAAAAATAAAGGCTGTACTCCGTTAATACCGCCTCGAAAGAATGCAGCTCTTTGGGAAGACGGTCATCCCAGAAACAAAGCGGTAATGGCTCTGAGAGATGGAACAATATCGGAATGGAAAACAGAGTCTGGTTATCACTATCGTTCAATATCTGAGACTGCTATGTCCCGATATAAAGGACTAACAAGCGATAAATTGAGCTTGAGATGTTACAACGCTCAAGTGGGCGAAATCATGGCGAATGTCAAAGCGATTAACAAAGTCATAGGACTAGGTATGCCCGTTAGAAGCTAACGGCTAGCTACATATGGTGTCGTTGATCTTCAAGCTGATTTGATCAACAACGCCCATCAATACTCTTTTCATAGTCAAACAAATTGAAATAGGTATCGTGACCATAGAGAGTGATTTGTCCAAGTTTAGACTCATCCTGGAACCCAATGGTTAAGTGGTTAAACATGTTATTAAAAAGGTCAATAAATTGTTTAACTGGTGCGGGGCCAATGTGTGTAAAACATTTACCCAAGTCACCTTCAAGATGTTTGCTGGCTTCACTCAAAATGTCACTGCTGAGTTCGACGTGAGTGAAAGTATTGTTGGGGAACAACTTAGAATAAAGCTTAGTGCGATTGTAGAACCTAAGACCTAAAAACTTGTACCTAAACTCTAAACTCTAAACTATCAAGTCTTTCATCAAATGACTGCCTGTGCATCTGATACTTCTGAAAGTTCCGCATTTCATCCTGTTTTTCATCACGAATCTTAACTGCTCCCCTACTCTTTCGCCCATCATAGATTAAATATGCTAGTGTGCCTGCAGTCCCTAAAGAACCCAAAGTACTAGCCAATTTGTAAAAAGACTCAACCGGATCACGCCAAAGGAAGACGCCTACCAGAACACCTAGAGTCGTTCCGAGGATAATGAAGAGAACATAAAAAGAATGGTCATTATCTTTTCGATTTTTATTAGAATTGTTACCCTGCAAAACAACACCATATCAACATACCAATAAGATTAACCAATTGTTTCATAGGTAATATTCAGCTTCAAATACAAATTCAAATAATGAACGGACTATTCGATATAATATTGTTCCCTCCTCAAACGCTCTTAACGAAGATATTGGACACTTGATTAATACGATATGCCACACTGCCTTGAAAGTTAGTGATACCTTTAAGTGCGCTACCCACGTAAATGAACATCTTTTGAATTCAACCAAAAGCTATACAAAATCAACGAAAAATCACACCTTAACGGACAATCACCTAAATGATGCGAAGACTCAAACCTAAATCATCGCAACAATAAATAAAGAAGTGAGATATTAAATGATTCTCGGACAAAAGAGTTTTTGCTTATCTCTATCGATTGTTGTTATCACCAATCGATTATGTGTGACAGAGATAAGGTGACAAGCTCTATTGCGTCTGTTTAGATTTAATGTGATTGATGAACTTTGTTGTCTTCCGACAGATACATCAAATACATCAAGATACCCCATGACGTGAAAAACCGGCATGACTCCAATAAACATACTGTCTGTAGAGTATTAAATAATATGATAGAGAGTTAATGAGCACCTAATCAGACGGTGACGATTCAGATAGTATAGGCCCCGCCTACCGATTATCCCTTCAGGATGCTCTGTACCACACAATAACACGCCAAATATTATGTATATAAATACCCTTTGTCATACAAAGCCTCATTTACTAACAGAAAATCTATCATCGTTATTTTTATCAATGTCTATTTTCTAGTAGTCTATTCTACAAAATTTACTCAATAACAAAATAAACTGTTAGTAGGGAATCTTTGTATTTAAAATTTCACTTTGTATCTCTCGACTATTGCTAGACGCAGAACTATCACTCATTTACCTAACAGAAAATCAGTCAGTATTTCGATTTCGTACAAGCGTCTAACAGTGCATGAGTGCCATAACCCAGAGCGCAAAACAGCCAACTTTGTTTGAAAGAAAGCCCACGCCTTTTTGCAATCAGGTGATGTAGAACCAAGGCACAGATCAAACTGCCAATGGGGATAAAAAAGAGTGAATGGGTAAATTGTCGATGAAATTCCAAAGCCAACAAAGGGTCAGTCTGTGACTTAATCAGTGCGTCTAAATCTGGAGACAATCCAGAGAGTAGACCTAATACCCCAGCAACAACCAAATGTTGTTTTTTGCTTGCCGATTGTGACAAAGAAGCGCCTAACACGCCCTGCGTTAAAGGATCCATAAACCACTCATTGATAGCATTCCGTTGAATCAAACAAGATACATTTAGCTATAGCAGTGAATTGTTCATAACTAAACGGTTTTATCAATATACTCATGTACATAGCTGTATAAGCATAGACCGATAAACAAAAAAAGAGCAGTTATGAAACTGCCCTTTTCTAATTATTGGTGGTTGATCAATTTATTCGTTTTTGTTCTATATATTCACACTGAACGATCTTTAATTAACGCGCCACCATGCTTGCCGCGATAACCACTAGCAGTACTGAGAAGATTTTCTTAATCGTTGGAACCAGTAAATGATTGGTGGCTTTTGCGCCTAAAGGAGCCGTAAACCAAGACGTGCACACAATACCCAGCAGCGCAGGCAGATAAACAAAGCCAGCAAAGCCGTCTGATAGAGCAAAGTGGCTGCTGCCTGAGCTGATGTAACCTATCGAGCCAAACAACGCGATCACAATGCCACAAGCTGAGGCACAACCTATGGCCTTTTTCATATCGACAGAGAAGAACGTTAATAGCGGAACCAGCAATGCACCGCCACCAATGCCTATCATGGCAGACAAGCCACCCGTAATGGTTGTCAGCACCGTTAGCACGCCCTTGTTTGGCAGTTTTCGTTCCTTAGGGGCATCATTTTTACTGCTTAAGAACATCTTGATCGCAATAAGAACCACACTTACAGCGAACACAATACGAACGACTTTTTCCGGCAACAGAGCCGCCATAAAGCCACTAACCAGTGCACCCAGAGCAACACCGAGCATGATCCAAGGCGCCAGATCCCAAGGCACGTTGCCATTCTTGTGGTGAGCAAGTGCAGAAGAAGTTGAGGTGAACAGTATCGATGCCAACGAAGTAGCGATGGCCGCAACAACCACTTGATCCGCAGGTAGAATCTCTAAGTGAAGTAAAATGCTGCTTAGCACCGGAACAATGATCAGCCCTCCGCCAATCCCCAAAAGCCCGGCAAGAAAACCAACACCACTGCCTAATAATGCACAGTATAAAATCAACAACAGCAATTCACTCATTTCATCCATCTCTTAATTAAATTAATCGTCTTAAATAACACACTATTAATGTGGTTATATTTCCATCAAGCTAATCAATATAACTGACACCGGCTTAAATATTCAAACAGAATAGATCATGAATATTCCTCATGTTCAATGTGAAGTAATACCATTGTTAATGGTGAACCTATCAACGTATAAAAACCTTAAGCGATTAACTTTATACGACATTAATTCTGCTAAGCATTAATGTCAGACAGCATAGCCTTCGATTCTTGATCCGGTCACAAGCAAAAAATAAAAGCCGTTTTAATACTAAAGACCGAGAGAATCAGAAAAAAAATTGGGATACCAAATCAGCATGAATAAAGAATTTAATTTTACGATTAAGAGCATTAGCCTCGACGAAAACTACCAGCCTGCAGACAGCACGCGCATCACAACCAACTTTGCTAACCTGGCTCGCGGTGACAGCCGCCAAGCGAACTTGCGTAATGCACTGCAAATGATCGATAACAGTTTCAACGCATTAGCACACTGGGACAACCCTAAGGGCGACCGTTACTCTGTTGAGCTTGAAATCATTTCTGTTGATATGGACATTGAAAGCAACGGTGAAGCATTCCCTTCAATTGAAGTGCTGAAAACCAATATTCTGGACCGTAAAACCAACGAGCGTATTGAAGGCATTATCGGAAATAACTTCTCTTCTTATGTTCGAGATTATGACTTTAGCGTACGTCTATTGGATCATAATAAAGGCCAAGATAAATTCAGCATTCCAGAAGATTTTGGTGATTTACACGGCAAGCTTTTTAAATATTTCGTTAACTCTGACGCTTACAAAAAGAACTTTAATAAGCCACCTGTTATTTGCTTAAGCGTGTCAGATAATAAAACCTATTACCGCACTGAAAACCAACACCCAGTATTGGGTTTTGAATACCAGCCGAATGAGTCTTCTTTAACTGAACAATATTTCAAAAAGATGGGCTTACAGGTTCGTTATTTCATGCCGCCTAACAGTGTTGCACCTTTGGCCTTCTATTTCTTTGGTGATCTGCTGAACGATTACTCTAACCTAGAGCTTATCAGCACCATCAGTACCATGGGTACGTTCCAGAAAATCTACCGACCTGAGATTTACAACGCGAACGCGGTTGCGGGTAACTGTTACCAACCAAACTTGAAAAACTTGGATCACTCGCTGACTCAAATCGTGTACGACCGTGAAGAACGAAGCCAGCTAGCTGTTGAACAAGGTAAATTCGCAGAAGAGAAGTTCATTAAGCCATACCAATCAGTTCTAGAGAACTGGTCGGCAAATTACGCACTTTAATCGTCTATTGCGCTCTCAAACCACCCAAGGATAGGCAATATTATTATGAAAACACTATTACCGACTTCAACAGCGGGCAGCTTGCCGAAACCGTCTTGGCTTGCACAACCAGAGACGCTTTGGTCGCCATGGAAACTTCAAGGCGATGAACTCACAGACGGCAAACAAGATGCGCTGCGTGTCTCTCTGCACGAGCAACAGCAAGCAGGCATTGATATTGTGAGTGACGGCGAACAAACACGTCAACACTTTGTAACGACCTTCATTGAACACCTGAATGGCGTTGATTTTGAAAAGCGTGAAACCGTTAAAATCCGCGACCGTTACGATGCGAGTGTACCGACGGTTGTAGGCCCAGTTTCTCGTCAGAAATCTGTGTTTGTTGAAGATGCGAAGTTCTTACGTCAGCAAACCGACCAACCGATCAAATGGGCTCTGCCGGGGCCTATGACCATGATAGATACACTTTACGATGCGCATTACCAAAGCCGTGAAAAGCTCGCGTGGGAATTTGCGAAGATCCTCAACGAAGAAGCGAAAGAGTTAGAAGCTGCAGGCGTTGATATTATTCAGTTCGATGAACCTGCGTTTAACGTGTTTTTTGATGAAGTGAATGATTGGGGCATCGCGTGCTTAGAAAGAGCCATTGAAGGGCTTAAGTGCGAAACAGCAGTGCATATTTGTTATGGCTACGGCATCAAAGCGAATACGGATTGGAAAAAAACGTTAGGCACCGAGTGGCGCCAATACGAAGAAGTGTTTCCTAAGCTGCAGCAATCGAATATCGATATCATCTCTTTAGAGTGTCACAACTCTCATGTACCTCTTGAGCTACTTGAACTGGTACGAGGTAAGAAAGTGATGGTCGGTGCAATCGATGTGGCTACCGATTCGATTGAAACACCAGAAGAAGTGGCAAACACTCTACGAGAAACACTTAAGTACGTTGATGCCGATAAGCTCTACCCTTGCACCAACTGTGGCATGGCTCCCCTGCCTCGCGAAATTGCCTCAGCGAAGCTTAATGCGCTAAGTGCAGGAGCAGAGATCGTTCGTAAAGAGCTTTCAGCGTAACGCTTTCCTAAAGAACAAAAGCTATACCCTGAAGCCTAAGTATCACATCGATGCTTAGGCTTTTTGTTATGTGAGTTAAGGAGCTTTACGCGCTGCTTACCAGGTTTTATCTAGGTCTTGAGCATATAAAGAGATCGCTCGTTGGTACTCTTTGATCGCTTCGCTATTCGTCGTGGAAACTAAAAGCTCAAGTAACAGCGATGTCGCCTCTTTATGGCGACCTAAATTGTACAAGCACATTGCGTAGAAAGGTTTCACTTCTATCGAGTCAGGATACTCAGCCATAGTCTGTTCGAAATAGCTTAAAGCCTCTGCATAAAGGCCAAGGCTTCGATAAGTACTCGCCAAGCCGAACAATGCAT
The DNA here is from genome assembly GCF_041473705.1 of Vibrio sp. 10N.222.55.B11. Classification (NCBI taxonomy): domain Bacteria; kingdom Pseudomonadati; phylum Pseudomonadota; class Gammaproteobacteria; order Vibrionales; family Vibrionaceae; genus Vibrio; species Vibrio sp. 10N.222.55.B11. The sequence continues at coordinate 20,895 of NZ_JBFRST010000020.1, forward strand.
CAAAACGCTCTACTGAAGAAAGCACGCCAGACAGAGACAGCACATAGTGATCAATCGCCTGTTGCTCTTTGCCTTGGTTGTCGTAAGACCACGCAATCTGTAAATGAGCTTTCGCCGCATAGTTTTCATCCGTGAGTAGCGTTGCCAGTAAGTCACGCGACGCTTGGTACTTCTCTTCCTTTCGCAATTCGATTGCTTGTTTGATAATGGTGTCCATAACTCTCCCTTACGCTTAAGCGCTGTACTATGCGTTCATTTCCTCGAACATCTGTTTATAAGACTGAGTTTGTAGTGCCGATTGAGTCAACCCGAACTTACTGGCTAACAACTCAAGCTCACTTTTATACACAGACAACTTAGACTCATCGTCCGTCATGATAGCAAACTCAGCAAAATCACCAATACCCGCAAGAGAATCGACCGTGATATGGAACTCTCCAACAAAATAAATACTGCGAGTTTTCTGCGCTTTAAGAATCACTTCGTAACCCAGGTTCTCTAGCATACTCTTCGCATTCGACGCATCAGTGATGTTTGTCGCTTCACATCGATCAGACTCTGGGCCTTTTACGATCCATAGTTTGATGCCCGACGGCTCCATAGTGCGAATACACAAGCTTTTGTTCTGAGCCTGTAAGCTTCTATCAGGGCTATCGAAATACCAATCACATTCTTGATTGTCTTGCAGCATTACTTCATGAGCAATTAGGTTCAACGTTTTCAAGAACTCAGACTTAGAGCTAAGTCGATACTTCAGCTCAACCTCATATTTTCCTTTGAAATGATCGTTAGTCATAGGTTAGCTCAACGCAAAAAAGGCGATACTAGCACACCAACCAAATCCGAAATACAAACTGACGCACAACACAAACTAAAGCCGTGGAACTATGTTCGACACGCTAACACACGCTGCCATTCTTCTTGGCTCATGGCTCCTTTCGGAAGGTAAATATTGCGTTTTTGCATCGCACCTTTTGTGTAGGAAAGCTTGATAACTGACCCGATCCCAAAAGGAAGAATATTTCCCTGTAACTTGATATCGCAAGCGTGACCATCGAAACAAACATGGTTGTTCGATATTTCAAAAGAGCGATTGCGAAACTGCCACCATAACGTGACGACTTTTAATACCGCAACAGCACTGAACATCAACCCAATAGTAGGTAGTGATTGAGGGTTATCACCAAATAGCCAATAAATAGACACTAATAAGAACGCAGCAAGTACGAACTCAAGCAGTGTATATTTAACAAAATTTAATTGGATACGGTTATCCATGACACCCTCTCAATGATGAGCCTAAAAGCAGCTCCATTTCAACAAGCCCCTTCACTTCAGACAACTTAGTAAAACCTTTTGCTTGATAAAGCTTAATCGCGGGATTCTCACTGAACACGCGCAACACTAACTGAGCTGATGATTGATTGTTCGCATGTTCAATAACTAGATCCAGACACTTCGAGCCAAAGCCTCTACCTTGATATTCAGCTAATATCTGCAAGTCCCGAAGAAACGTTGTATCACTGGTGTAACTGAAGCGGATAACACCAATACGGCTATCCCCTCCATAAATTTCATAGTTATCCAGTTCATCCCAGCTACGTAAAAACTGACTATGACCCCAAGCGATGCCACGAGCTTGGTAGTAACTCGCCATATTCGTTTTAGTGATCGATTCAGCGAACTTAGGATCGGAACCTTTGACCAACCTTACTTCCATATTGTGTCCTTTGTTTTCAAATCACATCTGAATACGGCATAGCAAAATGCCGTATATGTTGAATCATTTTTAGGTACATACTGGTTTCACTTCCTTCCATTGTGTATCCCATTCTTCGCCTAACAAATTAGAAAGTTTTTCACAGTCGTATAGATAGCGAAGACTATCTTTACAGTACGAAGTAAGTATTTCAGTTAGCTGAGCAGACGCTTTCTCGTTGTCTTTGAGTTTTCCGTACATCATCAAACCAGTCCTAAAGGTGTCTTGATCGAGGTCAGACGCTTGCTTCGATAACATCCCAAAGGAAATAGCGTTAATAGACAGGGTTAATGCAATCGCATCGCCTTCATCTCCCTCTAATTCACAAGCACTATAACGAGCTAACAAGTTCGATGTTTTAATTAATGGGGCAAGGTCTTTTGTATTGGCATGTTTATAGGTTTCAAAACCTTGCCGCACCGCAGCTTTATGACTGTCTTTAATGCTCACAACATAGTCGGTCAAAACATGTAAGCTCGCATATGCGCCTAGCCCGAAAGCCACAATGAACACGGCGATTAATCTGATCACTTATCTCTCCTAAAAGAACCTTGTGCTGGTTAATTTTAAACGGCGTCTTGTAGTAACAACCCTACTTGCCATCGACCTTTTCTATAAACCAACTCCCTTGGCACGGGCCATTGATTAAGTGCCATCGGCCGTGAAATCTACTGCTACTGCCATTTGCGGAAAAACGATAATCCCATTGGCGATGTTTAGCATATAAACGTAAGTCGCCGCTTTCAGTAATCCAGCCCTCTAACGGTGTTCCGTTGTAGGTAAGCCTTAGGGTTCCCTTGCCCTCACGAATAGTTCCGGTAATAGTTGTGCGTTCACACATATTATTGCCAGTGGTGTTAATGCGACGGCCTAGCCACTCACCGTCGAAATCGGTAGAAGGAACAAATTGGGGACTATCAGGAAGTTTAGGAAACGACTCGGAATTACTAGACCCGAACCACTGAAGAGCACGACCAACAAGGAATAAGACAACAAAGCCGATTGATATCGCTATCACAAATCCCTTTTTCACTAGCCTCTTCCTAATCCGCTGACCTTAAGAAAAGAACCCTAACATAATGAAAAGTAATAACTTACTATCAGTTTAATTAATTTTGATATATTCCACAAATTGCATTCAAATGTTGAATATAGAGAAAGCGGCATCGTACAAAAATGCCGCGCATTGAGAATCAACTATGTGCAGTGGCGAAAGATCTGCACAGGAAAGCCCTAACTTTCCAAGGCATTGCGCCAATACTGAACGGTTTTCTCCGACACCGAGCCTGTCTCGCTCGCCGCTGATACTAGAAACTCACATAAGCGAGTTGCGACTTCTTCATTACCTAACAAGTATAAACTGCGAATGGCTCGCGTTAGCCGTATCTATAGTTAAGCGAGCGTCTACTGTGAACTTTCCGATTTATTCCGCTGTTGTGCTTCACTGAGTTTTTCTTTCGCTAAGGCTTCTTGCTGGTCTAAAAAGCTAAAGAAATTACTTTCGCTAATGAACGGATTGTTCGAACCATCGGCATTTCGTTTCTCGCGATTAGCGAATAGATTATTCTTATGGGGATGGTTAGACAAATTCACGCTCACCACAGGCGGCTGCAAAGCGATCTCTCTCACTCTGTCCATACTTTCGAAGAACTGCTTCGCTAGCTTTGGATCTCGTGCGTTAATACTGTGACCGCCAACTACAAATGCGCGATGTGATGTGCCATTGTCTTTCACCATAAGATCTATTGAATAATCCCCTTCTGTGTGGCCGGGCGTAAGGTAGAACTTAAACTCGTCCTCACCGACAATAAGACTACTGCTATCTTGCACAAAGAAGTCTACCTTGGGCGGCAAAAAGGTATTCTTACCACTGCTTTTGTTAGCTTGAGCTACGGCTGACTCATAACCCTTTTGTGTCATCACGACCTTTGCATCATATTCAGACTGTAGAAATTGTGCTCCACCAACATGATCAGAATGGCCGTGAGTCACCAAAATATGAGTGATAGCCTTATCTTGTAACCCAAGCTTTTTTAGATTGATGGGTATCCACATCGAATAAGGGAAATCGAGTGTATCAATCAGAACTAATCCCTTTGCAGTCTCTACCGCATAAGACGACACCCATCTATCACCAACGTAATAAACGTTATCGAACATTTGGAACGGTTCAACATAGCCGTTTTTAATCGACATTTCCGGTACGTCTTTAGATGCCATTGCACTGGTCGAAACCAATAACAACAAAGCCAAAACCAATTTTTTCATTTTACTTCCTAGACTGATAACGACGCATAAGTTAGCTGCAACGTCCTAATTAAATTCACAGTTCTAACATACGACACTAGTACTCTGCGACCCATTTTAGTTCTGCTGCATGTTCAGGGAATAGTTCGTGAAGAAAATACAATGCATCTGTTGGCGATGCGTATGAGTTTTAGACTTAAGCCAGCAACCAATGTGTTAATACTGAGTACTAAACCTGAACGACTAAAAGAGATAGGTAATATATGCACCGAAAGATTACATCTTTCAAAGACAAAATCCTTCAGAAAGCGTCCTTCGGTGCATACAATTTCAAGCGACTGACATAAGAGACTAGCGTAAGCGTCTCAACACAACCTGCTGGTCAAGCTCATTCTGATAGTCCGTGTAATCAAGCCCTTGATCAAATATGTACTCAGTGACAAGAGTACGGATGCACTCAACTAATGTGCTTGCTTGCCAAGGCTTTTCAAAGTAACGGTCGATGCCTGCTGCATTAATCGCATTGATGGTATCAGTATGAGTGGCCTGCCCCGTAAGAAGAATTTTCTTTGTATTCGGAAAGCGGCTGTCATGGAACACTTCCGTGAGTAACTCCACACCCGTTTTCCCTGGCATCACATGATCAGACACGATGACGGTAATGTGTTCGCCTTCTGCGTCAAGTTCATCAATGAGATCAAGCACTTCTTGCGCTGATTCACAATCTTCAATATTCAGCCAACTCGCCAGCGGCTCTAAATCTTGTATCACTGCGCTCAGTACTTCTCTCTGGTCATCGACACAGATTAAATTAAGCTTCTCCATGTTCACCCTCTATTGGTAACTTGATTCTAAATACAGTTTTAGAAGCATCACTTTTCACAATAATACTTCCGCCATAACCTGCCACAATCCGCTTAACTACTGATAAACCCAAGCCCAATCCAAACGATAAACCACCTTTTTTAGTGGTGAAGTTAGGCTGAAATACCTTTCTACGAGTCGCCTCGTCTATCTCAGGGCCGTTATTCGCGATCGTAACTAATATTCTTTTCTTACTTAATCTGGTTTGAATCTCTATTGCGGCATCGTCTGAATTCGACATTGCATCACAAGCATTCTTTACAATGTTGACCCAAATCTGAACGAGCTCTGTTTTCGAGCCTTTAAAAGGCGGTAAATCCGCAGGGCTCAATCGCACAGACACTCTACGTAACTCACTTTGTAACAACGATAAGGCATGGTTAATGGAGTCGTTAATATCAACCGCTTCTTCGGTGTCAATATCAACTCTGCCAAGTTGTTTAACCGATTTTACGATGCCGACAGTGTGTCTAGATGCCAAACGTAAATCATGTAAATCACAACCCATCTGCCAAAAACGAATCGCTTCTTCTGGCTTTTTCAGCCAATGCTTTGAAATAACGTCTGTTGCAGATAAAGCGTCAATAGGAATCGCCTTTGCAAGAGAGCGAGCAATGTTTTTGTCTAAACCATATTTTCTTTCAAATTGTCGCCCACGTGTTCGTGCTTCTAACGACGACGTTTTCTGACCATGCATTAACCCAAAATCGAAAAATTGACTGGCTTCTGGATGCACTTCTTCAAGCAGATCCATGATGACCGTTTCAAGTCGACCAGATTTACTATTTACGACACCAATAGCGTTGTTAAGCTCATGGGCAATCCCGGCAGCCAATTGACCCAAGGTCGTCATTTGCTCAGCAGTATGTAACTTCTCTAGCGCTTTTTGTTTCGCGATCGCTTCCTGTGTTGCGCGGCGTTGACGACGCGACAACTCATTGACAATCACAGGTGTGAACTGTGCGGTAAGAGGACCAAATTTACGTTCATCTTCTGCTGGCGTGTCTTTATCGATCCACGCTAACTCTACATCGGTTTTAGCAACAACCGTTGAAGATGCAGTCCAATTACCTGAAAAGAAGCTATGAACGCCTATAAAAGCCCCGCTACCCGCGCTAAATACTCGCACTTGCGGTGTATTAGCATCGGTATAAAACCCTTCCAGTTCTCCACTAAACACATAATATAAACGAGTGTTTAACGCTGATTGTTCAATAATGGTGTTACCGGCACAGCACGTCACCCGACGTTCTGTGTGGTTAAAATAGCGATCGATAAGTGCTTCTAACTTTTGTTGATACACGTATCGTTACCCTATGTGACCAATTGAATGTAGCAGCCACACCATAACAAAGCTCAATAGCACACCAACCACACCCAAAATAATACCGATTCTGGCCATTTGATTACTTTGCACATGACCCGTTGCATGAGCCAGCGCATTCGGTGGCGTACTGATTGGTAGCGACATACCTAATGAAGCGGCAAAAGTCACAACCAGAATTAACGTTAACTCACCGCCTAGTGGCGTGAGTGAAGCCATAGACGAACCTAATGCCGCCATAATTGGCATTAACAAGTTAGCCGTTGCGGTATGAGACATAAAGTTTGCCATTACCAAACACAAGAACGCCGCTCCGAACAACACCACATAGGGTGAGTAGCTATCAAACGGAATACTGTGTACCACCAGCTTTGCTAAGCCAGTTTTATCGAGCGCTAAACCAAGCGCAATACCACCTGATACAAGCCACAATACATCCCAAGAGATTTTCTTCAGGTCTTCTTTATTGATGATCCCAGTAAGAGAGAACACAGCAACAGGAATCAGAGCGACGGTATAAGAGTTCATGCCATGGCTTGAACCCATTAACCAAAGAATGATGGTGAGCGCAAAAGTGACGTATACCGCAATGGCTTTGGGCGTTTTAAGGAATTTACCTTTGATGCTTAGTTCGATTTTCTTTTGGTCAGCTTTGTACATAAAGCCTATTAAAAACCACGCTAACGCCATCATAATAACGACAAACGGCACACCAAATGCCATCCATTCACCGAACGTAATGAGGTTATCGCCAACTAAATATTTAAGTGCGATAGCGTTCGGAGGGGTACCGATAGGGGTACCAATGCCACCGATGTTAGCGGCAACAGGGATACAAAGCGCAAACGCGACACGACCGGGGTCTTTCGGACCAAACACAGCCAGTACCGGCGTTAAAATAGATAGCATCATTGCCGTTGTTGCCGTGTTAGACATAAACATCGAAAAGATACCAGTGATCAACATTAAGCCGAGCATCACGAACTTTGGATCTTGTCCAAATGGCTTCAACAACACACGAGCTAAGTTTACGTCTAATCGATATTTAGTGGCCGCCATCGCTAAGAAGAAACCACCTAAAAACAGCATTATGATTGGGCTAGCGAATGTCGCCATGATATCGCTGTATTTTAACAGCTCACCAAAATGTTCTTCCCCATGATCAAACCTTAAAAAGATCAGCCCTTTATCCGACAACATCAATAATTGCAGAACGATAATAACAACAGACGTCGCGTAAATCGGGATAGGCTCGAACACCCAGCACAATGCCGCTAATAGAAAGATCGCAATAACGCGTTGTTGAATAATCGTGAGGCCTTCAAATGGAAACGCTGATAGCGGCATTACGAGGATAATGAAAGGAATTAAAATAGGGATAATGTATTTAATATAGGGGCGCATAGCACAAAAACTCTTCCTGAGATAACAACTACTTAGAAATTAGATTTACAGTTCTAATTTAGATCCGACAACGAATTATCGACCTCTTATCACTATCTCACTATCGGCTAGATCAATGATTACGTAATCGCGATATCCCCTTTTTCGATTCTGTGCGCTACCTCTACGTTTGTATGTCATTTATTGTTGCAATTAAATTCAGGAGCGTGGTTTCTACGTTCCTAGTCATAAGCCATTCCAGTTATTCTAGGTACCGTCAGAACAGAACAGTCGCTTAAAGTCACATCCATAAATTAAAGCCATGCCCATAAATTGAGGACCACTTCTAATAAAAGCGCTGAACAAGCTTTTAAAGGATGAAGTAATGGATGCTGGCACTGCTATAAAGTGCCTTTTCCAGTAATTGGTCGCTTGTCATATTTCCTCCGTTAAACTAATGCTGGATAAGGTGGTGGTTTTGAGAGGCATATCGGCTCAAATGCTTCCCCATAAACTCGATATCTGCACGATAAAAATCACCAAGAGGTATCGCAGAGGATCCTAGCCAATAGAAAGTTTGCTGTCTTTCTGCGTCGACCATTTTAGGTTCATCATTCTGATCCGCACGCAAAACTACATAGTGAATTTCACCACCGAAGTCATTCTTACTTTGATGAATTCCGAGCAGTTGTAAATCTTTAAGACCCGTTTCTTCCCACAACTCTCTAATTGCGGCTTGGCCACCCGACTCACCGGGATCAACTGAACCTCCAGGGAACTCAAAGACCATACCTTGACCATGTCTAAAGCGCTTTTGGACGAGGACTTTCCCATCTTTTACAACCACGGCCATAGCTATGTTTTTCATGTGAGCTTCCTTGTAGCTATAAATTCGTACAACTGAGAATATTGTTACGTCATAATACCGTAGTCTTCATACCCAACTTCGGACAATAGAGTCCAAGTGTTAAAGCTAATCTAAAATATCTTGCTATCCTTTTTCTCAATAATATCTTCTGTATTTTTTACACCAAAAGGTATGTGAACCGACGGAGCAACTGTACTAGTCGAGCTTAAATGTCCAGACTGGTCATCAAAGAATATATGAGGCTTGAGCACCCCCAAAATTAGACCTTTATCAACGCCTCCTAAAAAGAATGCGTCATTCGTCATTACGCCCCAGTTTTTTAATGTATTTAAAGCTCTTTCATGTGAAGGAGCATTCCTTGCAGTAACAATTGAAACTCTCAAACGGTTTCGATAATCAGGCTCAGATTGCTTCTTCCTCTCTTCAATTTTCTGAATAACTGATACTTTGACCAAAAACTCTTTCAACGGACCAGGATTATGAGGTTGCAACACATTCTTTGTTTCATGTTCGTGAAACTGACTAAGGTCGTTGGTATTGTGCATAACAGATTCTGATTCATCATCAGCAAGAACTCCATCAAAGTCGAATGCTATTCTTAAATCATCATCATCTTCATCGATAATAGTCGATTTCATAACATGGCCAGCGGGATAACCTAACCTGATTGCCTCTTTTACATCAGACGAATTTCCTGACAAAAATAAAGAAATACTCAAGGCGGGAATATAATCATATGGAGACCTACCTTGCATGAAAATCGCGCGTGAAATAGGTAAATTATGGTGTTCGATTGACTTCATAACACGAAGCCCTGTATCTGGGTCATTTCGTGATAACAACACAACTTCTACTAGCGGGTCAGATTCAGGGCTAGTGCTCAAATCATTGAGAGAAAGTAAACGCTTCACAAATGAAAATGAGACACCTTTATCTAATGGATTATCTATGTTCACCGATTGATACCTACGATACTCCTCTTCGCCTTTGGTACGAAAAACTGTATCAGACTCTGTTAAATCAAACATCGCACTTGAAGCAACACCAATGACTAACCTTTTACTCAACTCATAAGGCATATATACAATCCAAAACAATAATAAACATCGAGAAAACAAGCACTATTATTAAGTCATGAGCAGCACTAGCACCTGACCTAAGCCTCCGTGCGAGACATACTGAAGAGAAGAAATATTAAGTTATAAGCCTCTACCTTAAAACCTTTTGAAATAGCATCTTATAAACCAAGTAAAGTAACAACACACTTTAATTTCAATTATATTTCTTCAATCAATCAATCAATCAATCAATCAATCAATCAATGTTAAAATCTAAGCTTTTATATAGAAAATTAAATAAAAACTAGATTATAATTTCTAATTTGTCTTTTTTACAAGTCTTATCGCATATGACAACTCAATCCCGCGTTCATTCGCTAGGTATTTATGCGTATTTGCCAATTCATACTTAGCCATAAATGGCAAGTCATCTATTTTCTTATTTGCGTTATACGTCAAGATACAAAGTAACACGCTAAAGGTTGTTTCTTGCAACTTTGAACGGCTTTCAGTAATAATAGAAAGGAATGGAGTTTTGTCTTTACTTTTATTTTCTTCATTGTCATTATCATTGATAAAATCTATCATCGACTTCCTAGTTTCGATGTCTTTTACGAATGCATCCGTATAAAATCTAGCTTGAACAAATAAATGACTTAAAGAACTTGTACCATCTTTTAGTACCTTAACATGTATCAACTGCTTATCCTTATGAAGCAAATCACATATTTCATATCTTCTCTGACCAGCAATATTTATCTTTGCTTTATCAAATAGGTATATATCATCATTAGATTTAGCGACGTATGAATTGTAAACATCTTCTTTAAACTTGATTTTATCTTTCCCATTTTCCTTAACAACACAACGAATCGAAACGTCATCAGGAAGGTAAAGATCTGATTTATCTTCAATTTTACTTAAATACGTTTCGACCTCAGACTTAAAGTCAGAACTAACACACCTCCAAGTTCCAGAGCTCAAAATATAGGTTATTCCATTCTCTTCCAACTCACAATTTAAACAATCATAAGCTTTCATGGAACGAACATCACCCGAAGTATTTACATAGAAAATCCTCCATTTTATAACAGTTTGTATTGAAGATTTTTTACTAAAACTATGATTTTGATTCACAAGATCAGATATAGCTATGTCATCGAACTCTATAACAGAATTATATATATCTGGATCTTTATAAGAAAAATAAGAAATATCATCATCGAGTATAATGCTCGGCGACAAGTGAATATTACTAAAATCATTATTTTTCAATTGTTCAAATAGAATAGTGTTTAACCTATCGATCTCGTCATCATCACTTACATAGTCAAGCTTCCCGTAAGAAGGAAACTTTTCTTTGTACTCTTCGAGTTCATAAGCCTCCTCCAAACTTAAAAGTATATCAATTACACCCTCATCAGTTACGCTTGTTCCTTTTTTAAGGTTTACAGTAATTGAACTTTTTCCAGAAAACGATTTGATATACGGATAATGCTCATACGTAGAACCAGAAATAGCTCTAAAGAATTCCTTTTCATCATTGATATCAAATATATCCAAACTTGAGCCTTTGCTAGCTTGTCTATCAGTTAACGTTGATATGGATGAGTGTGTGGTTGTATTAACTTTTCTTAGGTTATTATGGTCACATATATTCATCGCAACCTTTATGCCAAAGTCATTAACTAACTTGTCTGAATTTATGAACCTAGAAGTATGCATGCCAAACGTCAAAACATAGAATAATATGTCTTGTACATCGCGTGTAATTTTCAAACACAAGACAGCTGAAGGAGATTTGTTAGTATTAGAAAATTCTAGATTTATGTCCTCACTAAGGTTATTGAGCATAACCATCCAAGGGTAATCAGCTTCGGTTTTAGAAGTACCACCAACATCTGCATATTTTATAAGCCCCTCAATTTCATAGCCATTACTTTGATACGAAAACCTAGGTAAAGGCTCTGTTGATATATCGAATATAGCTGAAAAACTATTGACTGAGTCCTTGGCTCTAAAAATTGTCATTTTATCTAATTTACTGCTCACACTTCACCTCATTCCTGATTGAAAATCACAATCAGCACATTGAAATTTAAATAAAGAAAGCTCAATATCACCTCTTACCCTACCAATCTTACTCTCAAAACATAATTCATAACAATGACTTATCGTTCTTGATTTGTGATTGAACAAGAAAATGTAGGAATTTATCTGTCTAACAGAACTAAATGTAGAAAAGTTGAGAACTGTGCTTAGTAGTAATGTTAAAACAAGATTGCTATTGACAATAAAGACAATATCATCACTTCCAAAAACCGGATTATTTACTCATTTGTAGTTAAGGTAAAAACAGAGAAATATCGAAATTAACTTAGCTAAAGTTATTCTATAGATTCAAACAAAGTAGATTTTAATAACCCCCTACCCTTCATATGTTTACGATAAATAATAAAATTAGATTTTATAAAAACAATTTGATCAATAAGGTTTTTTGTAAACTTTGAATTACATACTCTAAAAATAAATCTACCTGATAAACTTGTCATAATTCCAAATGCTCTTCCAATCTTGATTCGCAACACATGGCACAGATGTATTGCATATAGACTTCCTATAAAGCCGTTGGGAAGAAGGAGTTTATATTAAAATCAGGAACGAAAAATGAACCAACAACGTCAACTAAGCTGGAAAATAGCAGCTATTCTAGGTACATCTTTTGGCTTTAATGCACACGCTGCAGAAATGGTCAGGGTCGATGATGATGCATTACTACAACAAAGCCTCGTCGCGCAGTCGAAGAGTGTTGCTCCACTTGAATTAGGTTTTTCTGAAGTTAAACGGGTGGTACTGCCCAATGGAAAAACCAAAGTCCGCTATCAACAAACTCACTTAGGTTTACCCGTCTTTGATACTTCGGTCGTGGCCACCCTTTCCAAGAACCAACCCACTCAGGTGTTCGGCTCCATGGCACAGGGGATCAGTGGAGACTTATCCAGCATCGCGCCAAAACTGAATCGAGAACAAGCGATTGAAGCTGCATTGTCTGCTCACCGCACCTTTACCGTCGGCAAAAAGTCGATTGAAAACAAAAATGCAAAACTCATGGTGAGATTGGATGAGAATCAAGTCGCCCAAGTGGTGTATCTGGTCGATTTCTTTATCGCGTCCTCAATGCCGGAGCGCCCTTTCTACTTTATTGATGCTACGACTGGCGATGTGCTCCAAAAATGGAATGGACTAAACCACGCTAAAGCATTAGGTACTGGCCCAGGTGGCAACCTCAAAACCACTCGATATGAATATGGTAGTGACTTCCCTAGCTTTCCCATCGACAAAACAGGCACGACTTGTACGTTAGAAAATGATTCAGTTAAGACAGTCGATTTGAGGAACGGAACGTCTGGCAGCGCAGCCTACAGCTACAACTGTGCCGACGGAACCAACTACACCGATCATAAATACATCAACGGGGCTTACTCGCCTCTCAACGATGCGCACTACTTTGGTAATGTCGTGTTCGATATGTACAAAGATTGGATGAATACGTCGCCTTTAACTTTCCAACTGACAATGCGCGTTCATTACGGTTCCGATTATGAAAACGCCTTTTGGAATGGCTCATCCATGACATTTGGAGATGGCAAAAACACCTTTTACCCATTGGTCGATATCAACGTGAGTGCTCACGAAGTCAGCCACGGCTTCACTGAGCAAAACTCCGGCCTTGTGTACCAAAACATGTCGGGCGGTATCAATGAAGCCTTCTCCGATATTGCAGGCGAAGCGGCTGAATACTACCTGCGTGGTAATGTCGATTGGGTGGTCGGAAGCGATATATTCAAATCAGAAGGCGGCTTGCGTTACTTTGATCAACCTTCAAAAGATGGCCGCTCGATTGATCACGCCTCTCAATACTACGATGGTTTGAACGTTCACTTATCTAGCGGTGTTTATAACCGCGCCTTTTACCTTTTAGCGAACAAATCGGGTTGGAATGTACGTAAGGGCTTTGAAATATTCACGGTTGCCAACCAGTTGTATTGGACGGCAAACAGTACCTTTGACGCCGGTGCTTGTGGCGTAGCGAAAGCCGCAGCAGACATGGGCTATGTGGTTGCCGATGTTGAAGATGCTTTTAATACCGTAGGCGTGAATGCGAGTTGTGGTTCAACGCCACCAACTGGCAATGTGCTGACGAAAGGCACACCGATTGCGAACCTAAGCGGGAATCAATCTTCAGAGAGCTTCTACACGTTCACTGTGGATTCTGCATCAAGCGTGACGGTTTCAATGTCTGGTGGTTCAGGTGATGCCGACCTTTACGTGAAATCAGGCAGCAAGCCAACGACATCGAGTTACGATTGTCGCCCTTATCGCGCTGGAAACAATGAGCAGTGCAGTGTGAGCGCGCAACCGGGCGTGACCTATCATGTGTTACTGCGCGGATACTCGAACTACTCTGGCCTAACGTTGCGTTTAGATTGAGTTAGAGCGAGCCTCTCAAACAAGTTGTAAATCGAGAACTAGCGGTTAACCGCGAAATAAAAACCTACTCACTTTGAGTAGGTTTTTTTATGACACACCGTAGTAGCTAATAATATTGTAAGTTATTTACTGATACGTTTATTAATTTATAAATATCAAGGTTGCTTAGGTATTATTTTATAAAAACAGTTTAAATTGAGATCCTGTGCTGCACAACGAAACAAAAATAACTGACTAACTTTTGAACACATTCACGTTACTGATAGGTTAATCCTTATAGGGCAAATGCTCTATTAATGATAAAAACTAAAATAAGGATTATTTATGAGACCATCTTTTCCTATCAGTATGGTGCTTGCAACGACAGTGGTTGGCTTCCAGTCTTATGCGCAAAATATTGAGACAACGGATTCATTAGGTATTGCAGAAAGTAGCGCAGCGCAAAAGCAATCTCTGGCGTTACAAATCAGCGAGCGTTATTCCGATCTTGAGCTTTCATTGAAGGCTCAGATCTCAGAAAAGAACTTATCCGCGTCTGTAGATAAATTGAGCTCTACTCAGCCCTACTCTGCATTTTCAAACCGGATGCAGAAAGCGGATCTTGGTTATCGCAAGATGAAAGGGATCAACGACTTCAGCGACTCTGTGTTAGAGGTTCGCATGGCTGATGAAGCGATGATCGAAGCTTGGAAGAATGGTGAAAACCCGCTGTTTGCATTTGAACCATCAGGCGATGATTCGAATTGGCAATATATTGAAGCGTATGACGTGTACGGACAGGTTCATGAACTAGATGTGTACCAAATGCCAGACGTCCCAGTGTTTGTGGTTGATAGTAACGGTGCTGAAGAGCTCAAAGCAGGCTTAATGGCAATGCAGGCAGAGATGCAAAAGCTGGGTACTACAACGCAAATCAATGCCGTTAGCGATACCAATGCCGTCGAGAGTAAACCTCAAAAATCGTCTTTGATGAACAGGGCACGTCGCTCGATGGCCTTGTCGGAACCTGAGCCGTTGAATACCACACAATTAACCAAAATCCGTTTAGCCGTCGACCAAGAACCTTGGATCTCTGGTAAAGCGGAAATCTACGCTATCGTGACGGGTGTCGATTCAAGTCGTTTAGAGCCCCAAATCGACCTCGTTGAGATGCCTTATCTGGACTACGACAAACAGACGTACTACCCGAACCAGACCGTCATCTTCTGGCCTCGCTACCGTTGGGGCGCTGCAGACATGATCTTAATGGAACACGATGATGGCACAGACTACAAAGCGCTAGCAAAACTCTTGGTTCAAGCCGCAGAAGAGATACTGAAGATGATTCCTGATCCAGAAGTTCAAGGTTATGCGATCATCCCTCAGATCACAGGCAAGATTATCGATGTAATTCCTGATGGCGTATTAGTGAATGACGATGACTTCGTGGATGTGTACTACACCTTAATGCAGAACACGCCTTATGTAGATCGTCCGGGCGCAGGCGGAAATGCTGTCGCATCGTTTGCACCAGTCACGATTTCGCCAACAGAGTAAGTCGTTTCTTATTTAGTTAGGGCTTAATCGCTAGGCCCTAACTCTTCATTATCGAAGGTAAGTCAAACACAAGAGACCTACTCAGAACCTAATTACAGGGAGTAATCAAACACAATGATGTCTTCTAAAAGCGGACGAAACACATCTTTCAGCGCATCATGCTCAGGGTGCGGAAGGTAATTCTGGCGACCTTCTTCATCGGCGAA
Organism: Vibrio sp. 10N.222.55.B11; assembly: GCF_041473705.1. Classification (NCBI taxonomy): domain Bacteria; kingdom Pseudomonadati; phylum Pseudomonadota; class Gammaproteobacteria; order Vibrionales; family Vibrionaceae; genus Vibrio; species Vibrio sp. 10N.222.55.B11. Next base: position 36,631 of record NZ_JBFRST010000020.1, read on the forward strand.
AGTCATTAACACCGAGTGGGTATAACCTTGATTCTTGTTTTCAGGGCTGTCATTTAATCCCCATTCTACTGAAGTGACCCCTTCAACCTTGTTTGGCATCGCTTCAAACAGCATCTTTAGTTTTTGAACCTCTGAAGCCTCAGCGTTTTCTTTAAACTTAATCAGTAGAATATGACGAATCATTCCCGTTTCTTTTTGAGTCATTCCTTGTCCTTTCGAGTCGTTCGCTTACTGGTTTGTAATGCTTAACCAACACCCAATAGCGATCTAAATTAGAGAACAACAAAATGCCACACGTTACACAACATGCCAAGGCTAGATCGCTAGAGTTTATAAAATACTCCACAACCCAATAACGAAAAATGCTGCACCCGAGGGCGCAGCATTTTTCATGACAATGGTAAGCACATCTTTAACGTTAATCACGACGACCTGTAAGCTGGATCGTTTGGTCTTGATCTACGTTCTTTTGGAATTGGATTCCGCCGTTAGACGCTTCATTTCTTCCTTCCAGTGTTAAGTCAGATTCAACACGCTCAGCCTTTACTTGATTACCTTCGCTTCTCATCATATCGAGAGTACTCGCATAAGTACCGTCAGTCGCGAAAGCCGTGTTCATAGACAAAGCCATCAATCCAAGTGCGATTAACTTGTTCATACATCACCTCGTTGTATTTCTAATTCTTTGTTCGTTTGGTATCTGTGTTTTTGTTGGAGTAACTTTAACAATCGAACATGAACCATAGATGTGAGCTATGTGATGAGCTGCCGCCGCTCGCAAAAAGACGCACCTTTGAATCAGTGGTTATTCCAAATGTTGAAGTCTACCCTGAAAAACAAACAAGCGTAGTTCAGCTTTTAACGGGTTAACTACTTAAAGGCTTAACTGCCTAACTCCCCTACCATCCAAAAAAAGAAAAGGCTCCCGAGGGAGCCTTTGATTAGGGTTCTAGTGACTATTCGCTGATGTTTTTATTTTAAAATGCTTCTTCGAGCGTTTGTTCGTTCTTTTTTTCTGTTTGTTTCTCGCTGGTCTCTACCTCTTTCAAGCGCGCAGTGAAGTGTCTTAACACCGGCGGCTCGTAGGTAAAATCGAGCCCTTTCACTTGTCCTGCATTCTCTTTCACTTTTTCGAATGCTTCGATAATGAAGTCCATGTGTGTTTGTGTGTAGGTCGCGCGAGGAATGGTAAGGCGCAACAACTCAGCAGGACATGGGTGTTGTTCACCTGTTGCTGGGTCGCGACCTTGCAGCAATGAGCCAATCTCAACCGCTCTGATACCCGCGACTTTATAGAGTTCACACGCCAAAGCATGTGCTGGGAACTGACCTGCTGGAATATGAGGAAGCAGTTTACCCGCATCGACAAACGCAGCGTGACCACCTGCTTGCTGGCACACGATGCCCATCGCTTCTAAGCCGTCAACAAGGTATTGCACCTGGCCAATGCGGTACTCTAACCAATCTTGGCGCATGCCGTCATAAAGGCCAACCGCAAGACGCTCCATCGCGCCACCTTCTAAGCCACCATAGGTTGGGAAGCCTTCTTGTACCACACACAAAGTTCGACACTCTGTGTACACATCCATGAAAGAGTCGTCTTTAAAGCACAACAAGCCGCCCATTTGCACCATGGCATCTTTCTTGGCAGACATGGCTAAGCCATCCGCGTATTTGTAAGACTCACGCGTGATCTGTTCGATTGTCCAATCTTGATAACCCGCTTCTCGTTGTTGAATGAAGTAGGCATTTTCAGCGTAACGTGCCGAGTCCATGATCACAGGAATATCGTACTTCTGAGCCACTTGATACACGGCTTTTAGGTTGGCGATAGACACTGGCTGTCCACCAGCAGAGTTACAAGTAATGGTGCTCACAATATAAGGAACATTGGCTGCGCCCGCTTCTAATATCGCTTCTTCCAGCTTCACCACATCGAAGTTGCCTTTGAAGTCCGCATTCACTGAGGTATCGAACGCTTCTTTGGTATAAACGTTCTTCGCCACACAGCAATTCACTTGTGTGTGGCCTTGCGTGGTATCGAAGAAGTAGTTCGACAAGGCGACCATTTTGCTGCGATCGAGTCCCTTTTCCATTTCACGCTTCTTGATAAGAACAGGTATGTAGATCTGCTCTGCGCCGCGTCCTTGGTGTGTTGGAATCGTCAACTCGTAACCGAAGATATCTTTCACCGCATTCGACAATGCATAGTAACTGCGGCTACCACTGTAAGCTTCATCCCCCATTAACATCGCGGCTTGCATACGTTGGGTGATAGAACCTGTACCACTGTCTGTCAGTAAGTCGATAAACACATCATCACTATCAAGTAAGAATGGGTTCATACCCGCTTCGACAATGGCTTGCTCACGATATGCAGAGGTTGTTCTTTTTACTGGTTCTACAACACGAATACGAAACGGTTCTGGTAGATGTTTGAAGTTTTCCATAATAGTACCTTTCTATACATTCCGATCAGGTCGAAATCTATTTTCTTTAGATGTCACGAATCCTCACCATTAATTTAATAGCTCCGTATAAAGATACACGGAAATTAACAATGAAAATAAACAAGTTAAATAATGAGTTATTAATCAAACCTAAACAGAGGCTGAGATAATTATCTAGAACGACAAAACAACGAATATTCTGCACGAAATAATAAGTGCGACATTCATGCGTTCAAAGGTTATCAAAGCTGCTGATAGGTAAACAAAGCACGCTGCTTTGCTGGCGCGTGACGCCTAGAGGGTACTACTCTGAAGAAAGGCGGAACGAGAGCTGGTGATCTAAGGTATACCAAGCTAACAAGGTTAGCCATGTTGTTGATTGCCATTTCAGATACATGTTCACAATATATCCCTACGTTGAAATCAAGATGATCCGAAATTTAAATATAGTGCAATTGTTTTATAAATACAGCTTAGAAAAGTATAAATGTGATCAACATTTAGAATGATAATTAAATACGATAGCATGTTATATAAACTGTGAATCACAGCCGTTTATATACTATTAAACTAGTTCAGCGAGTTACTTAATAATATCGGATCTCTTTTAAACTCAATACATCTCTAATAAGGGGCGAAGATGGCTGTTTTCTAAAAAGCTGTCTTCTAGAGAGCTACTGAGCTTAAAAAGCCAAACTCTAAAACTCGCCGATCTAAAAAAGATAAGCTCTGATGAGGCTCAAACCTCACCAGAACTGTATTCGCAATGAATAACTTACTTTTTCTTCACGACTTGCTTGATGGCCATTTCAGCCAGTTTTGGCGTCGCTGCTTTCAATGCACTGGGGGCAACCTTCTTACCCGCCTTGACCGCTTTATTCAGTTGGCCTTTAACCGACGTCCCTCTTTTCATGGCTTCTAAACGTTGGCGATTTCTCTGAACGTTATTTGCGTCAGCGATACGCTCGATCAACGTCTGCCTTAAAGTATCTAAACCAAACTGTACCTTTTCTGGCGCAATCGCCAGCGGTAACACGATATCGGTTTGCAGCAATATATGATTGTATTCGAGCGCTTGAGCAATGATCTTTGCTTTGGTCGATGTTGGATTCTCTAAGTCATACGGTGGTTGCCAATCGTCTACAGGCTTTAATCGGTCTACCTGATTCACAACCGACACCACAATCGGCTTCTTGCGTGAGATGTTCTTAGGATCGTCATAGAAAGCATCAAATCTATCTTTCAATTGCTTATCCAAATCACGCGCAGATTGATTGGCTTTAAGCACCCATAACACCACATCGGCTTGGATCATCTCTTTCAGCATTAAGGCTTCGGTTTTAGGATTGCCATCAAGCCCTTGAAGATCAACCACGCGAACATCATTGTCGTCGACAAACGCGTTGTATACCGTTGAAGTGTCGGTTGATGGCAGTACATCCACTTCAGCTACCAACTCTTGCTTAAGCGCATTGATAAGCGAAGATTTACCAGAACTGGTTTGCCCCACTAGCACGATTCGCACAGGCTCTAACTCTGGAGCAAAGCGTCGTTCGTCGAGTTCAGATACATCGGACGCTTTCAATGCTTCATCTTCAATGCTGAAACGTCCGCTATAGAGGTCAATCGCGACCGCCGCGACTTCATCTAATAAGGCTTGTTTGGCGGCGTATTGCATGTCATCAACCACACCTCTTGTCATTGAAGATGTCGCTTGCTCTCTACCTAAATCAGAAACAACTTTTAGCGGGTTTAAATAGAGGTTTTTGAGGTGATTCCCCCAAATAGCGGCCTTAACGATCTTCTGCCCTAGCTCGCCATATTTATCATAGGCTTCGTAGCCCGCCTTAATGTAAGAAACCTTGAGATACTCAATGCCCGGTATATGCTCTCGCACTACCAGTTTGTAGCGTCGGCTTACCTCTTCGAACAGCTTTAGCCCTTCAGGAATCGAGAAATCGAGCGATTTCTTATCAAACTTTTTCGCCACAAACTCAAGTACTTCTAAACCGGTTTGGTCTAGGTTGCCCCACTCTATGTCGACCATTAATTGTTGGCGTACATGGTGTTTTGAATCATTCCAGATCGACAGTTCTTTTTGAGACCAATCAGTCGACGCCTTAACCAAGGCATCGTTGATATCAGCTTTGCTATGCTGTGAATCAGATTCAGAAGCATCTTCGCCAAGGCCGTCGCTCTCTTTATTTGAGAAGGGCGCCGTACTTGAAGATCGGCGTGAAGAGCGGCTTGAAGAATCGCGTGAAGAACGACTAGAAATGAACAAGGGAATGGTGAATACCAAGGTACTCACGGCAATGGCAATCGACATTTCGAGTAGATAACCGTATTTGATCGCCAAGAAGACACCAAAACCCATCATGATAATGCTTGGGAAGATCGCCGAAATCAGGGCAATGCCCCAGCGTCCGCTCGATAGCACCGCCAGTAATCGAAATAGGTTTCTAATTTTCTTCATAACCCGACGCCGCCTTTCCTTTTTTCAGAGATTCTTTGTAGATCTTCTGCATCTCTTGTTCAGACACTTCTTCACCTTTGTTCTTATGATAGAAGTAAAAACAAGCCGCGCGACCTAAACCATAAGAGGTGCCGAAACTCATTGCCGCTGCAGCCACCGCACCTACCGTTTGACCATAAACTGGAATCAGCTTTATCAACTGTCGAGTGCCCAGCTTCATTCCGTATTGCAACGCAAAGCTACTTCCCAGAGTGCCTATCAACTCACTGAAGACTCTCTTATTCCATTCGACCCCATATTGATTGGCCAAGCTGTGAAGCATTTTGGCTTGAATCGCAGGTACCGACACCAAACCAACACCCGGAATCAGGTCACTCGCTGCGGCACTTCCTGCATACCAAAGCACTTCGTTTTCTACTTGATCAAAGTTGGCTTCTTCTTGCGTGGAATGTTCTTTGTCTTGCACCATCATGCCTATAACAGGAAGTATGCTGGTCAAGCGATCTAACAAGAATTCGAGGTTATAGACATCACCATTATCGGTTTCAAAATCGACCGCTACCGATTCAAACTCTTTACCCCAAGCCTTCTCTACTTGGTTGGTGTTGAACTGAATTTGCCTTGCTCGATCTGGTTCACTGGAAGACAACACCGCCGTATGAACCAGCAACAAGTGTTTAATCTTCTTCTGTTTCTTAATCTGTTTTAGAGCCGTAAGCACAGCGGATTGTTCAGGTTCGTCGGCTTTCATTACAACGACTAACGCATTACCTGCCTGACCAATCTCTTCCAAATCCTCTTTCGCATCGTAATTCGCTTCGCTGAGTCCTCTGGTATCAAGAAACCTCATCACGGGTTTGTCTTGCGGAAACTCATACGACATCGCCGTCATGGTACAAGGCGCAAAACCATTGCCCACTTCTACAGAAGAGTCGCCCGTGACCGCTTGAATAAACGATGACTTGCCCGCCCCCGTTTTGCCCAACAGCCACAATGTAGGAAGATGCTTGCGCTGATATTCATGAGCCTGAGTCAAGTCTGGGTTCTTGCTCGGATTAATGAAGTCTTTTATTTGATCAAACATGTTTAGAGTAACGCTCACTTGATGTTGAGATTCGAGTTGATGACAAAGCAATACTGACTTATATAATCACAAATCATATTAAACTTATGTTTGTTCAGTCGCACAGGTTTACAATGCCTAAACGCTTGTTTTTATTTGCGCGCTCATTTTTATAGACGCTTTTTTATACGTACGGGTATCATCGTATTGATTCGGGTACCTAACGAACATCAACAAACACAGAGAGCTCAAAGAGAAGTATGGAACAAATTTATTTAGCTGGCGGCTGCTTGTGGGGTGTACAAGAATTTATTAAGTACGTTCCTGGTGTTATCAGCACAGAAGCAGGCCGTGCTAATGGAAGCGCCCAGCCAACAGAGAACAAAACGACACAAAGCGACGGCACACAAAGCGATTACAATGGCTACGCGGAGTGCGTACAAATTGAATTTGATCCAAACATCACGTCAGTCACGATTTTGATGGAACACTTGTTTGAGATTATCGACCCTTACAGCTTGAATAAACAAGGTGTCGATGTCGGAGAGAAATACCGCACAGGTGTATACAGCACTAATGCAGAACACTTAACCGAAGCTAAGCACTATATTTCTTCAAGAGATGATGCCGACCGTATCGCTGTTGAGGTGTTGCCGTTGACCAATTATGTTGCCAGCGACGACATCCACCAGCATCACTTAAGTCACTTCCCTGAAGATCACCACTTATGTCATATCCCTTGGGATCTACTGCATAAGTATAAATCACAGTAGTCTCGACGTAAGATTGAGTGATCACGACCTAAGATCGATAAAGCCTCAACAGACATTATCTGTTGAGGCTTTTTAAGTGTTATGGTCAGGACAGCTATCGTGAATTGATTTGGTAGCTCAAGCCATTAACCTTTAGCCATTAGCCATTAGCCATTAACTAATAAATTACTTAGTCGTATTCTCAAGCACGTAGTCTGGACCCGCTGTTTCAGCTGTCACAACCGCAAGTTTAGACACGTCTGCGCCTTCACCTTGGTAAGCGTTAATGCCATTTTCTACAACGACTTTTGGTAGCTCAACCGAGTAGCCTTCGATCAGTTCAGAATCCGTTACTTGACCTACGTAAGTTTCGTCTGTGTAGGTTGCGCCAACTAATGGGAAGTCTTGCGTTGCACGGACACTTACAAACTCAGGTGACTGCGAGTTATCAACCACGTTGTGTTTGAACGCCACATCAACGCCCGCATAAATGCCTTCCACTTCTGCGTTGTCAAACAAACTTACACGGTGGCTTTGGTTGCCGTAAACAATACCCCACTCAGTATCAACTAGCGAGTTGTTCTCGATCGTGATGTTTTTCGGTGTCCACTGCTTATTAAGCTCTTTGCCTTTCACCGATTGATCTAGCTGCTCACCATTCGCTACGTCGATGATGCCCGTGTTAATAACAATGCCGCCACGTAGGTCAGCGTTGCCTTCAATCACACCATCACGACCACGAGTGTTGGCAATGTAGTTATTGCGAATCACATGATCTTCATCGTAGATACGAATGCCGCCCGTTAGGCGCTTTCCATTGCCAAGAATCATGTTGTTCTCAACTGTGTTGCCTTTTCCGTGACGCAGTGAAATAAGAGCTGCACTTTGGAAGATCGTGTTGCCTGAGATCGTGTTGTCGCCCGACTTAATCGAGATAAGCTCACGCTCACCATCCATATCGATCATTAGGTTGTTCACGAACTTAGAACTTGAATCCCACTGTGAAGATTTAGAATCACCAATACGGATCGCTTCCCAGCTGTTGCCGTTGTAACGAATCGCTTCTTTGATGTCGAATTCGTTGAACTGGTTAGGCTTTTGATCCATGAAGATGTTATTTGCGATCAGGTGGTTGTCAGCTGTGTCATCTTTTTGTACACCAATCAAAGTGCCGCGTTTTTGCTTACCTTCGAAACGGTTGTTGATGACTTTGCCGTCTTTACCCCATAGAGATACCCAAAGGTACTTTGGATACTCAGAACGACGCTCGTCTGGCTCGTACGTGTAATCGTGGTTGAAGTAGTAGAATGTTGAGTTTTGAAGCGTATTGCCATTACCCATCATACGAACTGCACCAAAGCGTTCTTTAGGGCCGCCTTCAGTAAATACCAAGCCATCAAGCGTGATGTCATCGCCTTTCAGTTCAAACTGAATCAACCCCGTGATCCACGCAGAACCTGCTTGCTCTGCCTTGATAGTGATGTCATTCGCCGTGATCGTCACTTGACCTAAGTTCGCGTATTTACCGGCAGGGATAACCACTTCGTCGCCATCTTTTAGGTTTTCAAATTGTGCTTTAAGCGCAGCCACTTGCTCTTCCGAAGCAACGGCTAAAGTGTCGCCATCTACCTCTGTTAAGCGGTCACTGCTCAATAGGTAACTACGGTCAATTTCGCTAACAGCAGGCGTAGCTTGTTCAGCGACACTGACTACGGGTGCTGTTTTTTCTTGTGTTGTACAGCCTGTTGCAAAAGCGAGTGTGAACGCGCTAATAATGCTTACCGATAATAGTTTTTTGTTCATCGTACATCTCACATTAAAGTTTGGATTATAAAAATGACGACCACCCGTTCAGGTGGCCGTGATGTTATTTAGGATGCGTATTAAATTAGCCTTCGGCTGGAGTCACTTCGTCTTGTTGCTCGACTTTGTCATCGACTGCTTTAACAAGTAACAGACCAACAGAGAACACAATCAAGCCACACAGAACGAATACCATGCGTCCCCACATTGGGTTTGGCAGTACGAACATAGTCATTACGCCCACACCCGCTACCGCGATAAGTGAACCCAACATACGACGTTGCTTGTTATCCAGTTTCTTCTGTTCATTACTTTCAGCAACTAGTGGCGTCGCTAGGTTGTTGAAGAACTTGTCTACGTCTTTCTCACGGTGCTCAGCAAGAGGCTTGTAGAACAGTGTTGAAAGAACAAAGAAGCCAGCAGTAAATATGATGTGACCGATAAGGCCGATAGCCACTTTCAGGTCAGCCCACTCACGGCCAGTTAGTTCATTTAGACCGAACCAGTTTTGAATCATGTCCGCAGTGATAACGAAACCAACGAAGTAAGAAACCACACCACCTACAACTAGCGTGCCCCAACCTGCCCAATCCGGTGTTTTACGGATGAAGAAGCCACAGAATGCTGGAATTGTCATTGGGAAGCCGATCAATGCGCCCACGTACATCATGGTGTCGAAAAGGCTCAGACCTTTAAGAGAGTTGATGAACAGAGCAACCAAGATGATCGCGATACCGAAGAAGGTAGACGTTAGTTTAGAAACAACCATTAGCTCTTTCTCTGTCGCTTTAGGACGAAGAATCGGCTCGTAGAAGTTCTTAACGAAGATACCTGAGTTACGGTTTAGACCTGAGTCCATTGAAGACATTGTTGCTGCGAACATAGCGGCAATCAGAAGGCCAACCATACCTGCAGGCATGTATTCTTGAACGAAGTAAAGGTAAGCGAAGTCAGCGGCTTTGCTGCCAGCTTCTGGGTAAGCAGCTGCTAAATCAACACCTTGACCAGCCATGAACCAAGAAGGCATGAACCAGATGATTGGACCAAGCGTCATTAGTACACAAGCAAGCAGTGCTGCTTTACGTGCGTTGTTTGAATCTTTTGCAGCAAGGTAACGGTAAGAGTTAAGCATGTTGTTGGTAATGCTGAACTGCTTTAAGAAGATGAACACAGCCCAGATGCTGAAGATGCTCATGTAGTTAAGGTTGTCACCCGTGATGAACGAATCCGTTGGGAAGTCGCTAATGATCTGCGTAACACCGCCACCGTGGTAAATAGCAACGACTGCACATGTCACCGTTACTGCCATGATGATAACCATCTGCATAAAGTCAGATGCGATTACCGCCCAAGAGCCGCCCGTCACTGACATCACCAGTACAACCAGACCCGTTAGGACAATCGTCGTTGTCATATCAAAGCCGAAGATACCCGATGCGATGATTGCTAGACCATTCAACCAAATACCTGCAGAGATAACGCTGTTTGGCATACCAGACCAAGTAAATACTTGCTCATTCACCTTACCAAAACGCATACGAATCGCTTCAATTACCGTCACAACACGCAGTTGACGGAACTTCGGAGCGAAGTAAAGGTAGTTCATTAGGTAACCGAATGCGTTCGCGATGAAGATAATCGCTACGGCAAAGCCATCGGTAAAGGCTTTACCTGCTGCACCAGTAAATGTCCAAGCACTGAACTGGGTCATAAATGCGGTTGCACCTACCATCCACCACAGCATATTACCTCCCCCACGGAAGTAATCACTTGTCGTACTTGTAAACGTTCGAAACATCCACCCTATCGCAATTAAGAATAGGAAGTAGATGCCAACTATCAGGGTATTGAGTTCCATCGTTAGACCTTTTATTTATGTTTTTTTGTTGAGGTCACTATAAATAAATGGCAAGTATATTTGTACTACAATAATCCAAATGCGTGACAATGATCTTACAGTCTGACACCCAATTAATCATACAAGTGATCGAGTTCAAAGTTGCACCACCTAGGAGCGCAATTCCTCAAGTCAGTGCAGTTATCCGCACTAAATTTCGACCAAAACCCCGAAAAACATGAACAAAGTCTCTAAAAATCGAAGATTCATCGTTAAAAACTATTATTCTTGACGATCAAAGCTTAAAGAAGAGCAGCAAAAATATCGTTAGATATAATTTATAAAAATGAATTAAACCAATATATTTGTAGTACAAATAAGATCGATAATTTGCTTTTAAAAGTTCCCTATATTAGGCAGCCAATAATGAAAACTTGAAAACCACTATTAGATACTGACAGGGATACACGGAAGTGAAATGCTTTTAACACACCCGTTACACTTTCCCCGTCCAATAAAAAGGTGTCATTATGAAGAAATACGTTCCAATCTTAATTGCTCTTAGTACGGTATCTTCTATGAGCTATGCAGCAACACCGCGTGAAGATGCTGTTGACTACTTACAGATGCGTAAAGGCGTGGCTTACCAAGTAAACCATTCAAAACCTTTCACTGGTCAATTTGAAGAGAAGTTCGATAACGGCCAAGTCGCGACCCAAGCTCAGTTTGCCGATGGCTTAGAACTTGGGCTAGAAACTAACTGGTATCCGAATGGCCAAGTCGCTTCTAAAGTGAATTACGTAAAAGGTGAACTGCAAGGCAAAGCTGAAACCTGGTATCCAAACGGACAGAAAAAAGCAGAACTCAATTATAAAGACAATGAACTATCAGGCACCGCCTCTCGCTGGTATCCCAATGGGGAACAAAGCTTGACAGCTGAATACAGCGACGGACAAAAAGATGGATTGGTAACGGACTACTACCCGAACGGTAATAAGGCCAGCCAAGCGAAGTTTGATGAAGGTGAAGTCGCGAACGGAAAACTTACTCGCTGGAATACTAACGGTGACAAAGTTGAAGAACTGACCTTTAAAGATCACAAAGTCACCTCTAAACAGGTGTGGATGCCTACAGAAAGCTAAGCCTCAAGAACAGCTCTCACGGAGCTCTTTGATATAACTAAACGCCTGCTGTTAAAGTTTGCAGCTACACGTCTGCAACTAAGAGACAAGAGAAGAGAAGGGAAACGAACATTCATGTGATTAAGCGTGAATGTTCGTGGCTTTGATGCTGTAACAGACTCACTTGAGCGTGTTGTCATCAACCTAAAAGCCTATTCTTAAGCCGCGGTTTACACGCTTATTGAGCCGCACACGACTCTCTACTCAAATTTCAAATAAAAAAACGCTCATGTTGCCTGTATCAACATGAGCGCAAAGGTAGATCTTCACTACCATCTCCTACCTTTCTAAAGGAAAGCAGAAGTTATAATTAGAATAGTTGGGAGCAATAATCAAAATGCTCTTACAAGCACTTCAACGATTTCTTCTTTTTCATCAGTTTAGAGCGACTATATCCAATCGTTCTAACTCCGATCTCTATAGCAGGCTGTGTAACTGCCTTGCCTACTACACTTCAAACCTTTTTTGATTGAGGCTTTTTATCCCCTCACGGCAAATACATCGTACTTTTAGGTATGTTAACTTTTAGACTATCTTCGCTTTTAAACTATCTTCGCTTTTAAACAAAGCCTTAGCCTTAAAACCATCATCCCAATGCAGCTGTGAACCATAAGTTCATCCATTCACGTCGGTAGTCACTTAAAACTAACCGACAGAATCACTACCTAAAACCATACAGATGCATGTGCACCTGTTTAACGTACTGACGATATGAGTTGCCACATAAAGTTAGTAAATAATAATGTATTACAAATAAAAATGACAACTAAAGATTCAATTTTTTGCTGTAGCGCACATTTATTGATAGACAAAACTCAGAAAATCAACATAACCTGAAAAATAACCATTAAAAAACAAAGGCTTAATTCAAACCCTAACTTTGTAACCCTTTGTAAATAGTGGTTTTATCATGACAACACGATCTAATTCACAGAACCTCACCATTCTAATCGCTAGCATATTTGTAGTATTTTAATTCAAAAGAAAGAGTAACCCTACACACGAAAACAAACGTCATCGCATTGAGCGTATAACTCCGCTTTACCTAAAAGCCGGCGTTGCTAGGGAAAACCCTGAATGGTGAAACTGGCAACTTAGACAGACTTTAGCAAGTTCACAATGAAAAAGAACTTAGCGGAAATATGGGCTCAGCGCGACGTAGAACGACTTTACCCAAAACTTTAATCCCAATACAACAAAGGGCTCAACGTTGGTCCTTTATTAACCATTTTTTATTTAGATACAGTGGAAACAATAAAATGATAAAAACGAATAAAGTAACGCTTGCAGTATTAGCAACTCTTTTTGCAGGCAGCGTGTCTGCGGCATCACTAGATTTTCGTGAAGAGTACAAGCACGATTCGGAAGAATGGGCTGGTCGAGTGAAAATTGGTGGTAGCACAGGTAATCATTACTACGGCGTAGAAATGAAGCACAAGGGTAACCTAAGCGAACTTCAACGTGGTGATAACGAATTTGAATACGGCTACCACTTCAAATTCGATAACAACTGGCGTGTAACAACTTCAATGCCGATTACTTTCGGTGATGAAGCGGTAACTTACAAACCGCAAGTACGTGTTCAATACAAATTTGATTCAGGTGTAACAACGAAACTTCGTTACCGCCATGAGTTCCGCAATTATGCATCAGGTAAAACTTCAACAGGCCTTGATGGTAAGCAACACGACTCATTAAATGCCGGTAAAATTACGGGTAATATCGATTACAACTGGAACGCTTGGCAGTTTGGCTTTGAAGCAAACTACAAAGAAGATTTCTTTAATGACGAATGGAAAATGGGTAACAACGGCGAGTACGAGTGGGACTACAACATGAAGATCGGCTACAAAGAAGCAGATTGGAGCTGGCGCCCATACGTAGAATTTGGCAACGTTCAATGTACAAGTGATACGGTGTGTGACTCAAGCCGTCAACTACGTAGCCGTGTAGGTATTACTTACAGCTTCTAAGCTGTTCCCTATATGAAAAGTCTAAGATGATAACTGCCTAATTTTCTAAGACCCAAACAAAAGCCAGCATAATCGCTGGCTTTTATGCTTTCAAATCAGTTCAGTCAACAATGATTCAAATAAGGGAACAAATGGCTTCCCTAGTGACTGATCCTATATAAAAATGATAGTGTCACTTCATCATTCGGAACCACTCGTTTCTGTTGAGCCAAAAATAGCTCCGCTGTCGAAACTGCATCAGCTAACGCATTGTGGCTGTTATACTCAGGAAGACCATACCTGTCACGTGTGCCTGCCAAAGTTAAATCTACCTCTTCATGATTACTGATCGCTTTCTCCATAGATTTTTCAATACACAATGTATCTAACCAAAGCAAAGGCACCGTTCTCAATCCGTAACATCGAAGTAGATATTGACTAATGAACTTCTCTTCTACAACACAAGCGTGCGCAACAATGATTTTACCTTTTGCGGCTTCAAAAAAGGTCAGCATGGCATCATGAATTGACGCGCCCTCTTCCAACATTTGCGGCGTAATGTGATTAATAACCGCGGTTTCTGCGTTGATCTGAGAGTCGTTGTTAAGATAGATGTGTTTGGCAGATGCCAAATCAATTCGCCCCTTAACCACATCAACCCACCCCATCGATAAAATCAGATCTTGTTCACTGTCTAAGCCCGTCGTTTCAAGATCTAACACAATATACTCACTATCTTTAGCCAAATCCGCCATCTCTGGACACGGCTGTTCAACAAGATCGTGTAATGCTTCAGGCAGTTTAACCGTATTTAGGTATTGCTTTCGCTTGCGCTTGACTCGCTCAAGCGGATGAAAATAATTTAACAATGCTCTCATTAGCGCGCTCCAAAACGAATCTTCGCCGCCTCTTGGAGATCAGCTATGATCCTAAAGGCATCTTTCAAGTGCTTACGTTCAAAGCTACCAAAGCTATCAGGGTTGATGTTGTTGTCTGGTACCTCCCCATTCTTCAAAGCTTCAAGTTGATGACCAAATCGGAAAGATAAAATGAACTGGTAAGCACCCAGAATGTTCTTGAATGCATCGTCGCTCAGCATGCCTTTTTCATTGGCAGCAGCGAAACGTTCGTCAGTCGCCGACAAATCGCACTCCACAGCAAGGCCATAAATACGCGCTAAGTCGATAATCAAGTTGATCGCGTACTTCTTCACGTTCAACGTTTTCTTATTCTCACCTGACTTCTCTAGCACTAAGCTATTGAAGATGCCAAGTGGCGGGTTGGTATTGACCGCGTCTTTCACTAGCGTGCTTAAAAACTCACGGTTACCGCGAATATTGCTATGCAGCTCATCGCGCAGAATACCTTCGAACTCACTGTTGCCGTAGATAGTACGAATTTCTAGGAACACACTGATATTAAGCAAGCGTTCGTACTCTGGGTTAGCCACCCACTTCTTGTAGTAGTGCTTCCATACACTGAGTGGCTGACACCATTTTGGCGTCGCAGCCATGAATTTACCTGGACATAATGGGTAGTGACAGCTTGCTAAGCCGTTGGTCACCATCATCGCTAAGTGTTTGAAGTAAATACGGTCACTGTCGGTTGCATCGTCAGCAAGAACAATCGCGCTGTCTTGGTCCGACAACATGTGCACTTCATTACGTGCGTGCGATCCGGCTACGATCCAAGAGAAATCACACGGTGGTGGGCCTAACTTATCAATCGCTATTTGAATCAATCGACGGGTGTAGGCGTCCATAATCATGGTCATTACCTTGCCGACGGTTTCAGGCGCCACTTTACCTTCCACCAGCGCTTCAAAAATAGCTTGTCGCTCTGAGGTGAACGAAGACATGGTTTTCACGCTGCCCGCGTATTTGATTTTCTCGATCAAGAATATCGCTTGAACACGGTGGTTTTGAACCAAATGAGACGTAGTAAGAAGACCAACGACCTTATTCTCTTTCACAACGGGCAAGTTACGGATATTAAATTGCATCATGATAGAGGCCGCATGCAGCACCAGATCATCCGGTTTTACAGTAAGTGGAGAGTGCGTCATTACCTCTGAGATCAGGCTATCAGTACTCACGCCGTGGGCAATCACTCGCTTAGTCATGTCTCGGTCGGTGATCAAACCAACAATGGTTTCACCTTCATAGATCACGGCACACGGTGAGCGTTGATGAAGCATTTCAACCGCAACCGACTGGATGGTTTGCTCAGACTTAACAATTGCCACCTGCCCGCTTGCCACTTCCTCAACTTTACGAATGAACAGGCCTTTCTCTTTATTCGACCAGACCACATCCAGTGCCGACTTCAAGCGAACCTGCGCCTGTGAAGCAAAGTGTTCTGCGCAACTTGGAAAGGCTTTGAAAAGCGTTTGAAGTGCCGAGTGTGGAATCACATAAAGCAAGGTGTTCTCAATTGCGATGGCTCTATAGCCTTTCTCGTCGTTGACTTCAGAATCTAAGAACGTAAAACCGAACAAGTCTTCGCTACCTAAACGTGCGCGAAGCACACCGTCCGATTTTCGTTGCTCCATAGATCCTGTTCGAATGATATAGAGCGACTTTTCTTTTCCTGACTCGCATAGATCGACGACATCCCCTTTGGCTAGATAGGTAATCTGAACATTAAAAGCGAGGTCACGAAGCGCTTCTTTAGGGATCTTATCGAAAGGGTCTATCTGACCGATGAACTGAAGAATATTTGGCAATAGAGACTGAGGCATATAATCACACTCGCATTAATTTGATTAGTATTATTATATAACTAACAATGCTGGTTACTAGCGGTTTTAGCAAAACAACGCACATAAGACTAAATATTGGACATCGGTCAAGTTTTCATCAATTTTGGATGTAAAAAAAGCACGTATTAAACGTGCTTTCAATAGATAACTGTCTGTAGTAACAGCAATTTTAGGTTGACTCCACTAGGTATCCAGAGCAACGCTCGATAGAAACGGCTAAGACCTTAGAGTTGAAACCTCACCCAAAACACTAAGCTAGCTTGCTACTGGCAATCTGTGGTTAGTATCTAATAGATGACTTGCAGAAGCTTGGCGTGCTTTATCACTGTTACCCGCCATGATTGCTTCATAAATTTGACGGTGTTCATTAATACACGTACTTCCCTCTTCTGAAGAATGAGAAATAAAGTTAACAAACATTGTCGTTAAGATATTGCCAAATGGAAGGTAAAAGTCATTACCTGTTGCATTGAAGATGAGGCTATGGAATTTCATATCAATATCTAGCCAACTGTCTTGGTTAAACTCTTCAGCACCTGATATTTCTACCATCTGTTGGAAAATGCCCGACAGTTCAATGCGTTGTTCAGCGCTCGCGAACTGAGCAGCCAATGCACATGCTTCTGGTTCAATCGCGCGACGTAAGCCCAAAAACTGATGACAGAATTGGTCTGTATCGGCCAAACCATCCATCCATTCGATCAATTGCGGGTCTAAAAAGTTCCAGAACGCACGGTCAACAACGCGAGTACCGATCTTTGGTCGAGATTCTAGTAGGCCTTTTGAAGTAAGAAGCTTAACCGCTTCTCTTAATGCAGTCCTACTAATTCCAAATTGCTCACACAGAGCCATTTCACCAGGAATGATAGAGCCTTGAGGCAAATTGCCCGACAAAATACCACGTGCGATTTCACGTGCAACTTGCACATGAAGGCTTCGCTTAGAGCCTGAAATCGAATTGAAAGAGCCAGCCATGTGTCTACTTACTTATTAGATATGTATTATTTAACTCGGACTATAGCACTGATTTATATCTGCACCAACTAAGTATAAGAATAACGTGAGGTCACGAATGATATAGGCTAGCGAAGATTTTATGAATATTATAAGTATTTAGTTCATCAAACTAATTAAAAACATTTATTCATACAAATGGTTCTTATTTACACCGTTTTTTGTATGCGCAAACTCACAAAACGACTCTTACTCTCACTATTTATGTCGTTGATGATCAGTTTTGAGATGACTATCCTTGAATACTGCAAGTGTTATTGTATGATTTATTAACGCGAATGATCTACAATATAGGCGACTGTGATGTTTAACGATTTAAAAGGCAAACGCATTCTAATTACTGGCTCTACTGCAGGTATGGGCTTAGCTACAGCACGTATTTTCGCAAAGTATGGTGCAAAAATCGGCATCAATAGTCGTGCTTTCAGCCCAAAAGTCGATGACGTTCTATCTGAACTTACCGCACTGGGTGGCGATGTTGCCTTTTTTCCTGCAAACCTAATGGACACATTAGAGTGCGAAAGGTTAGTCAAAGAGTTCACTGATCATTTTGGTGGCATGGACGTGTTGATTAACAACGCCGGTGGCCTCGGTGGTCGCGCCAATCTAGAAAATATCGATGATGAGTTTTATGAGCGCGTAATGAACCTTAATGTTCGCTCTGCGCTGATGACAACCAAGTTCTCTATCCCGCACTTACGCGCCTCTGCTGCTGAGTCCGGGCAAACATCTTGTGTGATTAGCACAGGATCTATCGCCGCTCGTGAAGGTGGTGGTGTGGGTGCTGGTGTATATGCCGCATCGAAAGCTTGGTTACACGATATCCATCGGAACTGGGTAAAAGAATTTGCTAAAGACAATATCCGTTTCAACATAGTTTCACCAGGCATTATCGATACCGCATTTCATGACGGCAAAAGCGATGAGCTAAAGTCGACCATTGCTAGCAATATCCCTATGGGTCGCTTTGGCAGTATTGAAGAAGTAGCACCTACTTTTGCTTTCTTTGCCTCACATGCTTGCAGCGGTTACATCACAGGTCAAATCCTAGATGTTAACGGCGGACAAATAACGCCCTAGTTAGCTGGTTTATATAAGCTCACTCAGCGATTTAAGTTCGCCACACTATATAAGGTTAACAGACCCGAGTAGATGAGGGAAAACCTCACACTAAATTCGACGTATACACTGACACTAAACACCAGATTCGTCTGGCTTTTAGTGTTTTCAAAGTTTCAATTTCAGGTGGTTTAAATGTCAATATTTACATTGGTGGAAGATTCAAGCCGCCGAATTCATGTTCAAGTGGCGAGACAAATTGCTCGCAAGATCTTGTCAGGCGAGTTAGAAGAAAATCAAAAGTTACCCAGCGAAATGGAGCTGTGCGAAATCTTTGGAGTGAGCAGAACTGCCCTTCGAGAATCAACTAAGCTACTTTCGGCAAAAGGTTTAATCGAGTCGAAGCCAAAAGTGGGCACTCGTATCAAACCGAGAACACAGTGGCACTTCTTGGACCCGCAATTGCTGTACTGGATCCAAGATTTAGAAGATACTAAACCCTTCTTGTCTCAATTTTTAGGCTTAAGAAAAGCGATTGACCCGGAAGCGTGTGCGCTCGCTGCAACCAATGCAACTGTAGAGCAACGCAAAGAGCTTTCGATTCTTTTCCAGAAAATGACCATCGCAGCAAATAGCTTCGATTATGAAGAGTGGACGACCAACGATCACCTGTTTCACCAAACGATTTTCTTATCGACAGGTAATCAATTTTACATTCCATTCGCGAACATTCTGTCGACTATCTTCAAGCAGTTTATCGACCACTCCGCTGAAGGCGGTCGCTTCTGTTTAGAAGAACACAAAGCGATTTACGACGCAATAATGTCTGGCGATGCCAAGCAAGCTCGAATTGCTTCTCAAGTCCTGCTAGACGATGAGAACCAAAAGCTCTCTAGGGTTGAATTAGCCATCGCATAACCGAGATTAACCAAACTGACTTGTTTTTCAAAGACACAAGTCAGTCTTGTTTTAGCACCCATTTTTTAACCATCAACTACCGTAGTGTTTTCTTCTTTAAACGCTCTACTCCGCCACCTCAGAGAAAGCTTACGGTTATACACATAAGGTGTTGTTTGTGTCTTCACAATCGTACGTAAGGAAAAATTTCTCTCTCGCCTGGCCCCTCGCCTTAAACGGTATCTTGATGCAGTCGATGTTGATGATCGACACACTGCTTGTCTCTCCTCTTGGTGAAATCCCTTTAGCTGCAATGGGGATTGCGACGACTATCGTTGCCTTTGTACTGGGAATTCAAATGGCGCTGGCAAACGGTACTCAGTTAGTATTAAGCCGCGCAGTGGGCTCTGGCATCGCCGCATCATTATCTAAAGCATTTTGGGCAGGGTTATTTATCAACCTTGGCGTAGCAACACTATTTTGGCTTCTACTTACTTTTTTCGAACAACCCTTGATTCAAGCTTTAACAGATGACGCTTCCCTTCACTTAGAAATCAGCCGCTATCTAGACATCTCGAAATACATCGTTATTTTTACCGCGTTAACGCAGGTGATCATTGCTTTATTTAATGCGCTAGGCAGAACTAAAGTCCCATTCAAAGGTTACTTAATTGAACTGCCTATCAATGCTGTACTCTCATATGTGCTGATTCATGGTTTTTCTAATTTTGAAGGGATTGGAGTACAAGGCGCTGCATTAGGCAGCATTATTGCAATAACGATCCGCTTGCTGTATTTGGTTTTGTGCGTGCATTTAAGCTCAGCGATTTCACTCAAATTAGACGCTCAGCGCTCTGAATTCTTTACCAACGTTCGCCGTCACTTTATCGAAATATTCCCTGTAGCAGCGAACGTGACCATGCTTTTGATTGGCGCAACGATATATCAATTGTTGTATTCGCAACTTAACATCAACGCTTACGTAGCGATTACTTTGGTGATGCCTTGGATCAGGGCTGTCTCTCAATTTATTACCGCTTGGGCTCACTCTTCCGCAATTACTATCAGCCAAGCGATTGGCTCTAAAAAGATGGATGACCTAGTCAAAAACGTCGATACCAGTATTGATATTGCGGTCGTCATTTCTTTTGTGTGTGCAATCTTGTTCGCAGGATTAAGTCTGGTCATTGGTGACATTTACCCGAACTTGGATGAGTCTACCTATCAAGCATTGGCCGTTATCGCCCCACTCTACATCTTCTTGCCGATTGTCCGTGGCTACAACACGGTTCATGGGAATGTATTAAGAGCACTAGGAAAAACGACCGCAGTCTTCAAAATCAACTTTACTGGTCAATGGGTAATTTCAATTCCATTGTGTGCATTGATCATCTTTGGATTAGACGGTTCTATCTTTTGGGCTTTCGCTATCCAACCATTCGAAGAAGTCGTTAAAGCTTTCCCATTCCGTCATTTGGCTCGAAAGTCTCTTAAAGAGTTTGATGCCGACAAAGCTAAAGAGTTGATGTATGACTAAGTCCGGTATCGAGTCGCCGTCCTAAAATCTTTCTACGCTTTCTGATTACAACCTTGTCTTTTGACAAGGTTGTATTGTTTCAGCTGTACCATTCATTGGTAGGCTTCAGCACACCCTCATTGATACCAAGGTCACATTAATACCAAGGTCATCTTAAAACTCATATAAAACAAAAAGACCACTCAACATTCGGTTAAGTGGTCTTCGAAAATATTCCTTAAGGACTGCGTCTAGCTAGCCTATTGGTTATGCTATGTGCTATTTACCGTTCAACTTAAGCGCTGAGAAAGTCACACTGTTGTAATCGCCATTCTTTTTATCGATAGCGAAATCGCCAGTACCGCCACAACCAGGTCCCCATACAGGGTGAGAATCGCTCACGCTACATTGGCCGTATGCGCCCGCTTTGTAGTAAAAATCATCTTCAGCATAACCCGTTGGTGAATCAAGTTCATCGATGCCCTTACTCAGGTCGATTTCATACTTAACGGTATCGTGACGCTCGGTTTCAAACGTTAGGTACATCATGGTGCCTTTCACTTCCACTTTGTAACTAAACTCTTCACCAAGAGCAATACCCGCTTCACCCGGCTCTGCAGGGTTTTCCCACGTGTTACCCCACACTGGATAAGCGATATCGGCACGGTTAGGATCTTTTTTCTCTAGGTTACGTTCATAGTTCCAGAATACTGAACCCATTTCTTGGTCAGGAAACTTCTTATAGAAGATCTTTAGTGGTTCATTACCATGCCCATAACCGGTTCCAGCTTTGATTAGCTCATTATGTTTTTTAGCGTGAATCTGACCAACAACCACCGAGTGAGCTGGGTACTTTTCTGGGAACTTAGCGTTAACTGAGACGTGATTAACTTTTAATGTCGCTTCTAATGTTCCGCCAACAGCACTGTATTCACTAGCCGCTGGGTGACTCGACAGTGCCCACTGGTTTCCTTTATCAGCCGTATCGATAGAGAAATCTGCGCCTCTTGGCATTTGTCGTAATTCAGAACGCGCATTCTTCGAGTTTTTCGTCGTAATCGCTTGGTTCTGCACTTCAAATACAAGGTTGCCGTCTTTATCAAGATGGAAGAAATCACTATGTGAGTAGCTCATCATGGCTACTCCTTCTATTTCATCAACACGACCATCTTCATTAATATCTGAAGGTATGGTTATTTTCCAATTATGCATATCGAATTTATCGGCAGGTACGGGGTAAGAAACACCGTTATTTGCGAAAGTAACCATTGGTACAGTCGCTAATAGCGCCACTGCTAATATGTTTTTCTTAAACATGACTCATCCTTTATTGTTAACAGATACCGAGTACACACTCAGTACAGAAACCATTTTTGAACACGAATTAGTACTAAATATTTTCTCTTCGACTTAAATAAGCCAACCGATAAATAGAATTTACATTTAGCCATTTTGTAACTTTTATTAAACATCTGGCTATGGTTTATATTTATGCCTCTCAACATGCTCCCTATGTTTAAGCCACGATGGTTAAAATCATCATTATTAACATATAGAAACACTTAATATTTGTATTATTTTAACACATGCAAAAAAGTGAGTTTCTAAGGTTTGTGAATATGAGAAGTACGTCATGATTGATTTAATACACAAGCCCTAAATTGAGATATTCATAACATTTAGGTATATATTTGGGCCATTAGTCAGAACTTTTTGATAGATCTCACAGAAATCTGACTCAATAGTAAATACCATATTTGTCATACATTAATTTAATACCATGTAAGGTATTGGTTTGTGAGCCACGGGTACATTGGATGTATCCAGAATAAAAAAATAATAGTGAGACAAAGGTATGAATTCTGTTACAAAAATTTCTGCAGCTGTTGCATGTACTCTTTTAGCGGGCACAGCTACTGGTGCATCTCTTGATTATCGTTACGAGTATCGTGCTGCGACGGATTATACAAAAACAAATGGCGACACGGCTCACGTAGACGCTCGCCATCAACACCGAGTGAAGCTAGGTGAAAGCTTTAAACTGTCAGATAAGTGGAAGCACTCAACGGGCCTTGAAGTTAAATTCCATACTGACGATTCTTACTACGACGCAGATTCTGGCGAAGTTAAATCAGCAAACAGCCGAAGCTTCTATGATGGCAACTGGTATATTTACGGCATGGAAGTCGAGAATACAGCAACTTACAAGGTCGATAACAACTGGTATCTACAAGTAGGTATGCCAATCGCTTGGGACTGGGATGAGCCGAACTACAACGGCGGTGACTGGAAGATGAAAAAGGTCACTTACAAGCCTCAATTCCGTGTTGGCTATAAAGCAGACATGGGGCTAACAACTGCCATTCGTTACCGTCACGAGTATGCAGATTTCCGTAATCACACTCAATTTGGTGACAAAGATTCAGAGACTGGCGAGCGTTTAGAATCAGCACAGAAATCAAAAGTCACACTAACGGGTTCTTACAAAATTCAATCTCTACCTAAACTTGGCCTTTCTTACGAAGCTAACTATGTAAAATCGCTAGATAACGTACTTCTATATAATAGTGATGATTGGGAGTGGGACGCAGGTTTAAAAGTAAACTACAAGTTTGGTTCATGGAAACCTTTTGCAGAAATCTGGTCATCTGATATCAGCTCGTCTTCTAAAGATCGTGAAGCTAAATACCGCGTTGGTGTTGCTTACTCATTCTAAATAGTCAAATTAATTAAATTAGCCCTCTCCTCTCGTAAAAATTTGGGCTATTTAAATTACTTTATTTTAAAGAATAGGATGTTCTAATAAATATTAGCTTTATCCTAAAAATATTTAACGACTACTTATTATCTATTTCTTATGTGATTTACATATGGATTTAATATCATAAAGAGAATATTTTATGCAGATTTCTAAAGTCGCTACTGCTGTCGCCCTTTCGACAGGTTTATTATTTGGTTGTAACAGTGATGGTTTACCTATTCCGACGGATGGTTCTACCGATCCTGCAACACCTACCTCAGCATTATTAAATGGTTATTGGGAATTTTCTGATACTTCAGCATTCTCAGCAGCCTATTCATCATCGAGTAGTACTGATTTACCCAACGTATATCGCTTCTCAGCAGATGGTGAGACACTTTATTACTACACTGACAATTCAGCTGACACCACACTCGGTGAATACGAACGATTTGAAACCACTTATGAAGAGACAATTGAAGATGATACTTCAGGTCAAGTTGCGTTCACGCTATTCAATAATGATGGTTCAGTAAGCACAATAACCGTAGATGGTGATTACTCCGCAGCTGACGGTGGGCTTAGTATTGGCGGCAACATTCCTATTTCAGGTACCGACCACAGCGAAAATACTGAAGTTACGAGTTCTGCAGACACAGCAGATGAAGCTTCAGGCGTTAATAATGCCGCTCAAATTTTAGATACGTTAACCGATGATACTGGTGAGTTGAGACTGAAGATCTTAAATACGAGCTCTACGGTCGGCAAAACGATTTCTTCAGGTAAGTTAACTGTTGATCTAACCTACCAACTTAATCCAGATAGCACTCAAGTTGATGAAGGTCAGAACAACTCTTATATTTCGCTTTATTCAACCAATGATGAGAACGATAAAGTAAGCAACGCTTATCATCACGGTGACATAGCGATTGGTGACGGTATTATTCAATTCCGCGACGCTTCTGGTTCACTAACTGCGACTGGCGGTACCTTTGATGCAAACAGCACGTTTGATGCAACTGTCGAGGTGGTTTGGACGCCAACGTCACATACCTTTACCATCAATGGTGAAACCTATACTGGAGCGGTCTCATCAAATAGTTCAGGTGAAGTTCAAGTTATTGCCCTTCGTCTAGGTACAAACAGTGGCGTAACGCCATATGAACTGATTGCCGACAACCTAAAAGTATACTCACTTAATGAGTCTACTGGAGAGTATGTTGAAGAGTTCAAAGACACTTTCAATGACTACTCCGTTGGATATGACTTAAACAACAACCCGTATAACAGTAGCACTTCTGAAGCTACGGTTATTAGTTTGACTGGAGAGGCTCCTGTCGATCCAGATCCATCTGAGCCTACCGACAACCAAGTGGCCGCAATTACCGACCAAGATACAAGTGACACCGGAGAGTTGCGTTACAAGTTTGATTCAGGCATGACGACGGGTACACATAAAGTTTCGATGTACTATGGTGCTGCTGAAACTGAGTCTGCATATGTTTCTTTATTTGATTCAGCTAACTCTACCAGTTCATTAATCGGAGAATTCAAAATTGATGAAGGGAAGATCACACTCCGTGGTGAAAGCACTCAAGTCACGACATTCACTCCAGGTACATGGATTGACCTAGAGATGTCTTGGGACACATCAAGCTTGAGCGCTGCTGGTACTTACACCGTGAAAGTCAATGGTACAGAGTATGGTCCTTATACATCACAAAACACTAATCCAGGTGTGGAAGTCACTGCGACAGCCATTAAGTTCTCATCAAACAGTGGAACAGCGGATACGACTTTATACGTCGACGACTACAAGGTTTATTCCGATATAGCAGGCACGACTGAAATCTTTTCTGATGACTACGAGAACTACAGTATTGGCGCAGATTTAAGTGCATCACCATACAACTCAAGTACATTCTCTGCAGTTGTTGCTGAAGATCCTCTGAATGCTGAGTAGTCAGTTTAGTTAACTTAAAACTCTGTCAAAAATGCCGTCTTAGTGACGGCATTTTTATTTCCATTCAACTTCACTAAATCATTCATTTGGCAAAACTAACTCGCAAATAGCCCACTGACACTCTCCTTTAAGAGACTTGCCAATTCATGACAAATTCAAACCTCGAAAGCTCATCAATCGCCGCGTTGACTTCTCAATGTCATCAAGTATTTATGTTGCTTTGGTACATGTCACTTTTAACCAAGGCTAGAAATGGCTCTGTATAATCCTGTTGCAACTGCAAACTCCTCCCTACATCGAAACCAAGAAAACTAACCTGTTTACATAGGGTTAGGATTAATCACGTTCTAAAAACCAACCTTAAACACCTAGCCATGAGTGGTTGAGAATACTTCATGTGTAAATACAAGCTCGTACGAGCGACCTAAGCTTATCGTTCCCAGTATCATTGCATGTAACCGCTATTTACTAAGATAGGCACGTGAGGCGAATGGGAAGCTGTATTGAAGATTGAGCAAAGGATAGGGAGGCAAATTTAGAACTGAGCACCAAGGCCAACCACTAGCCCTCTACTTGATCTATTTAACGGCCTAATATTTCCTCTACCTAAACAGCAGGCACAAAAAAGCCTCCAAACCCTGAGGCTGGAGGCTATTGCGATAACTTAAATATTAAGTGTTATTCGATCAGATTACTTTTGGTATTGATCGTGCGATACGTCTAGCTGGTAGAAAGTCGCTTGTGAGTAATCGTCTAGGTCGCCGCTGATGTTTTGGTTGTAAACACCTGCTTTGAAGTACATGTACTTGCCGCCTACGTCGTAACCGCTGTTGCTCATATCAACCACTTGTACAACGTCGTCTTTGCCTTCACGCATTAACGTTACAGTCATCGTGTTGCCTTTAACGTCAATACGGTAGCTGAACACTTCGCCAAGTGCGATACCATCGTCACCCACTTCAGCCGTCATGTCGCCCACTAGAGGGTAGAAGTCCTCTTTAGTTGCATCTTGGCTTTCGTGTGCGAAGTAAACCGCACCCGTTGCTTGGTTTGGCAGTTTACGGTAGTACAAACGAATTGGTTCATCGTTTTGATCGTGAATCTGACCAATGATAAAGCGGCCTACTTCGTTCGCATTACCTGTTGTTGTTGCGTGATCGATTTTCAACGTTGCTTCTAAAACGCCATCAATACCAGCAGCAGCTTCTAAGTCAGACTCAGGTGCGCTTGAGAATACCCAGTTGTTCTTGTTAACACCTTTAGTGCTAATAGACTGGTCACCACGGCGCATCATTTCGCGAAGCTCTGTACGCGCATACTTAGTATTTTTAGAGGTACGAACACCTTTCACGTAAGACTTGAAGACTAGACCACCATCGTCAGCTGTGTAGAAGATCTCTGGGTGTTGGTAACCGTTTGCAAGGTTCCACTCAGAAACATCATCAGGCTTACCGTTTTTGTCATGGTCGAATGGTTGAGATAGGTACCAATGCGTCATATCAAAGTTTTCGCTTGGCGCGTTACCTGCAACTGGTGTCGCTGGCAGGCCTGTCGGAACTGGCAGTGCACTGCGTGTGTCACATTCAACTGAGGTCTCACAAGGGTAAACCGCTGCTACACCAAAGTTACCTGAACGAAGATCTTTGCGCGCATCTTTACGTGCTTTTTCCACTGCTTTCATTTCAGCGATCATTGCCGCTTCTGCAGCTACTACGTCTGAAGTAATGATATGGCTAGCGGGACAAGCGTTAATGTTACAGTTAACCGCAGCTAACCCTGTCACACTGTTCCAACCATTTTTGGTGTTACCGTGACCAACGTATCTTACGTAGCGCGCTTGCACTGCTGGCTCGAATTGGAAACGCTCTAGGCCGATCGCTTTACCTGAGCTCAGTTGGTTTTCAAGTACGGTTGTCCAGTTTTCGCCATCGACACTTACTTGAATATCAAATTTAGACTGGCGCTCGTTACCTTTGCTGAAAGATGCTTGAACCGCATCAAATTCTTGTACTGAACCATAGTCTAGTGTTGCCCACTCACCGTCACCCGCAGATGACCAACGTGTTGTTAGGTCTTGGTCAATGAGACGATCAGGTCCGTTACCATCATGGCTACTAGCGGCAACAGCAACTGGCGTCAGAAGCGCTTCACCAGTTTCTTTGTTATTTGGGAAATCAACAGTCGGTGTGCTCGTGCTCGCACAACCAACTGCAAGTAAAATAGAAGAAGCGAGTAAGGTTTTTAGAGTAATTTGTTTCATGTCTAATCCATTATTATAATACAAAGACAGCGTTCGTAAGTGAAAGATAAATTGGCAAACACGAGCTATAAGGCATTTTCTCTCTCAGTATTTGCGATAACACAAAAATATTACGTAATCTTATAATACAAATAAAACACTTCGTTGGATAAATGAGACTGGGAACACTTTTCGCTTTTTCCATACTTTAACTGGATCACACTTCCTATTGATAAAAGACAATATATAAGAATTGAGAATACGAAATGAGATAGCAAGGCCAGAACAAGCGAGCTGTAATCGTGTGTATTTTCAGGGTTCGGGCAAAATATTTGTCCTTCCAAACACATCACTGTAAGTGTCCAAAAACAAAAATGACCACATTGTAGGTATCAATATGGTCTTCCTCATTACCGACATGGCTCATCAAACATCAGAGAACTCAGTTATGCTCTGCTCTAAGAGAACTAAAGCTCACATCAAACACTTCACCCACATAGTCGCTATCAGGCTTAAACTGCGGATAGATGCCCGCTTTGAAATAGAAAGCGATGTCTGTCGATGTCCAATCTGATGTTAACGAAACCGTGTCCCCATCTTTATCTGTGTAATCTTGTCCCCAAGGGATTAAATGAGAAACGGTGTTGGTTCCATCTAAATCATGAGTCGCCAAGTAGATACCGTCTTGATTGGCACGAATCGTATATCGCCACTCTTCACTTGCCGAATAAGTCCCTAACTCGACACTGAACGGGTCACAATGATTACAGTCTTGGTTGTTGCGCTCAAAATCAGAGTTCAGTATCACTCTTACTGGCTTACTCTCGCCTTCCCATAATAGTTTCACCAATGCTTGATTGATCTTCCAACCATGGATTTGTCCAAGTACCACTTTTGGATCTTGATTGTTGATGTTCGGGTAATCTTCAATTCGCAAGCTTGCGGTTAACTCGTGACTGGTAGCGTTCGTTCTAGTGTCGTCCAAATACCAACTTGTATCTTCATCGCTGGTGCTACAATCCGGTTGAACACTGCTTTGATACAACTCCCTGAGCTCAGAGCGAATATAGCTAGAGTTTTGGGTAGAGGTGCCGTATCCCATATCCGCTCTAAAGTGCATTCTTCCTTCATCAGTATTGAAGTAAGAAAGATCAATATCACTGTCGTACACATCGCTGTCATTTGAAAGAAGATCTTTACTCAATTCACAACGTTCTGGTTCTAACTCAGCAGCACTGTCACCACCGCTTCCATACCAATCATTCTTACTCGGTGGAATAGTCAGCTTCCAATCATTAATGTCCCAATCGTTTGATCCATCGATTTGAGTCGTGGTGTATCTCAACGCCTGATAGTAAGCAATCGCTTCACCATTCTCAAATTGGTTATAGATACCCGCTTTGAAGTAGCTCAATAAATGCTGCCAGTAAGCGATGTCTTGATTCACTTTTACTTCATCATTCACTTTGAGCGACAGTGTGTTCTCATAAACAGAAAGATCAAATTTGGTAAAACTGTCCAATTCCGCCTCACCTAAATCGTAGCGATTGTATGACGTGGCATAACAATCCGAAGAGTCAGCAGCGCTGCTACAATCAATGGCATTGTTTTTCATGACTGCCCAGTAGTGACCTGTGAGGCCATCTCGTTCTTGCTCCCAAACCACACGCAATAGCGGATGAGGGATATAACCCGTACCACTCTCATCAGTCCCCTTATTGTGTATCTGCAGCAACGTCACTTCATCATGGTCGGCAGGTGAACTCGCCATTGCATGCTCGATATCAGGTAAGCTTATTTCCGCATACAAGCTTCGTCTTACACCCGTTTCATTGATATCGAAGTTTTCTCCCTCACGAACTTCAGAGCGCATCTTGTAGTTCGTCATTTTGAAGATAAGATTTTCCGTCTCTTCATCAGCATAAAAATAATCACTGACATAACCATCGAAGTTACCATCTTTGACTTCAGAGGTTTTATTGCCCTCCTCTCCATTAGGATCAGAGACCTGAAGATCTGAGCTGGAAAGGATGTTTTGATACTTGGTAATATCATAGGGAGCAACAACACCAGCGGGCATTCCTGGGTTATTGGTATCGGAAGGATCACTGCTGTCACTGGAGCTGCTTCCACCGCAGCCATACGTAAGCGAAGCGAGTACTACGACGAAGATTGGCTTATTCACATTTATCTCACTTATCCATAAGAATAGAGTGACAATGTATATTTGTACTATTTTATGTCAATTATATATTTATCAGAATGTGAGATGCGGCAAATGAAGTGGGATGAATGAGTATTGCGTAGAGTTAGACTCAAGAAAAACGCAGAAAGGCCACTCTAAACTCGCAAGCTATTGAGTGGCTCTCAGATCAACAACTAAACTTAGTATGTTGATTTTTAAATATAAATATTAGAAAAGTTAAACCTTAAAGCTGCTCATCAAGTCACTAACGCTGCCGTTAAGTGTTTTGATTTCTGCTGATTCAATCAACTGATCTTGGCTTAGCTTATTAAGCTCCTCAACAAAGCTTTCAATCTTATGCATGTTCTTAGCAATGCTCTGAATAAGGGCGTTCTGCTCAACAGACGAACCCGAAATATCGTTATTAAAACGACTTACCGTTTCCATCTGTTCCGTTAGCTTGGCCAACATATTTACCGCTTGAACCACTTGGGCACGCGTCATTTCACAGTTACTTTTGGTCAACTCAATCGATTTAACCAAACCATCTGATTTAGACTGCAAGCCAGACAGCGCTTCATCAATTTCAGAAGTACTGATTTGAGTTCGGTTGGCTAACGCACGGACTTCATCAGCAACCACCGCGAAACCTCGGCCATGCTCACCCGCTCTCGCCGCTTCAATTGACGCATTCAATGCCAGCAAATTAGTTTGTTCCGCAATTCCTCCAATCACAGACACGATAGACTGGATGCTCTGCGTTTCATTCGCCATTGAGCGAATATCATCAGAGGTGGTGCAGACTTGCTTCTCAAGATCACTGATATAGGTTTCCGTCACGGTGTTAATTTGTTTCGTCTCATCACTGAACACAGCGGCCTCTCTTGCTGCTTCTGCCGCCGACTGAGAACTCTTCTCGACTTCGTTTGATGCTTCAGATAAGCCGTTAATTGCAGAGACCACTTGAACCGTTTCATCAGTGTGAACTTTCAGTACATCGCTGGTTTCTTTACAACCTTCACGAATACTCAGTACCTTAGTATCGAGATCCGAGTTCTTAAATTTGACGTCCTTAACCATCTCTTGCAGACCAATGATGAACAAGTTGATGTCTTTGGCGATATGCCCTAAGTCATCATTCCCCTTCTCAACAAGCCTTTGAGTCAGGTCTCCGTTACCTTGAGATAGATCGTGGACGATTTTTCTCAGTGACACGATTGGGCGGTAGAAGCGATTCAGCAGTAAAATCATCAATATCACCGAGCCAAGCACACATGCCACGATAAGGATACGCGCACTCGACATCACGCCATTCAACTGATCGAGCGCAAGTTCAGGATCAATACTAGAAATCATGTACCACTCTTTCTGGCTGCCAATATCGACCTTCTTAGCCATCAAGATTCGCTGATTACCATCAATCATACCTTCAATGAATTGGTCAGGTAGTTCAATAGCTTCATTGAGTTTCATTAAGGCGTCAGCAGAAGATATATTGCTCTGTGGAAGCACGTTTTCTATTGTGGATGCAATTACCATCCCTCTCTCATCCACGATGATACCTTTGGCTTCGTAGATGCTATCTAGCTGTTTGAGCTGAGTTTCCAAATCATCAAATCGAATGTCTGCCATGATGACGCGATCTTGATAGGTGTAAGTCACACCAATCATAGGTACTTGAGTACTCTTGGTGAAAAACAGATCACTAAAAGATAAACCTGATTTCAATTTCGCTTGTTGATACCAAGGACGAGTCGTTGGGTTGTATTTTTCTTTGATTCCAACACCGCTTGGGAAAGACTCTGAAGGACGAGAAGTGTAAGAACGACCATCATCAAAACCCACTACAATCTTGTCAATACCACCGAGCTTAGCGGCAAAATGCATCAGCGCTTCGTTTGGTACTTGGTATGGGGATTTCATGAACTCTTGTGCAACGGAATTGACCGTATCGATGGTGCGCTGGACGGTGCTTTCAATCTGATTAATTTCTATCGTTAACGAGTGATCAATCTCGTTATAAATCGTTTGGTTTACTTGATCAGTCGCCAAGTTAAGCGTGAACCAGTTCGTAAATGCCAAGGCACTGGAACTGACGATCGCCACCATTAAAATCAATTTTCCTTTAAACCCTAGAGACAATTTTGAATTCATAATCCATATCAACCTATGTCTATTATTTTTATCCGAATGAAATGGTCATTTTTTAGATATTCGAAGATACGGGAAGCAAAACTTGTTCATGCCGTTCCATCGTCACAACCATCAATTTAATTAATATTGTATGTTTAATTTACCGCACTTTCTGTGAGCAATCTTGACATATCAAAACTGGTTAAAATCACCCTGTGACATAGGTATCATTTATGAGTTTGAACTTTTAACATGATTAGAAAGGAATAATTAACCAATTAAAAATGATCAACTTTCAGATGATTACCTCACAACTTCGCCGATAATGCCTCCACTCAAATTATTCATATCACTTTCGGTCACCTGACTAGAAAAGTGAGCCTTAGGTCACATTTTCACTAACCAACCATTCACTCAAGGCATTCAATCTTAAAATTTATTTGTAATACAATAAGCCTTAAGTTATGGTGTATTTGAATCATAACTTAAGTTCTTTCTGGATGCTTTTGTTCAGTTCAAAGTGATAATTGAAGCAGCCGCTTTAAGGTCATTGAACTCGTTTAACGTAGAAACTGTCGGGGGATCTCGTTATTCGTTTTTTCACTTTCTATTGATCATTTGTTTTTCCAGACGGCTCGTCCGAACATGCCCATACAGTCACCAGCTGTGTGGGTTTTTTTTACTTTCTTTTCAGACCCGATATACGAGCGGTGTTAAGCCATCGCCAACAATCAGTTAAGTGCACTGGTTTAAGCTTGCGAGGAAAAGTGAGTGAGTTGGTGCTAGAAGGCTTTGAATTTACAAATAGATATAGATATAGATATAGATATAGATATAGAAACAAAAATAGGAATTGAGGCAGTAACAAAGTTGAACAGAGTTTTGAGTAGGTGTAGCTGAGGAAGTAGAAGTAGAAGAGTTTAACGAGGGAACAAAGG
This sequence comes from Vibrio sp. 10N.222.55.B11, assembly GCF_041473705.1. Lineage (NCBI taxonomy): Bacteria > Pseudomonadati > Pseudomonadota > Gammaproteobacteria > Vibrionales > Vibrionaceae > Vibrio > Vibrio sp. 10N.222.55.B11. The sequence goes on from NZ_JBFRST010000020.1 coordinate 69,590, forward strand.
GTTGGGTATGGCAGATAAAAACGAACCTCGCTGAGGTATCGCCGCCTAAAAAGACAGGCAATACCCTAGCGAGGTCGTACGTCGATTACTTCTCTAGTTTAGCGAAGTAGTCGAAGATTACTGGTACGTCATTGTTACCCATTCCTGCGTCAACAGCAGCTTGTAGGCTAGTTGCAGTACCTTGAGCAATTAGAGACTCAGTACCTAGCTCTTCACAAAGAGCAAGGAAGTAACCAAGATCTTTGTTAGCGTTAGCAACAGAGAAACCTAGCTTCTCTTCGCCGTCTACTGCGTAGAACTTACAGAATTGCATGAATGGTGAGTTAGATGGACCTGCAGACATGATGTCAAACAGTTGTTGGCCATCAACACCAGCGCGTTGAGCAACAGCGAAAGCTTGAGACATAGTCGCAACAGTCGTCATACCCATGAAGTTGTTTACAAGCTTAGTAACGTGACCAGAACCTAGAGCACCTAGGTGGAATACGTTTTCGCCTTGCTCTTCAAGAACAGGTTTAACTTTGTTGAAAGTTTCCATGTCGCCAGCAGCCATGATGTTCAGAAGACCATCTTTAGCGTGTGCCGGAGTACGGCCTAGAGGTGCGTCGATCATGCCCGCGCCTTTTTCAGCTAGAGCTGCGCCGATTTTCTTAGTAGAAGCAGGGATAGAAGTACCGAAGTCTACTAATACTGCACCTTCTTTGATGCCAGCTAGAACGCCGTCTTCGCCGTAAACGATTTTTTCAACAACAGCAGAAGTTGTAAGACAAAACTGAACGATATCACTTGCAGCCGCTAGTTCTTTAGCAGAAGTGAATGCAGTTGCGTTGCCGCGATCTGTAACGCGAGCAACAGCTTCAGCGCTTAGATCCATTACGTTTACGTGGTAGCCGCGCTTTTGCAGGTTTTCAACCATGTTGCCGCCCATAAGACCTAGGCCAATGAAACCGATTACAGGTTTAGTCATGTTCAAACTCCAAATATAGTATTGTATGATTATATGCTCATTATAATAACTACGTCTTTCTCGTTACGCAATAGTTTTAGGGTAATCCTTCAATGCTTAGACGCAAGTTGTGACGAGGGTTCACTTTACGAGAAAATATGGGGCACGCTTTGTACTTACAGGAACTATTTGCCAGTTTAAAAACCGTCTATTGATGAAATAACATACGTTAAATGTCATACGATTAGTAAGCACAAGCTACGCCTTTACCTATGTATAGTTCACGACTCCCCTACTCAGCCAGTGATTAGACTGTTCACGCAGAAGTAAGTCATATCAGTTTTTACGAAAAAGGGGTTGGCGCCCTATTCTTTTAACAGAACGATAAATATAGGTCTCGTATACTACTCCTGCACCTTTCATTAAGCATAGTGGCTAAGTACATACACAGTCTTTGTGTATATCAACTTCTAGGTTTAGCCCTCGATCTACTGACTTGGCATCGAGAAGCGATTGATTTCTCAGCCAATTAGTTTCGTTTCAACCTGATGGGGTTCCCAACTTTGCCAACTAATACAATTTAACTGAGTATCCAACTTGCTAGCTAACAAAACAAAAAAACTCCGAGCTTTCACTCGGAGTTTTTAATATCTAGCTTCTGTTGCTTCAGCGAATTACAGTTCGATTGAAACCGTTTCACCGTCAACATTTAGCATTAGCGTGTTACCTTCAAGCTTGTGAGACACTTCAACTTGCTCGCCTTCGTTCTTATTAGGAACAAGAAGGGTCAGGATGTTGTGCTCTTTCGATGGCTTGAATTCCACTTCAACGTGACGGTGGATTTCAAGATCTTTGAACTCGTATGGGTCAACTTCGCCAAAACCTTCAACATTCTTAACTGACGTGATGTTATCAGCAGACTCGTTGATGAAGTTTACGTCTAGGTGCGCAACTTCGCCACGGATAGTGAAAGACTTGTCTGCCACGTCGTTTGCGAAAGTTGTATGCATTAGCCAAGTCATGTCTTTCTCTTCAGAAAGCGTTGCCTTGTCTTGCATTACGAATACTTTACCTTGAACAAACCAAACCTTACGCTTGTAAGATTCAATTTCAGGAACGAAGTACTTGTAAGACGCTGTCGCATCACCTTCAACCATCTTCACATCAGATTCAGTGTCGAAATCAGAGATGTTGCCGCCCGCTTCGATACAGAAGCGATCTTGATGGTTTTCGTAGCCTGTATTCTTGTTCTCGCCATACTGACCTTTACCGCCAAATAGTGGAAGGTTCTTAGAGAACGTTTGACGACGCCATTTCGTGTGCATATCAACACCGAAACCACCGTAGTAGCCAGTGATTGACGCTAGCGTTTCACCGAATGCATGCAACGTGAATGCGTTTTGGTCACCGTGAGAGTGGCTGATTGAGCCAAACGGAGAACATTTGAATACCATGTGAATATGGTTATCACGCTCAGTCATCTTGTTGTGGAATGCAGCCCAACCCGTGATTGGGAATACTTTCAACAGTGGGTCATTCGATGGTGCTTTCTCTTCAGGTGCATCCCAAAGGAAGTTAAAGCGAAGATCATCGTAACCGAAGTCCCACCAACCGAAGTTGTAGAATTTGGTGTGTGCTTCAGTATCACGGCCTTTCAGTTGGTTGTAGTACCAGACATACTCAGGCTTCTGGTTAACACCTGCGTAATGCTTGATGTTGTAAGCCAGTTTTAGACCTGGGAAATCACCGATTGAAGACTGGTCACAGAAGCTCGCGCGCTTAGAGTGAACAGGCATGCAGTAAAGCGGGAAATCACCTGTGTTTTCGTAGAATGTTTTGTTGAACATGTCTACGCCACAGTATGCTTTCAATAGGTCGAATGCTTCGCCTAGGAATGCAGTTTGCGTGTTCCAGTAGTCAGGACCTTCAGCCCAACCGCCGTCTACACCGCCCCATGGTGGGTAGTGTACTGCGTAGTATTCTAGTGCGTATGCAATGTACTCGCCTGCTTTCGGGTGATCGTGGTAAAGCGCGATACACGTTGGGATGATAGCAGAAGAGATAGAACGAACACCGTGGCTGTTCAGTGGGTTGTTCAATAGATCAACCGTCACTTTCAGGTGGTGCATGATTTCGTCTAGACGCTCAATCAAAGCATCTTGAACTTGCTGACGTTCTTCATCTGTGAAGTAGCCGTGTAGCCAGTCGTAACCCCAAGCCATAGCCGCGATAACACGGAAAGCCGCTTCATCGTTATAGCCACGAGAAGTCACGCCTTCTGGATCGTACGTAGACAGTTTTAGAGTCCAAGCTTTTGCTTTAGCAATTAGCGCTTCGTCTTCTTTCACAACACCAGCAATTGCTAGGTTACGTGTCGCGTTTAGTGCCATTTGGCAATCAACGTACATTTGACGCCAGTAAGGACGCCATAGAGAAGCTTTGCCTACCGTGTCAGCTGGGTACGCTTGAGGCTCTTCGAAAGGAGCAGTCTCAAGGAACTTAACTGTCGAGTTATTGTAGAAATCATCAAACATGCAGTGAGCTTCATCAGCTTTCACTTTCGCTTTGAATTCTTCTAACTGATCTGCTTGAACAAGAAGACGTGGACGTGCTTCGCTCAAGTTGTCTAGGAATGATAGGTCGAAGTCACGTTTCTGTACTTCGATAGGGAGTAGGTCTACAAGATTACCTGCTGAAGTATCATTCTCCAGCTTCATCTTCCTGATTGCATCAAGAGATTTTTGGTCGCTCATTCTAACTCACTTATTTTTCAAGTTGATTGAAGGAATTAGCAATAATATACGTCTTATTGTAGGACAATTAAATCTATTTCGGTTCGATTGAACCATTTTGTACAGTTTTCGTGATTTAGGTCAGATATCTTCCACCTGACCGTTTTTCCGTTTCGCAGAGCAAAAAAAATGCGACGCCCTTTCGAGTCGTCGCATTCTATTATAATCGTTTTCTATGTATTAGCTTTCAGTTACTGCTTTCGCTTGCTTGCCGCCGTCATCGACCGCTTTAACCAATAGCACACCAACACCACCAACAATCACACCACAAAGTATGAAGACTAGACGTCCCCACATTGGGTTAGTGAGTAGAGCCATTAGCATGATACCGACACCCGCTACCGCAATCAGTTTACCAAGCATTTCACGCTGTTTGTTATCCAGTACTTTCTGTTCTGCTGACTCCGCAACTAATGGAGTAGACAGGTTACCGAAGAACTTATCAACGTCTGCTTGACGCTTCTCAGTTAATGGCTTGTAGAACAGAGTTGATAGGATGAAGAAACCACCTGTCAGCGTAATGTGAGCTATCAGACCGATAGCAACCTTAACATCAGACCATTCACGGCTTGTTAGCTCTTCTAGACCGAAGATTGAAGACACCATTTCAGCGTTAACAACGAAACCCACGTAGTAAGAAACAAAACCACCAACCACTAGCGTACCCCAACCAGCCCAGTCCGGAGTCTTCTTAATAAAGAAGCCAAGGAATGCAGGAATTGTCATTGGGAAGCCGATCAGTGCGCCTACATACATCATGGTATCGAACAGGCTCAAACCTTTAAGCGAGTTGATGAACTGTGCAATAAGGATGATAGCAATACCAAACACGGCAGAAGTAATCTTAGAAACCGTTACTAGTTCTTTTTCGCTAGCCGTACCTTTACGAACGATTGGTTCATAGAAGTTCTTAACAAAGATACCCGAGTTACGGTTTAGACCAGAATCCATTGAAGACATTGTCGCTGCAAACATCGCCGCAACTAGAAGGCCAACCATACCTGCTGGCATGTACTCTTGTACGAAGTATAGGTAGGCAAAGTCACCCGCTTTCTTACCTGCTTCTGGGTAAGCTGCTGCTAGGTCGACACCTTGACCTGCAATGTACCAAGAAGGCATGAACCAGATAAATACACCACAAAGCATTAGCACACACGCTAGTAGCGCTGCTTTCTTCGCGTTCTTTGAGTCTTTAGCCGCTAGGTAACGGTAAGAGTTAAGCATGTTGTTAGTAATAGAGAACTGCTTCACGAAGATGAAGAATGCCCAAATGCTGAAGATGCTTAAGTAGTTAATGTTGTTACCAGAAAGGAAAGAACCGCCTTCCGCTACAGGGAAGTTATTCACGATTTCACCAACACCGCCACCTTGAACAACAGCAACAACAGCACATGTCACGGTTACTGCCATGATGATAACCATCTGCATAAAGTCAGATGCAATTACCGCCCATGAACCACCCGTTACAGACATTGCCAATACAACCAAACCGGTAATCCAGATAGTTGCTGTCATGTCGAAACCGAAGATACCAGAAGCGATGATTGCTAGTGCGTTTAACCATACACCGGCAGAAACAACACTGTTTGGCATTGAAGACCAAGTGAACACTTGTTCGTTAGTCGCACCGAAACGCATACGAATTGCTTCGATTACCGTTACTACACGTAGTTGACGGAACTTTGGAGCAAAATATGCGAAGTTCATGAAGTAACCAAATGCGTTGGCTACGAAGATGACCGCTACTGCAAAACCATCGTTATACGCTTTACCTGCCGCACCGGTGAATGTCCATGCACTAAACTGGGTCATAAAGGCGGTTGCACCAACCATCCACCACAACATGTTACCGCCCCCGCGGAAGTAGTCACTGGTGGTACTTGTAAATGTTCTAAACATCCAACCTATCGCAATCAAGAATAGGAAATAAATGCCGACAATAATCGTGTTGAGTTCCATCGTGTATCCTTTGTCCGTTGTATTTTGTTACGAGGACTATAGGAAATCTCAAACTTTATTTGTAGTACAATAATCCAAATAAGTGATGGCGATCTTATTTTGATTGATTAAGTTAATTATATATATGACATAGGATGGAATATGGCCAATCCATTAAGGAAATTACTGGTGTTTGAGATAAAAACTCAAAAAACCAAGACCAAAGAACATCACACCCATTAAAATCAAAGACTTATAAAAAAGCGAGACTTTGCACACTTATTAACAAATACAACCAAACACATATAAATATAAAATTCTCAAAAATAATAAAAGCCAAATCAGAGCTGAATCACCCTCATTTATCACACAATAAACCAGTGTTTTATATCAATTGAGAGTAGCTAATTCTATTAGAATTCTACGTAAGTTACTCAATATAGAAGCCACATATCTTGTTGAGATGATGATGGATTCAAAAGATAAAAAATGAAAAATCATGGATGGTGCATAATTATTTGAGGAGAGATCGAGTGTCTAAAACACAAATCTCGCCGCAATATTCTCTTAATTACGATGGTAAAAAGAACTACCGCTAAACGTATACAAGAAAAATTGCCTTAAGAAAGAGTTAATCGGGAGTGAACCAAAACCGTGCTACACATGGTGCAACACACTTCTTAAAAACAAAAAAAGCATTCACTTGGTATACCTTTTTGACTGGTTTTGATGAACCTATAAATGGTTCATCGGGACGTTTAAGTGGTTCACATAATAGTTGAAACACGCGTTTAGCTTAACGGTGGTTAGCGTCTTGCAGGTGAGCCGCTGACATGTTCGCATATAACTCGTTGTGTTATAGGACGCTCGATTATCAAGCCAAAATTTTCTCCCATATGAATTAACAGAACGGCGAGCATATGGTGGTGAGTTTATATCTAGGAAATCAGCCAAAATAAAACTGGATCTGTGTCCATTTACACCCAGCTCAAAAAAAGACCAGAATCACACTATTTCCGAAACAATATGGTTAAAACAAGATCGAAGTCTAGTTAGAAGACTTTCACTTGTGATCGCTCCCCGCTTCCAAGTCATCGTTAATTGAAGAATTATTGTCATACAATATTCTATATTCATCTACCAAACGTAAGGACATGTGGAATGCGATCAATGAAAGATATCACTCAAGACGCTATCGATATCGTTAAACCCTCTATCGACAAGCTGTTTGAAAGAACGAATAGAAAAGAACTGCATATTGTCGTTATGAATCCACACCTCAAGCCTTGGGAAGCCTCTTTTGAAGACGCCATTCTATATGAAGAGTCGTTAGGAGCTCCTGACAACTGGACAATCAAGTTTGATCACCTTGCCCGTAAGAAAGCACAACAAGCGTGGCGAGAATCGACAAGCAATCTAACACTGCACTCCCAACACCCATCTTCACTACGTGACGAAGACTTACTGTTTTATGGTTCGTTTGTTTACGGAAACGTGGTTGTTGCCTGCAGTGGTGTACAACAATGGTATGACATGCTGATCAGTGGCTGGATAGCGGTAGCTATTGAACAGTTAGCAATGCACGAATACCAAACAGAAAAAGCAGAAAACCCTACAAAAACATATCGCTAATAATTAGAAACAGAAGGTACTTATTATGAGTAAACTATTAAAATCCATTATGCTAGCAGCCGGTATACTTGTTTCTGCAACGTCAATTGCAGCTGACTATCCAAGCAAAAACATTCGCTTAGTTGTGCCATTTGGCGCGGGCGGCGGCACCGATGCCGTTGGTCGTACTCTTGCAAATAGCGCGAAAGACATTCTTGGGCAAAATATTTCAATCATGAACCGTACTGGTGGCGCAGGCGCAGTTGGGATGAGCTTTGGTGCTCAGCAGCGTGCGGATGGTTACACATTAACAGTAGTAACACGTGAAATCGCTTCACTTCCTCAAATGGGTTTGATGCGTCATACCGCTGACGACTTTAAACTCATTCGTTTAGTTAACTTAGATCCTGCGGTCGTATTGGTTGCAGCAGATAGCCCATACAACACGATTAACGACCTGATTAAGGAAGCCAAAGAAAAACCAGGCAGCGTAAAATTCGCTTCAACCGCTGCGCCAAACTTCTACCTAATGTCTCTTGAAAAAGATCAAGGCATTAAATTAAACGCTATCCCTTACAACGGTGCATCAGAAGCAATTCCTGCTGTACTAGGCCATCACACAGACGTCACTATGGTTACTCCTGGTGAAGCTATCGCTCAACTTCGTTCAGGCCAACTAAAAGCATTAGGTGTCATGTCTGAAGAACGTATTCAGTACATTCCAGATGTTCCTACTTTGAAAGAGCAAGGCATTGATGTAGTAACAGGTACATGGCGCGGTATTGGTGCTCCAAAAGATACACCTGATGCAGTAATCGAGAAGTTGGGGGCTGCATTTGATGAAGCAATGGCAAGTGAAGAGTTCAAAACTTTCATGGCGAAAGGTGCAATGACGATTCACAATCTTGATGACAAAGCCTTCACTGAGTTTGTTGCAGAAGATACAAAATCATTGACTCTATTAATTCAATAACCTTTGTTCAGAGGCACAGCTTTTATCAGTTGTGCCTCTGTTACTAGTTTGTACCTTTCCCTTGCTTTACTTTTTAGGGGTAAACTCCATGTCTAACTCTCACTCTTACTTAAACCGAAACGTCGTTTTCCCTTCTATCATCATTATCCTTAGCGCAATCGCGTTCGCGCTGATCACTCAATTTGATCGTCCGATGTACCAAGATGCAAGTGTCGATGCAAAATTCTTCCCGATGATGATTGTGATTGCCCAAATTGCTATCTGTATTGTTCTCATCGTTCAACACAAATTAAAAGGTGCCTCTGAACAACAAGAAGCGATGATAAGCAAGATGTCGATTTTCGGCGTTGCTTTTCTTATTGGCTACGCATTACTCATCAGTGTAGTTGGCTACCTTTATGCTAGTTTGATTGCATTTATGTTCTACCTCGTTTACTTCAAAGTGAAGAAGCCAATCTATTACGTTGTCGCCGTTGTCTTTGTGTTCGCGGTTTACTATCTATTTGGCGAGGTGTTCTACATCGCGCTTCCTGAAGCAACGTGGTCTTAGGAGGTCATATGTTTGAATATCTAATCGATGGTCTCTCAACTGCAGTTAGCTTTGCAGTGCTTCCTGTCCTTGTTTTTGGCGTACTGGGCGGCGTTATTTTAGGCGCACTACCCGGACTTACAGCGACAATGGGCGTGGCAATTCTCCTTCCATTTACCTTTGGCATGGAACCGACTTCAGCCCTTGTGATGTTAATTGGTGTATACATTGGTGGGATTTACGGTGGCTCAATTGCCGCAATTTTACTTAAAACCCCAGGAACACCGGCTTCTGCAGCAAGTGTACTCGACGGTCACACTATGGCTGTTAGAGGACAAGCAGCAAGAGCATTAAGTATTTCTGCTGTTGCATCATTTATTGGCGGGCTGTTAAGTACTATCGTCCTCATCGCGATTGCGCCTAAATTAGCGACCTTTGCACTGCGTTTTAATGCGCCAGAATATTTTGCACTCGCTCTGTTTGGTTTAACGATTATTGCGAGTGTTTCTTCGAACAACATTTTTAAAGGGTTACTTGCGGGAACCATTGGATTATTGGTTTCAACTGTTGGACTCGACCCAATCAGCAGTGTGCCAAGATTTACTTTTGACATCATGGATCTTTACAGCGGAATCAATGTCATCCCTGTCTTAATTGGTTTATTCGCTCTATCTGAGGCATTAAACCAACTAGAGAAGCTGTTCTCTGAAAAGAAAGTCGTTGCACCGAAATTTGACCACAAACTATTAAGTAAAAGTGATCTCAAAGAAATGCTACCAACGGCCATAAAAAGTGGTTTGATGGGAACAACTATCGGCTCGGTACCGGGTGCTGGTGCTGATATATCTGCATTTGTTTGTTACAACGAAGCAAAACGTTCGTCTAAGAACCCAGAAGAGTTTGGTAAAGGCTCGGTTCGTGGCCTTGCAGCCGCTGAATCTGGAAACAACGGCGTAACGGGTGGCTCGCTAGTTCCGTTATTAACACTAGGTGTTCCTGGAGATGCCGTGGCAGCGGTTCTTCTTGGTGCACTTATAGTACAAGGACTCATACCAGGCCCACTGCTATTCGCCCAAAACCCCGAAGTGGTTTATGGCGTGTTCAGCTCAATGTTGGTCGCTAACCTTGTGATGTTAGTGATTGGTTTACTGGGTATTCGCTTCTTCTGTCGAATCATTGAAGTACCGAAGATCATCATGATTCCAATCATTGTCTTCCTTTCAATTGTCGGCGCTTACGCAATTAACAACTCGATGTTTGATGTGGGTATTGCAATCGGTTTCGGTCTACTTGGCTTTATCTTAACTAAACTGGATATCCCTTCTTCACCGATTCTGCTTGCGATCATCTTAGGGCCAATGGCAGAAACAAACCTTAGAAAATCACTGCTGATGTACGATGGCAGTTGGTCTTTCCTTTATGAGCGTCCTATTGCTCTCGCGTTTATCGTGTTAGCTGTATTCTCGGTTTATTCAACGTTAAAAATGAAGAAAAAGCAGAAACAAAAGCAAACTTACGAACATCATGATTAGCCGCTTGTTTAAGCTAGAATATTGAAACAACTCAAAGCCAGAGACAACAGTCTCTGGCTTTTTTCATACATGAAAGCAGCCAATTTTCGTAAACGGTAGACAACAAAAAAGGTATGCACTTGGCATACCCTTTTAAGTCGTTTATCCGAGCGTAATGCTGTTCATCTCTATATGAGGTGACTCATCTACCTACGCTCTAGATTATTTCTATTACGCCGTCGCCAGACGGTGGTTGGCATCTTGCAAGTGTGCAGCAGACACAACTCGTGCCTTATCACTATCACCAGCCATGATTGCTTCATAGATTCTACGGTGTTCATTGATACACGTGCTTCCTTCTTCAGAAGAGTGCACGATGAAGTTCACGAACATCGTAGTCAAGATATTGCCGAATGGCAGGTAGAAGTCATTACCTGTCGCATTAAAGATCAAGCTATGAAAACGAGTATCAATATCTGTCCAACGCTCTTGATCAAATACTTCAGCCTCATCCACTTCTACCATTTTTTGGAAGATTTCTGAAAGTTCAATGCGTTGTTCAGCCGTTGCAAATTTAGCCGCCAGTGCGCACGCTTCAGGTTCAATCGCACGGCGAAGGCCTAAAAACTGAGAACAGAATTGATCTATGTCGGTTAGACCATCCATCCATTCAATCAGCTGAGGATCAAGAAAGTTCCAATATGCGCGGTCGACTACACGAGTACCGATTTTCGGGCGGGACTCTAACAAACCTTTAGAAGTTAATAGTTTAACTGCTTCACGTAGTGCCGTTCGGCTAATACCAAACTGTTCACATAACGCCATTTCACCAGGAATAATAGAACCTTGCGGCAGATCGCCAGACAAGATTCCACGAGCGATTTCACGCGCTACTTGCACGTGCAGGCTACGCTTCGAGCCCGAAATTGAATTAAAAGTGCTAATCATAAGTTCACTTATTTTATATGTTATGTATTATTTAAGGATTACTATAACAGTATTTCAACCTACAGCCAATTGAGTAAAATCCAAACGAATCACAACCTGCAAATTTTTATAATCAGAGATTTAAAAAACATCCTGTGAGAAACGTTATCTTAAATCACTCATAAATCCGTACTCAAAACTAACCCTCTTTGTATCGGTATGAAAACCACCAGCACAGCCTCGAAAAACCATGGGAAAAAGGTACACCTTTAGAAGCGCAATTCATTAACCGCCAGAGATTATTAAATGAGATCCCCTTCCCAAATTACATCAGCCTCTGTCCTACACGCATAAAAAAACCGAGCAACTCACAACGAGTTACTCGGTTTGACTTATTTCCGATATTCTTTGTCATCGACATTAATTTCGTTCAGTTACTTAGATGCGAACACCCTTACAATCGAACATGATATGGCGCTTCGTTCCCGCAAAGCACCACATCAGCACACACCATCGTTAAATGGTATGTGTGTTGATCATTTACAGTTGAGCAAATGACCCTTCCCACGAGTATGTCTCACCCGCGAACTCAACAGTGTGAGTTGCTTGCTGCGTGTCTTCAGCTTGGTTTGAGATACCGTAGTGGTAAGTGTTGCCAGAAGTAGTCTGAATGCGAACAACAGTCCCGACACTGTTATGGCCCACAACAGATACTGATTTAACTAGACCACGAGCGCCTACAGAGGCTTCGATAGATTCGTTAAAGTAACCATGCGTTTCTAGTACAGAAGCAAACACGTGGTTTTGACCAGACTGACGTAAGATAAACGCAGGTTCACTCTTAAGATTGAAGTCTGGATCGTTAGCACCAGTGCGAGCAAAAATCACTTCGCTGCCCGCATTAGCGCTGGTTACTAGGCTGTAGTAGCTGCTGTCATGTAGCCAGCTTACTAGAGAACCCTCTTCGTTCACTTTGCCTGAAGCCACGTTCCATAGGTGTTGGTAACCGTTGTCTTCACCTAATGGCTTAAGCGTTTTTTCCATGTTGTAATCGAAATCAGTACGGATGATCTGGCCAGAGTGGTGAACGGGAAGATCGTACTGGTGCTCAGCGTCAGCTTCGATGCGGTAAACATCAATCACTAACGGCTTCTCGAACTCAGGAAGTTCAGCAAGAATCACGCTGCGTTGCATGTCTACGCCTGTGTAGTACTCAGAAATTGTGCCGCTCATGCCTTGCAAAGACTGGTCGTCTGCTACGAAGAAGTGCTTCTGACCAAACTTAGACTCAGCCAATGCTGTGTTGAAGTTATTCTGCGTTTTCTGATCAACCGTTACTGTGTTGTGAGCAACCGTCTGCTTACAGTAAGACTTGTTCTCTGGAATGTAACGACCACCAAACTTAGGCTCAACGTTTACCCAGCGACCGAAGCCGTAATCGTGCAGCACTTCGTGGCCACGGTTGAATACACTTAGGTGCAGTCCATCGTAGTGACCGTGGTCTAGCGCAGAGTGGTACTGGTGATCGCTGCCGTGTTGACCGAACCAGATCAACGCCATGGTATCGTCGTCTTTCTCATCACGGTGACGAAGAATGCTAACGCCGCCTTTCTCACCTTCAGGGCCGTCGGTAACGAACAGGCTACCCCAGTTGAATGGTTTGATTTCATCAGCTGCTTCAACAGCGTCAGACAATGTTTTACCTGAAGCATGAACCCAAACATTTTTTTGGTGATCAGCCATACCAAGCAGAGTTTCAGTCTGCTCGTAACGGTGGTAACACACAGACGTTGCCATGATAACGCCTTCATCGTTGATAGAGATCGTCTTCGATGAATCGTTCAGAGCTGGCAATGTACCGTCTGGGAATGCGGTTTTGAATACAGAGTAAGATGTTGTCTTGATCACTGAATCGTTGAATTCATAGATACCGACTTCAGGCTGACGACGTTCAATCGCTTCTGCGAACAGGTAGATTGGACGTAGAGAGAAGCGGTGGTAGTAAGGACCTTCCATGTAGTAGCCGTCTGGCGAAAACAGTTGGTCAAGTTGCGCTAAGAAACCGCCGCTTACTTTGTCCAGTTTCAGGCCATAAAGTGCTTTATCTACAGATTCTTGATCGTTGATCGCGTAACCACAGATACCTACCGCTGCCACTGCCCATAGGCCGTGGTTGTGTACGATATCGAAGTCGTGTGCGTAAGTCACAACGAACATTTCGATCATTTGCTTAAGAAGATCGTCTTCGATCAGACGCTTCTGCTCTTCAGAGATTGTGTGGTAAATACAGCTGTACGCACAAGAAGCGTAAAGCATCCACATGTTCTCGTTCAACGTTTGGTGGAACAGCTTACCCGGAGGGTTAGAGTCACGGCTTACGTTGCTTTCCAATGTTGGGTATACCGTCGCGTACGCTGTTAGCATATCAACGATGTAATCACGGTACTTAGTTTCCTCAGTGATAAGGAACAAACGACCCGCTAGATCCATATGGATGTAGTTTTGCTTATGACGGTTATGTTCATAACCGCCACCTTCGCCATGACCTGGAACTTCGATGCCAACTTCAGCCATGTAAGCGTCAGTTTGTTTAATGTCACGAGTTAGTGCGTTACCTAATAGGCTATCCTTGCCAAGTTCTTTACGAAGCTCTGCTGCTTCTTCAAAGTTAAGTAAAAGTGGTTGATAGCTCATTATTATTTCCCCTGCTCTAAAGTCGTTTCTACTGAGTAGAAGCCTGTCCAGCTGTATACTTTGCCGTTCAGTTCTACTTTGTGTTCAGTGCTGTCAGTTGCGCCAAGTTGGTTACTGATCATCACTGTCACGTTTGATTTCTCTGTCGTAATTTCTACTACTGAACCTACATTCGTGTGAGCAACAACATTGATGTTTTTCACAACACCACGAGCGTTTACTGATTGCTCGAATTCTTCGTTAAAGTAACCGTGCGTTTCTAGCACAGAAGCAAACAATGTTGTTTCGCCTTTGCTACGTAGAATGAATGCAGGCTCTGAACGTAAATTAAAGCTTGGATCGTTAGCACCAGTGCGAGTGAAGATGATTTCTCCGTTCTCGTTCGAACTTGTACCCAACCAAGTATAGTACGTGTCGTTCTGTAACCAGCTAACTAACGCAGTACCATTCACTTCACCACTCGCTACATTCCATAGGTGTTGGTAACCGAAGTCACTTCCTAGTGTGTTTAGCTCTTTGTTTGCTTGGTATTCGAAGTTAGTGCGAATAATTTGACCTTGATATTGATGAGAGTAATCAAACTGGTGGTCGCCTTCGCCGCCTTTTGTCGAACCTAAGCGGTACAAGTCTAACAATAGCGGAGACTCAAGCTCTTCAAGGTTTAGCATGAACACACTGCGTTGCATGTCAAAACCTTCGTAATGATCGTTAGCAAATGCGCTCATGCCATTGATTTGCTCGTCTTCTACTTTGAAGAAGTGTGGCAAGCCGTGTACTGCATCTGCACGTTCAACGTCAAAGTTGTTCTGACATTTTTCATCAATCGTTACTGCGTTATGTGCAATTGTTTGACGAGCGTAAGATTTGTTTTCGTCTAGGTAACGGCCGCCGAATTTAGGCTCAACGTTCACCCAACGACAGAAACCGTATTCACGCAGTACTTCTTGACCACGGTTGAAGAAAGAAATACCCAGCGTATCAAAGTTACCGTGACCCATGCCGTGTTGGCCGTAGTTCATAACAAGTTGAGAAACGTCGCCTTTCTTATCCTGCATACGGATAAAGCCTTGCGCGCCGTTGTGACCTTGAGGGCCTTCGTTCAATTCAACACTTGGCCAGAAAGGCATGCCGATTTCTTTCTCAGCAGAAGCTGCTTCGTAGGCTTTAGATAGCTCAAGACCACATGGATGCATCCATACTGCGTCTTGAATCTTCGCCATACCCAGAATATTTTGGTCTACGCCGTTTTCAGACGAGTAATGTTTGCTGTAAACGCTCACTGCAACCTGAACACCCATGTCTGTAATGCCCATTGTGCGAGATGCATCGTTCAGAGCTGGGAACTCACCGTTCGGGTAAGCCGTCGCAAGCATGGCTTGTACTGTGTTACCAATCACGCCGCCTTTGTAGTTGTAGATATCAACTTCAGGCATATGACGGTGGATCACTTCCGCGAATACACAAGTTGGGCGAATCGCGTAACGGTGGTAGTAAGGACCTTCCATGTAGTAGCCAGACGGTGCAAACAGCTGAGAAACTTGCGCTAGGAAACCGCCAGTATCATTACGATCAATGCCGTACACCGACATTTCAAGGTACTCACGCTTGCCAAGAGCAAGACCACAAATACCGACAGCGGCTACAGCCCAAATACCGTGGTTGTGAATTCGGTCGAAGTCGTGTGCGTATTTAACTGTGAACATTTCTAGCATTGGTTCGAAAATACGAGACTCAATATTGTCGCGTTGTTCTTGTGTCAGGGTTGAAGCAACACAAGAGTAAGCTAAGCTTGAGAACATTAACCAGCAGTGTTCGTTCAGGATTTGGTGGAACAAACGACCTGTAGGGTTAGTGTTTTTCTGTACGTGGTAATCAAACGTTAGGTATTTGTCTGCGTACTCTTCTAGTAATTCTGTAACAAAGTCAGCGTACTTTTGCTCTTTAGTGATCAAGAACATGCGACCAGCTAGATTCATGTACGTGTAATTTTGCTTATGGCGGTTATGTTCGTAACCACCAGCCTCACCATGACCTGGGACATCAATAGGTAAACGCATGAATGCTTCTAGATCTTTCGCGTTCGCTGCAATGGTTTTGCCCATTAAGCTAGAACGGCCCACTTCAAGGTGAAGTTGCTCTATTTCAGCTTCAGTCAACAATACTGGTTTAGTCGTCATATTCTTTGTCACCCTCAATAAAGAGTTTATCTGCTTAAACTTTGATTAAATTTTCAAACTCCATATAAAGTAATACAATATGAGCTTTAATTATACCTATTCGTCGCCAAATGATGAGTAGAGTCACACTATTAGTCATAAGTCATTGATGTAGCTGACTAATGGTAAATGTCAGCCATTTATTAAGTTGTTGATTTATTTACGCTATATGAAGTATCGCTTGATCAATATCACACAAATTTAGATATATTGTATTACAATTGAGCTCATTCCCTTATGATGGATGCAAGTTAAGTAACACTTAAAAGATTTAAACAGATTAGGAGATACACAATGAACTCTTTCTTTATCCTAGATGAAAACCCATGGGAAGAACTTGGTGGCGGCATTAAGCGTAAAATCGTTGCTTACACTGACGATCTAATGGCAGTACACCTATGTTTTGATAAGGGCGCGATTGGCCACCCTCATACTCACGAAATCCATGACCAAATCGGTTACGTAGTTCGTGGCAGCTTCGAAGCTGAGATTGAAGGCGAAAAGAAAGTCCTTAAAGAAGGTGATGCTTACTTCGCTCGTAAACACATGATGCACGGTGCCGTTGCACTAGAGCAAGACAGCATCCTTCTTGATATCTTCAACCCTGCGCGTGAAGATTTCCTAAAATAATAAACAGCGCAACCTCAGTTGCTAAGGTAAGCATATGAAATCATTAAACATCGCGGTCATTGGCGAGTGCATGGTTGAGCTACAAAAGAAACAAGACGGGCTTAAGCAAAGTTTCGGTGGCGACACACTAAATACTGCACTTTACTTGTCTCGCTTAACAAAAGAGCAAGATATCAACACGAGCTACGTAACAGCACTAGGCACTGACCCATTCAGTACCGACATGTTAGAAAAGTGGCAAGCGGAAGGTATCGACACTAGCTTAATTGCTCAGCTTGATCACAAACAACCAGGGCTTTACTACATCGAGACCGATGAAACTGGTGAACGCAGTTTCCACTACTGGCGTAATGATGCTGCAGCAAAATTCATGTTTGACCAGGAAGACACACCTGCTCTACTTGATAAGTTATTCTCTTTTGATGCGGTTTACCTAAGTGGTATTACGCTTGCTATCTTGACAGAGAATGGACGCACGCAGCTATTCAACTTCTTAGACAAATTTAAAGCTCAAGGCGGCCAAGTATTCTTCGATAATAACTTCCGTCCAAAACTTTGGGAAAGCCAACAAGAAGCGATTTCTTGGTACTTGAAGATGCTTAAGTACACAGACACGGCTCTACTGACGTTCGATGACGAGCAAGAGTTGTACGGCGACGAAAGCATTGAACAGTGTATTGCACGTACGTCTGAATCTGGTGTGAAAGAGATCATCATTAAACGTGGTGCTAAAGACTGCCTAGTAGTTGAGAGCCAAAGCGCACAGTACGTTGCTCCAAATCCAGTAGACAACATTGTTGATACAACAGCGGCTGGCGATTCGTTCAGCGCGGGCTTCCTAGCTAAGCGCTTAAGCGGTGGCAATGCACGTGATGCAGCGTTAGCAGGTCACATTGTGGCAGGGACTGTGATTCAGCATCCAGGTGCTATCATTCCTCTAGAAGCGACGCCTGATCTGTCTCTATAATTACGCACTTTAACTATTAATCAAGGGTTTGCTTAGTTGAAAGCAAGCCCACATTTAACGTGAGAAAGAATTCATGACGACATTAAATGAACAACTAGCAAACCTAAAAGTAATTCCTGTAATCGCTATCAACCGTGCTGAAGACGCTATCCCTCTAGGTAAAGCACTTGTTGAAAACGGCATGCCATGTGCAGAAATCACGCTACGTACAGAATGTGCAATCGAAGCGATTCGCATCATGCGTAAAGAATTCCCAGACATGTTAATTGGTTCAGGTACTGTACTGACTAACGAGCAAGTTGACGCATCTATCGAAGCTGGCGTTGATTTCATCGTAAGCCCAGGTTTCAACCCGCGCACTGTTCAATACTGTATCGATAAAGGCGTTGCAATCGTACCGGGTGTTAACAACCCAAGCCTAGTGGAACAAGCAATGGAAATGGGCCTTCGCACGTTGAAGTTCTTCCCTGCTGAGCCTTCTGGCGGTACTGGCATGCTTAAAGCACTAACAGCGGTTTACCCTGTTAAATTTATGCCTACTGGTGGTGTAAGCTTGAAGAATGTAGATGAATACCTATCGATCCCTTCTGTACTTGCGTGTGGCGGTACTTGGATGGTTCCAACTAACCTTATCGACGAAGGTAAGTGGGAAGAACTGGGCAAGCTTGTTCGTGACGCAGTTGATCACGTTAACGCTTAATCTGTTTTAGATTGAGTGATGAAGCCTCACCTCGGTGGGGCTTTTTGTTATCTGTCATTTATTGCGCTGACTAACCGTAAACACGCTCAATCAACGTTCTGTTTCCCCTATACCCTATCGCCTTTCTCCCTATGGGCTCGTAAAGATCCGTGACTAAGACAGGCAAGAACGAGTAATGTAAGGCTTTCAATCTACGTCAGTATGCATCTAGCGAAGCGTTACTGGTGCCCCCTATCGCCTATCCAGTTTCTTATCCAGCCCCTTATCCAGCAATGTTCCTTTTCGATACGTCATCAAACATCTCTCGTGGCATCTAATGAAGGTCACAATAGACAAAGTGAGCCGCAAAATGTGTCCCGTCCGTCCAGTTTAACGCCCACTCAGTGACAAAAATTCCAAATATGCACCTCTATGGCACGAAAAAATGAATAAATAGCATAGAAAGGCTACAGAGCCGCAGACAAATACAAAATAGCGAAGTGAAAACAATGAGCTACACTTGAAATCCCAATACAGAATTTTTCAGTATAGAGTTCCAAATTAACGTGAATGTCGTCGCACAACACACCAATTTGTAGCACATTTGTTACGGTTATAATTAAAATCTTATAGATACGGCAAAGTAAGCGCTTCTGTTTATATTGTAATACATATAAACATTTAACCCTCAATTTATTTTAGATCTCAAACAAAATACACTCACATTTAAATTCAATTAAAACAAATACTTATATAACCACGTGTTAGAGGCCGAAAAATCAATGCGACCTAGATCATACTAAAGACATATTGTAGTACAAATAAACCTTGGAACGCGTTAATCTAAGGCCAGTTAATTATGATATTTAAAAGGCTGAAAAGATGACTATTGATACTTTTGTTGTTCTCGCCTACTTCTTCTTTTTAATCGCGATTGGTTGGATGTTCCGTAAGTTCACCACCTCTACAAGTGATTACTTCAGAGGGGGCGGCAAAATGTTGTGGTGGATGGTTGGTGCAACTGCCTTCATGACACAATTTTCAGCATGGACGTTTACAGGTGCCGCAGGACGCGCATTCAATGACGGTTTCGTTATTGTAATCCTATTCTTAGCCAATGCTTTTGGCTACTTCATGAACTATATGTACTTCGCTCCAAAGTTCCGCCAACTTCGTGTGGTAACGGCGATCGAAGCTATTCGTCAGCGCTTTGGTAAAACGTCTGAACAGTTCTTCACATGGGCAGGTATGCCGGACAGCCTTATCTCTGCAGGTATCTGGCTAAACGGTCTAGCTATCTTTGTAGCAGCGGTATTCAACATCCCAATGGAAGCTACCATTGTGGTAACGGGTATGGTTCTAGTATTGATGGCAGTAACCGGCGGCTCTTGGGCGGTTGTTGCTTCTGACTTCATGCAAATGCTTGTAATCATGGCCGTGACAATCACTTGTGCGGTAGCAGCTTATTTCCACGGTGGCGGCTTAACTAACATTGTTGCTAACTTCGACGGCGACTTCATGTTAGGTAACAACCTAAACTACATGAGCATCTTCATCCTTTGGGTTGTATTCATCTTCGTGAAGCAGTTCGGTGTAATGAACAACAGCATCAACGCATACCGTTACCTATGTGCAAAAGACAGTGAAAACGCACGTAAAGCGGCAGGCCTAGCATGTATCCTTATGGTTGTTGGTCCACTAATTTGGTTCCTACCACCTTGGTACGTTAGTGCATTCATGCCTGAGTTCGCTGAGCAATACACATCAATGGGCGACAAAGCCGGTGATGCTGCTTACCTAGCATTCGTACAAAACGTAATGCCAGCAGGTATGGTTGGTCTTCTTATGTCAGCAATGTTCGCTGCAACGATGTCTTCTATGGATTCAGGTTTGAACCGTAACGCTGGTATCTTTGTAATGAACTTCTACAGCCCGATTCTTCGTAAAAATGCGACTCAGAAAGAGCTGGTTATTGTAAGTAAGATAACGACTATCATGATGGGTATTTTCATCATTGCGATTGGTCTATTCATTAACTCTCTGCGTCACTTAAGCTTGTTCGATATCGTAATGAACGTAGGTGCGTTGATTGGCTTCCCAATGCTTATCCCTGTCCTACTAGGTATGTGGATTCGTAAGACACCTGACTGGGCTGGTTGGTCTACTCTAGTGGTTGGTGGTTTCGTTTCTTACATCTTCGGTATCTCTCTGCAAGCAGAAGACATCGAGAACCTATTTGGTCTAGAAACAGCGCTTACAGGCCGTGAATGGAGCGACTTGAAAGTAGGTCTTAGCTTAGCTGCTCACGTAGTGTTCACAGGTGGTTACTTCATCATGACTTCTCGCTTCTACAAAGGCCTATCGCCAGAGCGTGAGAAAGAAGTTGACCAACTATTCACTAACTGGAACACGCCGCTTGTAGCGGAAGGTGAAGAGCAACAAAACCTAGATACTAAACAGCGTTCAATGCTTGGTAAGCTTATCAGCACAGCAGGTTTCGGTATCCTAGCAATGGCTCTGATTCCAAACGAACCAACAGGACGCTTGTTGTTCCTACTATGTGGTTCAATGGTACTAACCGTTGGTATCCTATTGGTTAACGCATCTAAAGCTCCGGCTAAGATGAACAACGAGTCAGTCGCTAAATAGCTAAATAAGCAGCTAACAAGTTAAACCAAAATGAAGCCCATGTTATTCGATAACATGGGCTTTTTGTTTGTCTTCGGTTTATCAAAACGGAATATGAAACGCACCTCGATCAATGCTCACAAACCATAGAAATACCTATCTCCTGCCCTCGTTTTATCTTCTTTTCCAACCTTTCCAATGGTTTGATCTCTTTCTCTGATTGTTTCTGTTACTTTGAATGACAACACAAACACAACAGACAATTACAATGAAAAAAACATCACTATTACTTGCCTCCATTGCTCTGGCACTTTCTGGTGTCGCACAAGCTGACCAGCTAGAAGACATTCAAAAATCAGGCACTTTGCGTGTGGGCACTACTGGCGACTACAAGCCTTTCTCTTACTTCGATGGTAAAAGCTACTCTGGCTACGATATCGATGTTGCACAGCACATCGCGGAACAATTAGGCGTTGAATTGAAGATTGTTCGTACCACATGGAAAGCTCTACTGACCGACCTAGACGACGATAAGTACGACATCGCGATGGGCGGCATTACGCGTAAAATGCAGCGTCAGTTAAACGCGGAACAAACTCAAGGCTACATGACCTTTGGTAAGTGTTTCTTGGTTGCGAAAGGCACCGCAGAACAGTACGACAGCATTGAGAAAGTGAACCTTTCTTCTGTTCGTGTGGGCGTGAACATTGGCGGCACTAACGAGATCTTTGCCGACGCGAACTTGCAGAACGCAAGCTTCACACGCTACGAGAACAACCTCGACGTACCGAAAGCAGTAGCAGAAGGCAAAGTTGATGTGATGGTGACAGAAACGCCTGAAGGTCTATTCTATCAAGTAACTGACGAACGTCTTGAAGCGGCACGCTGCGAAACTCCATTCACCAACAGTCAGTTCGGCTATCTGATTCCTAAAGGTGAACAACGTTTGTTGAACACGGTGAACTTCATTATGGATGAGATGAAATTGAAAGGTGTTGAAGAAGAGTTCCTGATCCACAACTCCCTTAAGTAACTCTTTTCAATTTATACCGTAACAAAAAAGAGCCAGCAATGCTGGCCTCTTTCGTTATGGTTCAATGGTTCGCTTTAACCGTGAGTTATCACATTCTGCTGTACCAAGGCATCCAGAATGTCCGAAGGCATGGTGCTACTTAAGGTTAGCTGTGCCGCAAGGTCTTCAACCACAATCACCTGTTCCGTAGTACCTAAGCCATCCGGGTTGATCGTAAGCTCAATATCATCCCCGTCCACTTTCGCGTCTATTTGTTGTAGCAACGCGGTCATGTCTGGAGATGTATTTTTAAGCTCCGGCAACACTTCTCTCAAGTCAATGCTGTCCCCTTCCGACAAATCAAAGTCGGTAATCGTATCTTCAACACCATCTTCGATGTTAAGCCATACGAACGAGTCCATACCATCACCACCAGTCAGAATGTCTGAGCCTCCGCCGCCAATCAGGGTGTCGTTACCGTCACCGCCAACAAGCGTATCGTCACCTGCGCCACCTTCAAGTCGATCATTCCCTGAACCACCCGTTAAGTCAGTCGCATTAGCACCAGCCAGTAACTGAACATCATCGGTTTCCGAAGCCAAGTTAATATCAACTGCGTTAGACACAATGTTCAAGTTAAGGTCAATCGATGCAGAGGTTGCTGTATCGTTGTTGTCAGTCTCTTCAGAAACCGCCTCGACTTTCAGTGTGTAGTTACCTGGAGTTTGAGAAAGCCCAACCGCTTGCAAGCTTTCAATTGCATCTGCCGTTGCTACCCAAACACCACCGCCAAGATCCGTCACAGAACCCGCAGCACTGGTGATTTGAGCGCCAGCAGGTACATCACTGATATGCAGCGTTAGCTCTTCTGTAATGTCCGTTAAGGCTGCGATAATCCCAACTAAAGGAATGCCACTCGCACTCACAGACTGACTCGCAGTAATATTTCTCACGTAGTTAGTCGCACTATCGATCGACAGGGTTGGTGCATTCGCCACTGGCGTCACCGCGATGTTGTAAACCACAGGTGCTGTCTCTATCGCAATACCTGAAGGGTTGCCGCTGTCTTTGGCAACAACTTCTAATCCAATACTATTGGTTGGAGACAGGCTCGCATCAAGGAAAACACCATTTGGACTGGTTGGCGTATCAATCAACGCATTCAGGTCACTCAATGTCCCCACTAAGATGACTGAACCCGTGTTGTTGCCGTTAACAACAACCGTCGTCACTGCTGGAAGTGATACATTCAATGTACCGTAATCCACCGTCAGCGTGACGGTCATCAGATCATCAGAAAATGTATCTACATAATCAGGGTCACTGACATTGATACCACTCAACAGTTGACCAGCATCCTCGTCAATAACCGTAGTGACACTGTCACCATTAACGACCGGTGTATCGTTCACTCCATCGACAATCGCGGTGATCTCCGCTGTATCCGTTAGGAAGTCATTAGCGCCGTTGGTTGTACCATCATCCTCTACGGTATAGGTAAACTTAACGTTGCCGTTGTATTCATCAGCTGCCGTAAATACCCAGTATGGGCCAGTGATCGTAGCATCATCAGCACCACCTACGTTCTCGAAGCGTTGTAGTTGACCTTGGCCTTCATCGAGCGCCAGATTAGTCACGGTAATCGTGTCGTTTTCCGGATCGCTCGTCGCAGCAATTAAATCGCCCTCTTTGATGATCAACTGACCTTCTTCAAGGATGTTGCCTAAGTCGATGTCCGTTGCTACAGGAGCATCATTCACTTCCGTTACTTCAAGACTAATTTCAGCACTGTCGGTTAGGAAGTCATCCGCGCCATTAGTTGTACCGTCATCAGTAATTGAGTAATTGAATTTAACGTCACCGTTAAAGTCGTTGTCCGCTACAAATAGCCAGAATGGTCCGGTAATCGCCGCGTCATCGGCGCCACCTGCATTTTCAAAGCGGGTTAGTTGGCCTTGTCCCTGAGTCAGAGTTACACCAGTTACTGTTAAGTTGTGGTTTTCTGGGTCAGAGCTTGCTGCAATTAAATCCCCTTCAACAATGACGATTTGACCATCTTCTGCAATCGAACCTAAATCAACGTCTGTCGCGACAGGTGCATCATTCACTTCCGTTACGATGAGGCTAATTTCAGCGCTATCGGTCAAGAAATCATCCACACCATTGGTTGTGCCATCATCGATAATGGAATAGTTGAATTTCACATCACCGTTGAAATCATTATCTGCAACGAACAGCCAGAATGGTCCGGTAATCGCCGCGTCATCGG
This sequence comes from Vibrio sp. 10N.222.55.B11, assembly GCF_041473705.1. Lineage (NCBI taxonomy): Bacteria > Pseudomonadati > Pseudomonadota > Gammaproteobacteria > Vibrionales > Vibrionaceae > Vibrio > Vibrio sp. 10N.222.55.B11. The sequence goes on from NZ_JBFRST010000020.1 coordinate 93,912, forward strand.
CGCCACCTGCATTTTCAAAGCGGGTTAGTTGGCCTTGTCCCTGAGTCAGAGTTACACCAGTTACTGTTAAGTTGTGGTTTTCTGGGTCAGAGCTTGCTGCAATTAAATCCCCTTC
>NZ_JBFRST010000020.1:94634-255688 GCF_041473705.1 Vibrio sp. 10N.222.55.B11
GCCAGAATGGTCCGGTAATCGCCGCGTCATCGGCGCCACCTGCATTTTCAAAGCGGGTTAGTTGGCCTTGTCCCTGAGTCAGAGTTACACCAGTTACTGTTAAGTTGTGGTTTTCTGGGTCAGAGCTTGCTGCAATTAAATCCCCTTCTACAATGACGATTTGACCATCTTCTGCAATCGAACCTAAATCAACATCTGTCGCGACAGGCGCATCGTTCACTTCCGTCACCTTAATGGTGAACGTAGTTTGATTAGTTTGAGCTGTATTCGGATCACCCGCATCAATCAAGCCATTATTACCGCCGTCATCGAGTGTTGCATTAATCGTGACTAAACCACTCTGGTTGAGATAGTTCTGGTCTGGGTCTGGTTTGAAAGTCACGGCTCCATTAGTCAATGCGGTATTGATGTCGGCTTCTTTACCGGTAATCACCAATGAGCCACCAGGTTGCAATACAAACGTCACGTCAGGTGAGCTCGTAAACTCAAACACACCTTGCGCTCCCGGAAGTGTTTGATCGACTTGCAACGTAAGAACATACGGAGCGTCTGGATTATCAAAGTTAGCATCAACGTCGTAGATACTAAAGTTGTCGATAGCAACACTAATGTCTTCCGATGTTTCAATATTCGTTACGTTCACAAAGATCGGTTGATCGTTAATAGGATCAATCACCAGATCAACATCGAAGCTGGTTGGCGTCCCCAAATATTCGGTGTTATCAGCGTCAGTATCCACAGAGCGAACGGTAATCTGCAGCGGGCCATTAATGCCTAATACATTACCCGTATCGCTATTGTGTTCACCTGAATTGAATACGATCTTATCGAGCGACTGTGCAGGAACATCAAGTGTCCAAAGCTGCGTAACTGGATCATAACTAGCCAAGGTTGTGCCGTCTGGATAATAGATAGAGGCATCTTGAGGAACGCCCGCAACTTCTACTCGAAGTGTCTCTGGTGCATTCTCGGTATAAGTGCCGTTGCCCGTTGCAGATAGCTCTTTATCCAAAATCGTCGCATTGATTTCGATATCAATGTTTTGACCTTCGTTACCTGTCACAGAATCTGTTGGATTAGTATCAACATCATCACCCACAGGTACCACATGCAGCTTAAAGCTTGGCAGATTTGATGCTGCAGTAGGCACACCCAACAAAGATTCTTGAGTAAATACGGCAACACCAAATTCAGCCGTACCACTGAAGTCCTTAGGCGGTAAAATCGAAATCTCACTCAAGTCGAACGATAACCCTGATGCTTGAGGTAGTTGAACACTCCACTCACCACCACCATTATTCTTCACCGTGTATGCCGAACCAGCGTCTGCACGCATCTGGAAGCCATCAGGTACATCTGTAAACTTAATCGACACAAACTGTTCTGAGCCATCAAGGTCAGTCAGTGCAATCGATACAGGCCCTGTGCCCGACAAAGAAATCAGCTGGTCCTCAGTACCCGTAATCTCGATAACATCAGGATCGCTACCCGGGCCAGTGACAGACACGTCATCCACCACAGGAACGACTTCAAAACTGACATTGGTAGAGAAAGTATCGGTATCAGTCGCGCTGCCAGTTGGCGAAGCTGCATCATTGTATGTAGCAGTATCGGTAATCGTCCCGCTGACATTCACTTGCACCTGATTTACGTCATTATCTGTTGGGTAATTTAACGCCGGTCGGAATAGTACATTATCCAACGCGCCTGCATTAATCTCAGCTTCATTAAAGGTCACCGATGTGCCAAGCGATACCCCTGCGCTGGTATAGAAAGCCCCAACACTCGTGTCATTTAACGTCAGTGTGATAGAGGTGAATTTTTCGTCACCACCTTCAACTCCGCTTACTTGGTCATCAATGGTCGAGCTGAAATCAAGTTGGATATAGGTATCTTCGTAGCCGACTGGATCTTGCCCTGCTTGACCGTCGGTATCGACAGGGTTAAACGAATCGTCAAGCGAACCAACGACAGTAACGTCAATATCTGGGTTACCTTCAACATCAGGAGCAACTTTAATGACTACTTCTGTCACTAGAGTTTTCTCATCCCCCGACAATACGTCTTTAGTTACTATCGTCAACGGCAACCTAAAGTCGCCGGAGTAGTCGGCTGGTAAGTTAAGCAGTAGTCCAGAGAGGTCGGTCGAGACCCCTTGATCGACGGTAGTCTGGAATACATATTTGCCATTAACAAAGTCTAGGTCGCTGCTTCCCGATAAACTAATTGGGAAGGTGACTTCGTTCACCGCTCCTGGATTAATGGTCACACTGTCATCAATAATGATGGTCACTTGATCAGTTGAGTCATCTTCGCCCGAGAAAGTAATTAAACCATTCAATGCCGTACCTAGATCTAACTGGGTGTCCTCAATCGCATCAACAACACTGTCTGGTGTTATATCAATATCGGCTGCAACCTTAGTACTCCCAGCCACCACTTGAGGGAATGACAGAGTGACTTCTCCGTCCCTACGAGCGGCCGTAGATGACTCAACCTCAGCACCATCACCTCGGTCTATTACCGTGCTAAAGATATCCATCTTGATGTCATTGAACCCTCCTGCCCCGCTGTTTCCTGAAGGAAGAACAAGGCCGTTCGATGCACTGATGCTAAATATGTCTTCATTCGTTACAACCCAGCGCCCATTGCCTTCATAAGCAGCGCCAATAACGAGCAGTTGATTGAGTACAGCATCTGATAGCTCCGAACCGTCCACGTTTGTTAATTCAATAACTAACTGGTCAACTTCTTCGATAGCGGACGAAGCATCTGTTTCTTGATATCGAATGACGAACTCATCCGTAACCGATGTATTATCGCTGTTGGTTGTGAACTTAAGCACGCCAGTGTTTGCATCAGCAACTACGGTTGCTAGTGCTCCAGTACCCAGCACATCATCGACGATAAGCTTGTTGCTAGCGTCTTTCGGCTCAACGACTGGACGTACGATAACATCAATCGAGCCCGTGATTGTCGCGGTAGCGATGCCCTGACCAGGATCAGTCGCATCAACATACTCATGATCTCGCTCTTCGATCATGACAACCGTATTAAGCGTAAAGTCGGTGCTCGAGTCTTGTTCAGGTGTGATCTGAATAAAATTATTGTTCAGTGCAATTTGAGTAAACTCTTCTGCCGTCTGTCCACTCTTCGGCGTAATGGTTAAAGTGCCTGCTGAAGCATCGTAAACCCAAGTTACATCGCCATTAACCACAACACTTTCAACATCTGTCGGAATGGCACTGATCACAATAGAAGTGAAATGCTCATCATCATCAATATAATCAGTACCCTCTGGGTGCCAATCAATACTGATCGCCGTATCTTCATCGCCATTAGTGACTGTGCTGTACGTCGCTGAGGTATCGATTCTAGGTTCGACCAACACTCGCACTTCTTGGTCAAACGTAAGCGTATGACCGTCATTCTCAGTCACGATCACTTTACCCTGAATGTGAATGTTCTCTGTAGAAGAATCGACAGGTCTGATGCGGATTCCTGAGGTTTTACCTGCGTCAGTGATGTTCGCTTCGTAGATAGGTTTAGAAAGATCGGGGCTACCACCCGGACCGGTTTCGTAACCGACAAAGTTAAGGTCAATAATGGTACCGTCACCGTCTTCCAGAATAACGCCATCAGGAATACCCGAGAGGATAACGGTTATGGATTCTGAACCATCGTCAGGTAATGGGGTTTGATCTACTGCTGCAGGATCAGGTCTTCTCTCTCCCGACAACACGGTGAAATCAAGCTCGGCGTAGCTGTCTCCATTCTGGCTCTCTTGGATCGTGGTTTGAACACCAGGTGTTGTGCCATCGGTGATTGCTGTCCAAGCCGAACCGTTTGTACCGCCATAAGGAATATCTGCAACCCCTTTAACCTCAACGTTAACCGTTTTAGTTCCTAGGATTTCTTCATCAACTTGTGCACCAGTAGAGAGGTTCGCAGTGTCTTTAACCACACCGGTTACATCAAAAGTAAAATCGACATTGCTGTGTTTAGTCGGAACAATCTCTACGTTGGCGAGATCGGAATACGCCACTTCCTGATAATCAATACCGTTAATGGTGATTGTAGGAACTGGGGTCGTAGTTCCAAGGAAATAAAGCACCGCCCCTTCGGTAATATTACTGATACGAACAAATAGCTCTTCTGAACCATCAGTGTCCACTGAGCCGTTCATTGTGATGACTTCGTCTAGCGTGAAGGCATCTTTGTTGTCCAGAGGACCTAGGTAGTCTGGGTCATCAATATTGTCTTCGTTAATACGAATCCTGTTAACACTGAATGAACCAGGATCCGCGTCGGCAGTCACATCAATGATAATATTTTGCTCAACAGAGCGAGCGGTCGTTTTGTCTAACCCGCCGTTCGCTGAGTCATCGTATGGGTTAAGCGTCTCTTCCGTAATTGCCGTCGCTTTGAACTCAATTTGTCCAGAGAAGTTGTCGATTGGGTTAACGACTGTGCTATTGATATCAGCAGATGCGATGATATAAACACCATTAACAGGCGTTAACACATTGCCATTTTGATCAAGTAACTCAAACTTCCCATCACCCTGAATCGCTTCAAGTTCATAGGTAATCGTCTCAGTATTACTGTTATCTTGCGATTCAGCATTCAGCTGCAACGTAACATTGTCTTCATCTTCATTCACTTGATACTGATAAGTACTGTTGGCGTCATCCCACGTTGCAATATCCGCTACCGCTTCAATCTCGATTCTGAAGTTTGAGTTAACGGTGTGATCCGTATTGCCATTTTTCTCAATTTCTAGCTCATAACGAACGCGCCCACCAGTTTCATCCGAACTAACGTGTTGGTCCGGAACAAAGAACAAGTTGTCTATCGTCGCAATAGTTTGTCTTGACTCATTCGGATTTGGAGCAAAGCTTTGTTCGAGTTGAGGAGGACCAAATATAATGCTCCCATTTGACTCAGGCACTAATTCAATGTAGTCAGCACCATCAAAGTAATAAAAAGTACCTTGATGACTATCACCTCCGTTCGGGCTTTTAATCGTCAACTGGCCAATAGATTCAGCGTTATCTTGGTCATACAGACTAACTTGCAGCGCAACTTGAGCTGGCGCATTAGGCAAACCATTTTGGTTATCTTGAATATTCTCAAGAGCCGGCTCATCGCCTGTTGCATAAGGTATGGTTGAGTCTCTACCCGCATCCTCGAAGGTCGTCACTTTCAGAGCGATTCTTGTAGAGTCCCTATCAGTAATCGTTATATCTAACGGTGTTTCAGAGGTATCTAAATCGCCATCCGTCGCAATCACATTAATCGAAAAATCGATGGTGTCTAGGCCGTCATGATCGAGATAGCCGTTAGCTCTAAATTCAACCTCGCCATTTGAGTTGATACGCAAACGCCCTAGCTCACGGGTATCCACGCCACCACTACCATCGTCGGTTTGTTCGTACACTCGTACTTGTTGACTACCGCTATTTAAATCGAAACTGCTGCTGTACGGCCCGCTGTTTCCTGTACGGAAAACAATATCTGCACCATTACTGGTAATGCCCTCAATTCGACTCAGTACCGCGCCATCCGCGCCGACATCCGTCGCATTAGCAAACATGTCAACTTTGGAATTACCATAGCCCTGGCCTTCAATTCGTGTGATCGATTGAGTTGTCACCAATGGAACATCATCAGTCACCGTGATTTTCAAATCGATCGCGTTTGATTGGTCTTGATCAAAATCTTCTGCAACAACAGAGAAATTAAGGTCAATCGCATTTTCATCTGCACCATCAGGGTGTTTAAGTGGTTTAAACAATTCAAATTGGTAGCTGTTATCCGAGGTATCGAAAATAATCTCGAACACAGCTTCATTACTCGTTGCAGTTTGAGCAACGTAAGTAAATGTTGTGCCGCTTTGTGAAACAGCAAGCCACTCTAAACTTTCTCCGTTGGAGGTTAAGCCAGTCAGAACCAAATCTTCATCAACCAGTTCATACTTCACAACACCATCCGCGCCTTCATCGACAGTGAACAGGCCATTAATAATGGTGTCTTCAGATTGATCGGAACCAATACCAGTAAGATCGTCTTCATCGACAACCGTTTCACCCGTCGGCGCACTCATTACTGTCGCATCGTCTAGCACCTCGATTGGCAATACATATTGGTTAGAATCATCGCCGTCACCATCAACCGCAACGACATCAAATGGAATCGTTAAGGTATTGGAATTCGGGCTTGTTGGGTGGTTTAGAGGACCTAGCAACGTAAACGTATAAGAGCCGTCATTCGCTAGCGCGAGCGTGAAGATAGGAGTTCCACTTGTCGTCGTACCTTGATAGGTCGTTGTGTTGGCGGCACCTGTGACTTCTGTAATAGAAATCGCTTCAGTTCCAGAGGTCAATGTCGCTTCAAGCGCAGAGATATTACGCAGTTCGTAAACCTCTACTTGGTCTGCACCTTCTGTGGTAACAAATGCACCTGTTGCTTGAGAAATCGCAGAGCCGAGATCATCTTCATCAACCACAAATGTGCTGGTCGCTGTCGTATCGGTAATGACAGGCACATCATCGGTGATAGTAACGGTCAAAGGTTTCATCACAGAGTCGGTATTGTCTTGGTCGACCGCGATCACTGGCAGAGTGAATACTTGATCGTTGTTGCCTTGCACAGGCAGATGATCGAGCTCTTCCAACAAAGTGAAGGTGTATTCGCCTAGCACTACACTATTAAAAGTGATGGTAAAGATATCCGTTTGAACACCCCCACTCTCAACGAAACCAATATAGGTTCCGCTGTTGGCTGGATCTTCTTTAAGCTGAACCACTAGGCCATCCGATTTCAAATCACCAGACGTGTTGAACTGAGTGGTATCAATACGGAAATAGCTCACATCATCACTTCCCGCTGTGAAAGCAATGGTTTCAGTTTGGCTCACAGGTAAGCTCGGAGATGAACCATCCACGAGATTCGCTTCTTCCAATGCAACCGTTGGTACAGTATCAATTACCGGTGGAGCACCATCTGAAATCGTCAATGTCACGGTCGAAGTAACAATATCACCGTCTTTATCTTCTGATGTCACGGTAATCGTCTTAACGATATCACCACCAGAATGATTCAGGTTTCGATTAGGCTCAAAGCGCACATCACCTTCAAGCGTGATAAACAACGAACCTTCCGTAAATACAAACTCTTGCTCACCAGTGTTGGTTTGCACCAGAGACTCTTCAGGCTGACTACCATAAGTAAATTTGGTTATGGTGGCGCCATCAGCACTTTGCGCAGGCATCACATCAAATGTCGTTGTGGTAGGTGTGCCCGTGCTTGGTTCAGTGATGCTAAGCGCACCAGACTTCATTAACTGAACATCATCGGTGATGGTTACTGAAAGCGGTTTAGACGCTGAAATATCGCCATCGGTGTCTTGCGCGTAAACAGAAAGATCAAAACTCAGATCGTTGCTTCCTAAGCCATCAACGTGATCCAAACGCTCAAGCAGCGTAAAGGTATACTGGCTAGGATTAGTATCATCAAAATCTAGGGTGAATATGATTTTCTCACCACCCGAACCATCCGTCGTAAACGCAATGTAGTCGCCAGAACCCGCAGGCTCCTCACGTAAACTCAATTCAAGGCCATCAGACTTCAACACGCCGTTGGTATTGAACAGCCCAGCTTCAACGACTATTTTTCCAATGTCATCACTGCTCGCTAGCGAGGTGATAGTCTGAGTCACACTGACAGGCGTTCCGCTAGGTGTCGAACCATCCGCAAGTAAGCTTTCCGACAAGCTGACACTTGGCACAACGTTGATTGTTGGTCCATCGCCATCAACAATCGTAAGCGTGACTGTTGATGAAAAGGTATCTTTATCAAAGTCAGAAGACGTAAACACAATCGACTTAACAATGTCGCCCGCAGAATGATCTAGATTTCGGTTTGGTTCGAACCTTACATCACCGCTTAGCGTGACAAACAGTGAGCCTTCAGTGAAGGTAAACTCTTGCTCGCCATTGTTAGTTTGATCCAAGGTGATCGCTGAACCGCCACCAAAAGTAAACTGAGTAATGGTCGCCCCATCAGCACTTGGTGTAGGCATTACATCAACAGTAGCAGTGGTTGGTGTGCCAGTATTTGGCTCTGTGATGCTTAACGTGCCATCTTGCATCTGTTGAATGTCATCTTGTATCGTTACCATGACATCGCGTTTAACCGAATCATCACCATCGGTATCAACGGCGTAAACAGGCAGGTTGAAGTTGAGGCTGTTATTAAGATCACCATCAAGGTGATCTAACGCTTCAATCAAAGTGAAGGTGAACTGCCCTTTATTAACGCTATCAAAATCAATGGTGAATACATTAGTTACGTTACCGGCCCCGTCATCAGTAAACCCGATGTAGTCGCCAGGTGAAGCAGGATCTTCTTTTAACTGAACAACAAGACCATTTGATTTGAGTAGGTCGCCAGGATTGAACTCGTTGGTTGCAATTCTAAAGTGGCTTAAATCATCACTACCCACGGTATAAGTGATCGTTTGTGTCGAGCTAACCGCTGAACCACTCGGCATAGAGCCATCAGCAAGACCAACTTCCGATAGGTTAATATCTGGCACTACATCGATAACCGGATCAATTCCGTCTTTGATCGTCAACGTGACATCCGCGGTATCGGTATCGTTATCAAAATCACTGGTCGTCACGACTATCGTTCTCACGATATCGCCAGATGAATGGTCTAGATTTCTACTTGGTTCAAAGCGCACCTCACCTTCAATCGTGATGTACAGTAAGCCATCGGTTACGGTAAAAACTTGTTCTGTAGACACAGTTGGGTCTAACGTAACAGTCGTGCCACCATCGTAGATAAACTGAGTCACTTTCGCGCCATCAGCACTCTGTGTCGGCATAACGTCGATTGTTGGCGTGGTTGGCGTACCTGCTGCTATATCAGCAAGTGAAGGCTCAGTGATACTTAACGCCCCATCTTGAACGCCTTGTACATCATCGGTGATCACCACGGTCATTGGCGACATTGCAGAATCATCACCATCGGTATCAACCGCTAAAACAGGGACATCGAAACTTAGAGTATTGTTTTGTAATCCATCTGTATGGTCTAACGCTTCAAGCAGTGTGAACGTATATTGCCCTAGATTGGTTGTCGAGAAACTGATCGTGAAGACGTTGGTTTCGACGTTAGAACCGTCCTTGACGAAGCCAATGTAATTACCAGAATTCGCTGGCTGCTCTTTAATCTCAACCTCTAATCCATTCGACTTCAAAGCCCCCGAAGTATTGAACTGAGCAGGGTCAATTCTGAAATAACTAACATCGTCACTACCCTCTGAATAGGTAATAACTTGAGTCATCGCCACTGGATTGCCGGTTGGCGAAGAACCATCAGCGAGATCCACTTCTGAGAGCGTAATTCCAGGGACCAAATCGATCGTTGGAAGATCACCATCGGTAATCTTCAATGTCACGGTAGATGAGACGATATCACCATCAAGGTCAGTAGATGTAACAACAATCGTCTTAGTAATATCACCACTCGTGTGATCTTGATTTCGCACAGGCTCGAATCGTATCTCACCTTCTGTGGTAATAAATACAGAACCTTCAGTGAACACAAACTCTTGCTCGCCATTCACATTGAGATCAAGGCTTTCTGCACTGTTTCCATCAAACACAAATGAAGTGATTTTTGCTCCATCTGCGCTCTGATTTGGCATCACGTCCAGAGTATTCGATGTTTCGACGACTCCAGCAGGCTCACGACTGGTTATTGTGCCGCCTTGCATCAACTGCACATCATCACCAATAGTCACGCCAAGCTGAGAGACTAACGAATCGTCGCCGTCACTATCCACCGCATACACAGGCAGATCAAAACTCAGGTCGTTGTTGACACGTGCATCTTGATGATCCAAGGCTTCGATTAAGGTAAAGGTGTATTCACCTAAGGTTGTCCCAGAAAAACTCAACGTAAATACTGTGGTTACCGCATTCGACGAGCTGGTTGTAAATCCGATGTAGTTGCCCGACCCTTGCGGATCTTCACGTAATTCAACAGCTAAACCATTCGATGTGAGTGCATCATTGGTATTGAACTCTGTTGGTTCAAGGCGGAAGCGGACCACATCATCACTTTGATTAGTGAAGGTGATGGTTTCGGTTTGACTTACCGCACTGCCACTTGGGGCTGAACCATCCGTCAGGTTCGTTTCAGATAAGCTAACCGTTGGAATAACATCAATGGTTGGAATATCACCATCGGTGATCGTTAACGTAACGGTTGACGTGACTGAGTCTTTGTCGAAATCGCTTGAGGTCACCACTATCGACTTAACAATATCGCCGGCCGTATGGTCAAGATCTCGATTAGGCTCAAAGCGAACTTCACCTTCGAGGGTAATGTACAGTTTGCCTTCTGCGAAGATAAACTGCTGTTCGCCTGCAATATTTTGATCGAGGGTGTTTACGACGCCATCATAAGTGAACTGAGTGATGGTCGCGCCGTCAGCACTTTGGTTTGGCATGACATCAAAAGTAGCCGTGGTCGGTGTACCAGCCGCTAAATCAGCGACGGTCGGCTCGGTAATATTGAGCGCACCACCTTGCATGATTTGAACATCATCATCAATCGTTACATTAAGCTGCGATACCAGTGAATCATCACCATCACTGTCTACCGCATAAACAGGCAGATCAAAGCTCAGATCATTGTTCGCTAGGCCAGCAACATGGTCTAGCGCTTCAAGTAGAGTGAAAGTGTATTCACCTAACGTGGCTGAAGAGAAGCTAATGGTAAACACGGGGACTTCAGCGCTCGAACCGTTGGTAATAAAGCCTATGTAAGTGCCCGGATTAGCAGAATCTTCTTTTATCTCGACCGCAAACCCATTCGATTTCAGTACACCACCGACATTAAACTCAGTTGGTTCAATGCGGAAACTCGTCACATCATCACTTTGGTTAGTGAAAGTAATCGTCTCGGTTTGACTTACTGCGCTACCGCTCGGGCTAGAGCCATCGCTAAGGTTAGTTTCAGATAGAGTAACGCTTGGCACGGCATCGATGGTTGGGATATCACCATCGGTAATCGTCAGCGTAACCGTTGCTGTCACGGGATCGTTATCGAAGTCACTTGAAGTCACCACAATCGACTTCACGATGTCTTCGCTCGTTGTGTGGTCTAAATTACGATTTGGCTCAAAACGCACTTCACCTTCAAGAGTGATAAACAACTCACCTTCTGTGAAGCTAAATTGCTGCTCACCATTGTCAGTTTGATCCAATGTTCGAGTTTGACCATCATACGTAAATTGAGTGATCGTCGCGCCATCGGCACTTTGTTCTGGCATCACATCGATGGTATTGGTTGTTACAGTACCACCAGCCAAATCAGCAACATTCGGTTCAACGATATCTAATGTGCCGTTTTGCATGATTTGGACATCATCACCGATAGTCACATTGAGTTGAGACACCAGTGAATCATCACCATCTTTATCAACAGCGTAAACCGGCAGGTCAAAGCTTAGGTTGTTATTTCCTAGCCCATCAACGTGATCTAACGCTTCCAACAGTGTGAAGGTGTATTGACCGATATTGGTATCCGAAAAACTAATCGTGAACACGTTCGTTTCAACATTAGGCGCCGTCGTCACAAAGCCGATGTAGCCACCCGGCGTACTTGGGTCGACTTTCAACTCAACCGTCAGTCCATTCGATTTTAGAAGGCCGCCAATATTGAACTCAGTAGGTTCAATACGGAAACTCGTCACATCATCACTTTGGTTGGTGAAGGTAATCGTCTCAGTTTGACTGACCGCACTGCCGCTTGGAGTAGAGCCATCACTCAGGTTGGATTCAGATAGCGTAACACTTGGTACATTATCAATCGTTGGAATATCGCCATCGGTAATGGTCAGCGCAACCGTTGAGGAAACAAGATCGTTATCAGAATCACTTGAGGTCACCACTATCGATTTAACAATGTCTCCACCTGTGTGGTCGAGATTGCGATTAGGCTCGAAACGCACGTCGCCCTGTAGGGTGATATACAGCGAACCCTCAGGAACATCAAATTTCTGTTCACCCGTATCGCTTTGGTCAAGTGTTAGTACCGCTCCACCATCGTAGGTCAACTGAGTAATGGTCGTTCCATCAGCGCCTTCTTCATCAAGAACATTAACCGTTGTCGTGGTCGGCGTACCTGCCGCTAAATCCGAGACCGTTGGCTCTTCAATATCGAGTGAGCTATTGACCATCACTTGAACGTCATCGGTGATCGTCACCGCCAACGGAGACATCAGAGAGTCGTCACCGTCGCTATCGACGGCGTAAACAGGCAAGTTGAATGTGAGGTCGTTATTGCCTTGAATCGGCGTGTGGTCAATCGCTTCGATAAGCGTAAAGGTGTATTCACCCAAATTAGTACTGCTGAAATCAAGAGTGAAAACGGTAGTTTCAGTATTCGAAATATCAGTCGTGAAACCGATATAATTACCCGAACCTGCAGGTTCTTCTCTAATCTCGATCACCAGACCATCGGACGTGAGAGAATCGCCAACGTTAAATTCACTAGGCTCTAAACGGAATTTCTCAACATCGTCACTTTGGTTGGTGAAAGTGATGGTTTCTGTTTGGCTAACCGCACTGCCGCTTGGTGATGAGCCATCAGCGAGATCCGATTCTTCAAGAGCAACACTCGGAACAGCATCGATAGTAGGGTTATCACCATCAGTAATGGTCAAAGTAACGGTTGATGTCACCGGGTCGTTATCAAAGTCATTCGACGTCACGACTATCGACTTAACAATGTCTTCACTCGCAGAGTGGTCTAGGTAACGGTTTGGCTCGAAACGCATTTCACCTTCAAGGGTGATGAACAAGCGACCTTCTGCGAAGTTAAACTGCTGCTCGCCTGAAATACTTTGATCCAGTGTATTTACGACACCGTCATAATTGAACTGAGTGATGGTCGCGCCATCTGCACTTTGATCGGGCATCACGTCAATGGTGTTGGTTGTTACAGTGCCGTCAGCAAGATTTGGCTCGATGATATCTAACGTACCGTCTTGCATGATTTGAACGTCATCACCAATAGTCACATTAAGCTGAGACACCAATGAGTCATCGCCATCGCTGTCTACCGCATAAACAGGAAGCTCAAAGCTTAAATCGTTTTTATCTCGGCCATCCACATGGTCTAGCGCTTCAAGTAAGGTAAAGGTGTATTCACCTAACGTAGTAGCAGAGAAACTAATGGTGAATACTGGGATTTCAGAGCCAGAAGCGTTGGTAATAAAACCGATGTAAGTGCCCTGAATAGCAGAGTCTTCTTTTATCTCAACCGCAAACCCATTCGATTTCAGTGTCCCATCGACATTGAATTCAGTTGGTTCAATACGAAATTTAGCTACATCATCACTACCAGCAGTAAAGGTAATCGTCTCGGTAGCGCTGACCGCACTTCCACTTGGAGAGGATCCATCAGCAAGGTTGGCTTCTGAGAGAGTAACTGGCGGGATCAAATCAATGATTGGATCTTGACCGTCAGTGATACTTAGCTCAAGTGTTGAAGTGTCAGTGTCTCCATCACCATCTTCAGCTAAAAACGAGAACTGTTTTACAATGGTTTCACTGTTTGTATGGTCAATATCGCGCGCAACTTCAAAACTAAAATCGCCATTTAGTGAGATGGTTACAACACCCTCAGTAAAACTGAATGTTTGAACAGCATCTGGCAGCAAGCTCTGATCTAGTGAGTAATCAACACCATCATAGTTAAAAGATTGAATTGTCGAGCCATCAGCGCCTTCGAAGTTGAATAGGTTATACGAAACAACGGTATCGCCGGCTAAAGTTGGTTCCGTGACTGACTCAACTTTATCAACTAGCTCAACAACATCATCTGTGACATTAACGAGAATCTCTGCGGCTTCTGGTGTACTCGAACCGCCAGATAGTGCAGAACGGTCGCCATCTGCATCAACAGCATAAATTGGCAATGCAAAAGTTAGCAGCGCATCTTCAGCGCCTTGATGAGAAAGTTCTTCATAAAGATTAAACTCATAGTTGCCCAATGAAGGGCTATCAATTTTAACATCAAAGACCGTAATTCTCGTTCCATTGACCTCAACGTAACCTTCATAAGTTCTTACACCACCGATCTCACCAATCAGCTCAAGTAGCACAGCCTCACCATTTGAAACCAAGCTGCCACCCGTATTAAATTCCGTCGGCTCCAGTTCATAATGGTCGATGATGTCGCTTTCGAAAATATCGGCAGTGATACTTCCGCTCCCCGCTACAGGCGCGGTTCCCTCTTGTGAGCCACCAATGATGCCTGCTTCATCGACACTAATACTATCGACATTAGTAATGACTGGGCTATCGCCATCAGTGATAACAATGTTGATGTTATTGGTTACAACATCTTGGTCGAAATCGGTAATCGTGATCGGTAAATCGAACGTCAGTGAATCGGTGCCCACTTGTTCTATTGGATTAAACTGCTCGAATTTATAAGTACCATCGGTATCTAGTGAGATAGTGAGAACAACCTCACCTCGACCTTGGATGGACAGAGTAATCGTTGTTCCATCATCAGATAGCCTTGCAAGCGTATTTTGATTATCACTGAGCAACCCATCAAACTGGTCCAGTGCACCAGCATCAAATACAGCTGATTGAAGATTATCACTACCAATATTGGAGAACGTTCCTTCAATTGCTGCACTGCTAGTTTCTACGTTACTGATATTCACACTTTCAGCAGACGGATCGCCCCCATCAACCACGGCAACTTGCGCATTAATTGGTGTTGCTAATGGGTTTCCGGCGGTGTCTTCACCTTGAATATCAAAAGTGATGTTAATTTGATCGCCTGTATAGGAAACCTGACCGCCACCAACAGACGTTACGTGATCAATTGGTTGAGAAATCGTTGTGGTCAATGAAAGCTCAGCGTTATTTCCAACACTAACAACATCGATGTCGATGCGTAATACTTCATCGGTGCCTTGAACACCAATGATAGAGTTCGTCGCCGCATCATAAGTAAACGTAACGGGTTGACCACTTGAAGTAATATCACTGTTTAGCTCTGTGAGTAGCGAAGCGAGAGACAGTGCTTCTGGAACAAAAGAATCAGGGGAGAGCGCTAAACTACCAGCAATAATCGTTTCGGTAATTGTAATAGATTGGGGGTAGGTATTGCCAGAAATGGAGCCTTCGGTGAGCACTTCACTGATTGATTGACCTCCCGATGAACGGGTTATTGTTCTGAACTCTTCTCGGTCTTCATCAACCGTTTGTTCTGCTAGACCTGCGGTCTCAAAAAATGTCGACGGATGAGTTTCGGTGTAGTTGTAGTCAATCGTCACAAAGCCAGCGTTTGCAGAACCTAATCCGCCCCCCGCAGCCGTTGCTTCTAAGATTTGGGTCGGATCGGCACCACCTAAAATGGCTTCTTGGATAGCAGCAAATTCATCATCATCAAAATCTCCTGCATCGGCTTGCTGTAAGTCAAAATTAACTTCTCCAGCGATAGGAGCATCAGCCCACACTAAGTCTTGATCAACACAGCCAACACAATTACTTGCCACCTCAGTGACACCGTTTGGGTTACCTAATAACAGCTCTGCTTGGTTTGCGGTGATAACAATCTCGTTTTCACGAATAATATCGCCAACTGAAATTTTTCGTGCGCTTCCATCAGACTTAACCGCAATGACTTCTCCACTCACTGCCTCTACAACTGCAGCTTGGCGCGAAACTTCAATACCCATATATCCCCCGAGGTCACAAAATGCTGTATTGCCCAACATCGTGAAAATGATAGTAATAACAGTTTCAGGCTTAAATTATATTCAGAACTTATTCTCTGCATTAACAATCAATTACGTAGACTGATGTATGTGATGAGTCAGTTCCGTTTCGCCTGTTTTTTTTATAGTTTACTTAACTTTAAGCCTAGTCTTCCTTATCCGAAATGTCATGTCTGTGCGAAGTGACTTCTTTTCACAAATCTAGGCATTCACTTTAGTTTGTTCATGGACTAAGCAAAAGTTTATAGGGTGTTGATTAATATGCAATAAAACGCACACCTTAATTACACCTCAAATTTTTATAAATATATACAGTAATAAAGTTGATAAATCATTAGGATTTATGGGCGATTGATAGGGTCGATATATACCTAAACCCCAAAGAAGAACTAAATCCCATATTTGAGACAAGGTGCAGCATAAAGCTGATGAGAAACTGTTCAAACACCGTATATGGCGTCAATTACATATACAACAGTTAGAGTATTGAATGGGTATACAGGGACAATGAGTAGAAGTTGCAAATGGATATTTCGAGGTATCCAAAAAAAGCCCACTAAGTTGAACCTTAATGGGCTTTAAAATCAGTATATAGCGTTATGCTGTTAGCAATGACACACAACTATTTAGCAAGGCGATTTGCAGTCCAGACGTAAAGCAGCTCGAGAGCAATCGTCGCACCAGCCAATGCCGTAATTTCGCTTTGGTCATAGGCAGGAGACACTTCTACAACGTCCATACCAACCATGTTGATACCCTGTAAGCCACGGATGATTTTGAGCACTTTATCTGAGTTCAAACCACCACATACTGGTGTGCCGGTACCCGGAGCAAAAGCAGGATCCAGACAATCGATATCAAACGTTAAGTACACTGGCTTATTACCAACAATACCTTTCACTTGAGCAATGATATCGTCCACGCTCATGTCGTTCGCTTGCATCGCGTTAATAACGTTAAAGCCGTGCCCTTCCTGCTTGTACTCTGTACGAATACCAATTTGCACTGAATGTTCAGGCGAAATTAAACCTTCATTTGGCGCATGGTAGAACATAGTACCGTGATCGTAACGACTACCCTGACTGTAAGTGTCAGTGTGCGCGTCGAAGTGAATCAGAGCCATCTCACCGTACTTCTTGCCATATGCTCTTAACAAAGGCAGTGTAATGAAGTGATCGCCACCTAAACCTAACAGAGTTTTACCACTGTTTAGAATCGCATCAGCAGCTGCTTCTAAACGTTGAGTTAGGTCTTCTGCATCACCGCAATCAAACACAAGGTCGCCAGCATCAATGACCGAGGTGTGTTCAAATACATTGAAGTCCCAAGGGAATTTTTTACCTTCCCACGCCAAGTTTACTGACGCACGACGAATCGCATCAGGTCCCATACGAGCACCCGGACGACCAGACGTCGCCATATCTAACGGCGCGCCCAACACAACCACATCAGCATCGTTGTCGATTGGGTTTTGCACCAATGGACGACGCATAAACGTCATCGCATTGGAGTACAGCGAGTAATCTGGTTTGGTAAATAGATCGTTCATTAAAAATCCTCAAGATAGGTGTAACCCATCAAGCCTTGCTCTAACTCTTCAAGTACGCTTTGCTGCTCTTGTGCTGGTACTTTCGCCGTGACCAAATCTTTGTAGTTCTGACGAATCAGATCCGTATCGATATGAACATAACGCATCATGTCTTCAACCGTATCGCCTTCATTGATGTAGTCGATATTCGCTTGACCACTTTCATCAACATTCACCACGACACTGTGGGTATCACCAAATAGGTTGTGCATATCGCCCAAGATCTCTTGATATGCGCCGACTAAGAAAAAGCCCATCAGGTATGGTTCATCTGGGTTCCACGCAGGAACTGGCAGCGTTGTTTCAATACCTTGGCCATCAACGTACTGATCAATCGTACCGTCAGAATCACAGGTGATATCCAGTACTACAGCGCGTCGCTCATCCGCATTATCCAAACCACTTAGAGGTAATACAGGGAATACCTGATCAATACCCCAAGCATCTGGTAAAGATTGGAACAGCGAGAAGTTCACGAAGAACTTGTCGGCTAAACGCTCGCTCAACTCATCCAAAATAGGACGGTGGTAACGGTTCTTAGTACTCATACGAGAGCTAAGTTCGTAGTTAATACGCAAAGACATCTGCTCTGCCCAAGCACGGTGCTGAAGATTCAGCATGCCTGTTGCAAATTGGTTGTGCGCTTCTGCGATATCGCTTTGCGTGTCGTTGTAGATCTCGATCAACGCTCGGTCATCATTACCCGCATCTAGCTCTAAGAAGTTCTTCCACATGTTATTAAGCAACATTGGTGCGTCAGCTTCTGGAGCCGCCATATCTTCCGGAGAATAGCTTTCTGTACCGATCACGTTAGTAACAAGCACAGCGTGATGCGCAGTCAACGAACGACCAGATTCAGAAATGATCACAGGTTGCGGCTGATTGTAGAGCTTACAAATACCCCCTACTGTCATTACGATGTTGCGAGCGTACTCAAGCAAGCCGTAGTTCATTGAGTTTGAAGACTGGCTACGTGTACCGTCGTAATCCACAGCCAAACCACCACCAACATCTAAGTACTTCAATTGAGCACCGATATCGCGCAGTTCACAGTAGAAACGAGCCGCTTCGCTCACACCATTTCGTACATCACGAATATTGGCCATTTGTGAACCAAGATGGAAATGCACTAGCTCTAGAACATCCAGTTGGTCTTCTGCTTTCAAGCGTTCAATAACAGTCAGCACTTGTGATGCAGACAAGCCGAACTTCGACTTCTCGCCACCACTCGCTTGCCATTTACCTGCGCCTTGAGAAGCAAGACGAATACGCAAACCTAAACGAGGTTTCACGCCAAGCGCTTTCGCTTCAGAAAGAACAAGATCAAGCTCAGATAGCTTCTCTAAAACGATGAATACTTTATGACCTAGCTTTTCGCCAATCAGCGCTAGACGGATGTATTCTCTGTCTTTGTAACCGTTACACACGATCACTGAGCTCGCTTTTTGAGCCAGTGCCAATACCGCTAATAGTTCAGGCTTGCTACCTGCTTCTAGGCCCAATTGCTTCTGCTCTAATTGAGCTTGGCTCGCTAAGATCTCGTCAACCACTTCTTTCTGTTGGTTAACTTTAATCGGGTAAACAAGCAGGTAACGGTTGTCATACTGATATTCGTCGATCGCTTGGTTAAATGCGTTACAGATATTGTGCACACGTTGGTGCACTATTTGAGGAAAACGCACAAGAGCAGGCAAACCAATATTTCTCTGCTCTAACTGTTTTACGATCTGACTAAGAGGAACTTGATGATCGGTTTCGCTCGGTGATACATACACCTCACCGTTATCATCAATTCCATAAAAACCTTGGCTCCAGTGCTTTACATTATACTCAGCACGGATGCGTTCCAAATTAACCGAATTTTCCAATTCTAGAGACCTCACACTATAGGGCCATCGACAGAAGATACCTCATTGGAATAGCGAGGTATAACCCAACAAAAAACGTTCAAAAACGATTTGTTGGCTGCATTAACCGATATTATTAAGAGTGAGTCCAACCATTGATATTTGTGGTTACGATTACGTTTTTTTATCGTCGATCCGACTTAAAGTGACAGGTAAGGTATTACAAGGTTTTAGGCCAAAAAACAGGCTGAAGCGCATTAGATTTAAAGCACTTTCTAACAAAAAATCAGGTGAATAAAATACCAAAGACACATAAAATTCTTGGCTAATCTGGTCAAGTTAAGTCAGGGTTGTGACAAATATGCGCACTTCCCAATCTGAACTCTCGCTATCACAAACACAACTTGTATCCCGTGATTCGATACCTATAAACACTTCGTTCTTCCAACTAAAACTCGCTCACTTCAATGTTGTAACCGCTCAATTATTGAACTTTTCTCGTGCATATCTTGTATTCGATTCGATCTTCTTGTAAATTCAACTGACCGACCAATCGGTCAGCTTTCGAATTTAGGGGATACTATGAGCCATAATCTAGACCTTGAACCAAACACGTCGAGCATCAACGACATGGATCAAATGTTCGACCGACAAAAAGATCACTACCGCAGTAATGTTAATCCAACGCTTGAGCAGAGAAGAAAAAACCTCTCAGTACTAAAAGCGTTGTTAATGCGCTATCAAGAGCTGTTGATTGAGGCGGTATCAGAAGATTATGGCCATCGAGCAGAGCACGACAGCTTAATTGCTGACATCACCCCTTCCCTACACCAGATCAATTACAGTGATAAAAACCTGAAGAAGTGGTTGAAGCCTTCACGTCGAAAAGCCGGCTTGATGCTAACACCAGCCAAGATTACTGTGCATTATCAGCCAGTAGGTGTGGTTGGTATCATCGTGCCTTGGAACTTCCCAGTCATGCTCTCTTTAGGCCCTCTGATCACAGCGTTAGCAGCGGGCAACACGGCGATGCTCAAGATGTCGGAGTTTACTCCAGCGACCAACCGAGTTTTAAAAGCGATGTTGGCCGAAGGCTTTAGTGAAGATCAGGTTGCGATTATCGAAGGCGAAGCTGACGTTTCCGCTAAATTTAGCCAACTGCCGTTTGACCATATCCTTTTCACAGGCTCAACCGCTGTGGGTAAACACGTTATGAGAGCAGCGGCTAACAACTTAACACCAGTTACCTTGGAATTAGGCGGCAAATCTCCAACCATCATTGCCCCTGACTTTGATGTAGCTGACGCTGTTGAACGTATCTTGTTTGCCAAGAGTCTAAACGCTGGCCAGATATGTGTAGCGCCTGATTACATCTTATTGCCGCGAGAAAAATCAGACGAGTTCATCACAGCCTATAAGCGTTATTTCAAGAAGCTTTATAAAGCCGGTATTGAGAGTAAAGACTTAACCTCAGTGATCAACATGCGCCAATACAATCGCTTGAAAGGTGTCATTGAAGACGCACAAGCCAAAGGCGCGGTTATTCACACGGTAACCGAACAAGCACAAGACGATGTAAACCACAGAATGACGCCGCACCTTCTCACCGAAGTGAACGATGAGATGCTCGCGATGCAAGAAGAGCTGTTTGGTCCTGTTTTGCCTATCGTGCCTTATGATTCCATCGAAGAAGCAATCAATTACATCACAGAGAGAGAACGCCCACTGGCTCTGTACCTAATGAGCCATAATAAAGAAACCCAAGACAAGCTTTTATCAGACACGCACTCTGGCGGCGTGTGTATTAATGATTCTTTGGTGCATGTGGCTGCAGAAGACGCACCATTCGGTGGCATCGGCCCTTCAGGCATGGGACACTATCACGGCATTGAGGGCTTCAAGACCCTTAGCCATGCCAAAACCGTTCTAAGTAGAGGAAAAATCAACTTCACCAAGTTAATGCATCCTCCTTACAACAACCCAATCAAGAAACTGATGTTCAAAGTACTCAATAGATGATCACCAAAAGACAAAAAATCCTAGATGCTGCACTCCTGCTCTTCTCTCAACAAGGGCTAGAGGGCACATCTACCGGACAAATAGCGAAAACAGCCGGCGTGGCAAAAGCGACGTTGTTCCACCACTTCGAGAATAAATCTCTATTGATTGATGAACTGTTTCGCGAGCTGAAGCTAGAGCTATTCTCGACCCTTCAACCGCACACTGATGTGGCTGTAGAAGATCGCTACCAAACCTTTAAGTTCATGTGGATCACAGGAATTGAGTGGGCATTAGAGAATCCGGTTGCGATGAAGTTCTTCACCAATGTTCATTTCGACCCAACGACTCAAACTCGAGAAGTGATTGTTTCACAGATGTTCGCATCGCTAGACGAGATCATTTTGAAAGGGCAACAAGATGGTGAATTGATGGTGTTGGACATTAACCTTGTTAGATACTTCATTCATAGCCACTTTCTGATTTGTGCAAACTGGCTGATTGAACAAAGCGAGTCTCCACCAGAGCAAACATCGAAGTACATCAACGATAGCTTTGATATGTGTTGGCGCGCCGTTGGTGGGCAAACCAAGTAGCTTTAGCTTTAAGCCCAAGGCTCTAAGCTCTAAGCTCTAAACCCAAAGATATAAGTTCTAGACTCAACTGATTTCCAATAATGATCACTAAAGCGCCACAAAGGCGCTTTAATTATTTGAACACAATTTAATCACCTCAACATATTGACTCAGAGTACTTTCTTTCAGTACCATCCCACCATCATTTCAAAAGAGAATAACGCCATAATGAAGTACTAACATCCTGACATCCGATTTATTTTTATAAAAATCATTTGGACACTCGGGGTTAGTGGGCGTTACTTCATCATCTATTTTCGCGACAAATCAAGCTCTTAAAGATCCGTTTTTTGACAAACAAACATCTTTAAGATCAGTACCTCAAAGACAGGAACCATCTCAATGCCGCTTTCTCTCTTTGATTGGTCATCTATCTAAGTAACGCCTTTGGCGATCTGTTGTTAGCATCCAGCAGGAGCTTGCACAGAAAAGCGCCTCACCCCTTTTACTCGTTTACACGTAAAGGGAGGTATTTCTATGCCGACTATATTAGCCAATAATCTCTCATTCCAACTCGATACTGGTGAGTGGTTATTCAAAAACATCACCTTTAATTTGAGCACTCGCCTCACAGGCCTAGTCGGAAGAAATGGGGCTGGAAAGTCATTGTTACTTTCGTTGCTCGTTGGACAAAAACAGCCCACAACGGGCAGTGTTTCGCGCCAAGGTTCAATCGGCTTTTACTCTCAGTTACCATCAACGCTACTGGATACCAACATCACCATCGCTGACTTCTTAGGACTCACCGAAAAGTTAGAAGCGTTAAGCGCCATAGAACAAGGTAGCTGTGAACTGCAGCACTTCAATATCGTTGGCGATGATTGGGATTTAGAGGCACGTACCCAGCAGTTGCTAGGTACATTAAAGATCACTCGTGATTTGAACACACTTTGTTGCTCTTTGAGTGGTGGGCAACTCGCCCTGTTACAGCTTCATCAGCTATTCGTATCAAATAACGACATACTGATCCTCGATGAGCCTTCGAACCATTTGGATAACGACGGACGCAATTGGCTACTAGAACAATGCCAGTTGTTTGAAGGTAAGGTACTTGTCGTCAGCCATGATCGAAGCTTATTGAGACAAATGGAAGGTATCTACCATCTCAACAGTTTGGGGTTACGTTTCTATAAAGGAAACTACGATGACTACTTCAAACAAATGTCGAATCAGGCCGATGCACTAGATAAACAGATTGCGCATCATCAGTCCGAAAAGAAACGACTCGAGCGCCAAGCTCAGATTAACAAAGAAAAAGCTCAACAACGTGAGGCTCAAGGTAACCGACTCCGAAAATCAGGTAGCCAACCCAAGATATTATTGGATGCCATGAAAGATAAAGCAGGGCGAACCCAAGGCGCATCGGCAACAAGCCACAAGAACTTAAAGGATCAAAACCAACATAAGCTTCAATCTCTTAAAGAACAGCAAGAGCAACTGAAGCCGCAAGCGTTGTACCTACAACAAGCGAATGCTACTAAAAAACACTCACTATTAACCGTTGAAGAGTGTCGCCTAAATTTTGGTTCTGGTGTTCCTATTAGCTTATCTCTATCACAAGGCGAACGATGCTATCTAACCGGGGCTAACGGGTGCGGAAAATCGACTCTGTTAAAAGCCATTCATGGCCAGCACTCGAACTATATCGGATCCATTAAGCGCTTAGGGGCGACCGTATACTTGGATCAACATTTTGGCCTGTTAGACACCAACGACACCATATTCGATAGTTTGATGACACACAGCTTTGGGTTAACAGAAAGTGACGCACGAACCTTGCTCGCTGGAATAGGGTTCAGGCGAGACTCCGTATACCGAAAAGTGTCTCATTTAAGTGGTGGTGAAAAAATGAAACTGGCGATGTTGATCGTTAGCCACAAACAAGACACCCCGCTTCTATTGCTCGATGAACCGGACAACCATCTAGACATCGACTCAAAGCAAGTATTGGCGTCCGCTTTACGTGAATACCAAGGCGCATTTATCTTGGTGAGTCATGATGCTGATTTTGTTAAGGAGGTCGGCGTCAGCCAAAACCATATACGACTTTAACCTTCGTAAATTCGTTCACTTAGTGTAGTTACGCGAGCATCGCTCCGGTGCTCGCCTTTCTCGATTGAGACAAGTAAACTACACGCCTCGAACATCTATTCATAAGGCTAAGGTTTGCATACTCTAGAACAATTAAAATCAGGGCAACTTAAAGGTATTAAGCGCTTAAAACTGTCGGAAAGTCTCACCGAGTTTCCTCTAGAAATCATAGAGCTTGCAGATTCTCTTGAGATCCTAGACCTTTCAGGTAATCAGCTGTCAGACCTACCAGCCGAGTTATCAAAGCTAACTAACCTGCGTATTATCTTCGCGTCGAATAACCTGTTTACGCACCTGCCTGATGTTCTTGGGTCACTTCCTAAGCTTGAAATGATCGGTTTCAAGACCAACCAAATCAAAACCGTAAGTGAAGTATCTCTACCACCTCAATTACGCTGGTTGATCCTGACCGACAATGAGATTGAGGCCCTGCCTAGCTCACTAGGTGAAAGACCGCGACTACAGAAACTGGCATTGGCGGGTAACAAGATTCGCGTGTTACCAGAAAGCATGGAAAACCTATCCAACCTTGAGCTAGTTCGCCTGTCTGCAAACCAGTTGACTGAATTCCCAGAGTTCCTTATCAAGCTACCAAAACTGGCTTGGTTAGCGTTTGCGGGTAACCCGTTTTGCAAACACCCTAGCAGCTTAGATAGCGTGCCTGCGGTTAGCTCTCAAAGCTATTCACTGAATCAAGTACTTGGCCAAGGCGCATCTGGCGTGATCTCGCATGCAAGCTGGCTAAACAGCGACTTCGATTTTCCACAGGAAGTGGCGGTTAAAGTGTTTAAAGGCGAAGTCACCAGTGACGGCTACCCACATGATGAACTGGAAGCGTGCTTGCAGGCTGGACACCATAACAACTTGGTAAAATCTATCGCCCAAGTAGAGGAACAAGATTACCTAGCTTTGGTGATGGAACTCATTCCAAACAGCTACTACAACCTAGGGCTACCACCAACACTCGAGACTTGCACGCGTGATACTTTCCCAGAAGGTTTCGAACTTTCAATTGCTCAAATCAATAGCATTACAGAGCAGATGATTGATGTGTTTGAACACCTTCATGCCAATAAAGTCTCTCATGGTGATCTATACGCTCACAACACTTTAGTGAACGAACAAGGTCAGATGATCTTTGGTGACTTTGGCGCTGCGACTATCTACGGCTACCTAACTGAAGAACATCAACAAGGTATTCGCCGAATTGAAGCACGTGCATTGAAGTACTTTATTGAAGACCTACTGACGATTTGTGCAAAGCAAGATCAAGACAGCGAGCTTTATACTCGATTGGCGAACTTCGAAGCTTAATAGAAGTATTCAGTCAGATTGAAGACAACAAAGCCAACATCACTGTTGGCTTTTTTATATGCTAATTAAACGAACCAGCGTTTAGCTTTCAACTTGAACAAGCTTCAAGTACGAATGCAGCTCTCCGCTCTTATACTCAACCGCAGAGTGAATATTAAGGTCAGCACGAGCCACAACAGCAAACTGGTAGCAGTTCTCACCCTTCAGAATCTCGACGTGTAACAAACCGTCTTTTAGTTGCCACTGCCCTGTTGTTTCAAATCGGTCGAACAAACGATATTCAATCAAAGAACCGTCAGCATTGAAGTGCACTTCAGTGATGTAACCGCCGGGGCAGCTCTTCACCCAAACTCGATTCTCGATATCACTGACCGTAAAGTTACGCCTTGTGTCACGCCACGCTAGAAAGCCTTCGCTATCATAAAGAGCAATGTCGAGATCAGTTCTAGAGATTAACGGCTGCTCATTTTGCTCACGACAATAAAGTTGAAGCAAAATTTGCTGAACTGTTTCGCTCTGTAATTCACTCATTGTGGCTTCCCTTTATCATTGCTCTGCGTTAGACGCAGTATTGATCAACAAATTCTATTTAAAGCGGGCTACACAAGCTCGTAAGAAACCACATACAGTTGAGAGATACCCGGGTAGATATCTTGAATCACGTCTTTCAGTACTTGCAGCGTCATGTTCTCTTGCTGAGCATGGAACTCACCTAAGTCATCAAACAAAATTGGCTCAACGCTGATGATCTTAAGATTACAGAACACACGGTCTTGCTCTAGCGTCGATACTTCCACAACACTGCCTGGCTGGTAGTCTCGCTCAGATTCATCACGAATAGTAATCGTCTTCTTGCCAGATAGGATGTCAGTTTCAAAACGTTCGAAGAACGTCATAGTGGTCGGTGCGGTCATTTATTTCGGTCGCTTTACATTTAAAGGTTAGGTAAATGTTTATATACCAGAATGCGTGTTCAAGCGAATAAAAATTAGGTGCGAGATGCGAGATGCGAGATGCGAGATGCGAGATGCGAGATGCGAGATGCGAGATGCGAGATGCGAGAGAGTATGGCAAAGCCAAATTACAGGCAATAAAAAAGGAGAACCGAAGTTCTCCTTTTCTTAAACCTTTAAGCTAACTCTAAATTATAGAGATGCTTTCGCTTTTTCAACTAGAACAGCAAATGCTGCTTTGTCGAATACTGCGATGTCAGCAAGAATCTTACGGTCGATCTCGATAGATGCTTTCTTTAGGCCATTGATGAAACGGCTGTAAGATAGACCATTTTGACGAGATGCCGCGTTGATACGTGCAATCCAAAGTTGACGGAATTGACGTTTCTTGTTGCGACGGTCACGGTAAGCGTATTGACCAGCTTTGGTAACTGCTTGGAAAGCTACGCGGTAAACACGTGAACGTGCTCCGTAGTAACCTTTAGCTTGTTTTAGAACTTTCTTATGACGTGCACGAGCTTGTACACCACGTTTTACGCGAGGCATTATGCTTCTCCTAAACTAAACGAATTTATAAACTAAAAAGAATTAAGCGTATGGCATCATACGTAGAACTTGAGCAACTTCACATTTAGGAAGGATCGAGTTCGGACGTAGCTGACGCTTGTTCTTAGTAGTACGCTTAGTCAGGATGTGACGTTTACCAGCGTGCTTAAACTTAATACCACCAGCAGTTTTCTGGAAACGCTTAGCAGCACCTTTGTTGGTTTTCATCTTAGGCATGATGAATAACTCCGCATTGTTGAGTTGTTAATAACATAGTAATTAGGGCGAATAAAACCCCGCAACCTGAGGCTGCAGGGTTCAATTACTTGCAAAGCCGTTAATTACTTCTTTTTAGGGGCCAACACCATGATCATCTGGCGACCTTCAATTCTCGTTGGGAAAGATTCGACTACTGCAAATTCTTCAGTATCCGCTTTCAAACGATTAAGAACGTCAACACCGATTTCTTGGTGAGCCATTTCGCGGCCACGGAAGCGAATTGTTACCTTCACTTTGTTGCCGTCTTCTAGGAAACCAGTCAGGTTGCGTAGTTTTACCTGATAGTCTCCAATATCAGTTCCAGGTCGGAATTTAATTTCCTTGATCTGAACCTGCTTTTGCTTCTTCTTCTGCTCTTTCGCAGCTTTGCTCTTCTCGAAGAGGAACTTACCGTAGTCCATCACACGACAAACTGGCGGCTCGGCGTTAGGGCTGATCTCTACAAGATCCATACCAGCTTCATTTGCAGCTTCCATCGCTTCAGCGATTGATACTACACCAACAGCTTCGCCGTCTGCGCCAGTTAGACGCACTTCACGAACGCCACGAATGTCACCGTTTAAACGGTGCTGGTTTTGTTTGGCCGGTTGTTGGCCACGTCTTCCGCCTTTAATAGCTATTCCTCCAGATTGAGCTTACGGCTTGAAACCTCGGCTTGGATGTATGAAATAAAGTCATCCACTTTAAATTTGCCAAGGTCCTTACCTTTACGTGTACGTACTGCAATTTCGCCGGCTTCCATTTCTTGGTCACCACACACAAGCATGAACGGTACACGTTTCAAAGTATGTTCGCGGATTTTAAAGCCAATCTTCTCATTTCTCAAGTCTGCTTTGACTCTAAATCCACTTTTTTGCAGTTTTTTCGTAATTTCTTGTACATATTCAGACTGTTTGTCTGTAATGCCCATTACAACTGCTTGTTCTGGCGCCAACCACGTTGGGAAGAAGCCAGCGTATTCTTCAATAAGAATACCAATGAAGCGTTCTAGTGAACCTAAAATCGCGCGGTGGATCATAACTGGCGTGTGACGCTCGTTATCTTCACCTACGTAAGTAGCACCTAAACGTTCTGGTAATGCAAAATCGAGCTGCACTGTACCACATTGCCAAGCGCGGTCCAAACAATCATGCAAAGTAAATTCAATCTTAGGTCCGTAGAACGCACCCTCGCCTTCTTGAATCTCGTATGCAATGTCCATTGCCTCTAGCGCTTGCTTAAGGTCAGCCTCTGCACGGTCCCACATTTCGTCTGAACCTACACGCTGTTCTGGACGAGTAGATAGCTTAACAACGATGCTTTCGAAGCCGAAAGTTGTGTAAGTATCGTAAACCATTTCAATACAAGCTTTAACTTCTTGTTGAACTTGGTCTTCAGTACAGAATACGTGAGCATCATCTTGAGTGAAGCCACGAACACGCATAATGCCGTGAAGTGCGCCAGACGGCTCGTTACGGTGACATGAGCCGAACTCAGCCATACGTAGCGGTAGATCACGGTAAGATTTCAAACCTTGGTTGAAGATTTGAACGTGACCAGGACAGTTCATTGGCTTGATAGCGTATTCACGGTTCTCTGAAGAAGTAGTGAACATCGCTTCAGCGTACTTATCCCAGTGACCAGAGCGTTCCCAAAGAACACGGTCCATCATTAATGGGCCTTTAACTTCTTGGTAATCGTACTCAGTCAGTTTTTGACGAATAAATACTTCTAGCTCACGGAAGATAGTCCAACCGTTGTGGTGCCAGAACACCATGCCTGGTGCTTCTTGCTGCATGTGGAATAGGTCAAGCGCTTTACCGATTTTACGGTGGTCACGTTTAGCCGCTTCTTCTAGGCGCACAAGGTGAGCTTTAAGTGCCTTCTTGTCGTGGAATGCAGTGCCGTAGATACGTTGAAGCATCTTGTTGTCACTGTTACCACGCCAGTATGCACCCGCTACGTTAAGTAGAGTGAAGTGCTGGCAGAAGCTCATGTTAGGCACGTGTGGACCACGACACATATCGATGTATTCTTCGTGATGGTACAGGCCTGGACGATCATCTTTAGAAACGTTCTCGTCCAAGATTTCAATCTTGTAAGTCTCGCCGCGAGCTTCGAATGCGTCGCGCGCTTCCTGCCAGCTAACTTTCTTCTTAACAACCTGGTATTTGGTCTTCGCTAGCTCTTTCATGCGCTTTTCGATCTTTTCTAGATCGTCTTGCGTTAGAGAGTGCTCAAGATCGATATCGTAGTAGAAACCGTTATCGATAGTAGGACCGATCGCCATTTTCGCTTCTGGAAAAAGCTGCTTAACCGCGTGGCCTAAAAGGTGAGCACAAGAGTGACGAACGATTTCAAGGCCATCAACTTCATCTTTAGCTGTGATGATTTCTAGGCTTGCATCGTTTTCGATAAGATCACAAGCATCAACACGCTCGCCGTCTACACGACCAGCAATGGTAGCTTTCGCAAGACCAGGACCGATTGATAGGGCAACATCTAGAGTTGATACAGGGTTGTCAAATTGACGCTGACTACCGTCAGGAAGAGTAATAATTGGCATTATTTGTCCTTTACAGTGGTGTTGCACACCAAGCAACACATGAAAATTATTTAATATATTTAATTCAACAAGTTAGATAACTTGGTGGGGATATATGTAAGATTTGGTACAAACTTAGGTACAAATACAGATGCGCCTTTGTGAGTACAAGGGCATTGTAACGAATTGATGGGAAATGACAACTAAGCTATAACTTGTCTCTAGTGGACACTAGCGCAGAAACCCTAATTACAATAACCTATGTAGATCTCTTATTTTGGCAACATAGGTTATGTAAAAGTAGAGTATCTGGTGTAATCAAAAAATGAATGACTGCTGGGGGTTTTTCGACGTAGCAAGAGTACTCCATACCCAAGAATCAAAACTTCTACGAGATATCGATAGTAAATCAGCAGCAGAACAAAATGATTTATGCAAAAACTCATAGTCCTTCTGCACAATCCCTGCTTCTTGCGCAAAAGTTCGAATATGGCGGTCAACCGCTACAGAATCTATTCCAACTAGACACTTCATGTAATCGACAGTTTTAGGTCCAACTCCATCTAATTCCAGAAGCTCAATTCCAAAACTATCTAGTTCTAATTTTTCTCGTAGATCTGCTGAAGTATTTACATCATTTGAGTACATGAAACGAACGATACTCTCGAACCGATTGATTTTTGTTGTATGTGACCAGTTAAGAAAATCTGCCGTTTGTTGATTATCAATCATTTCAATAAGAGTATATGACGTTCTTTTTTCTGAATGCGAGTTAAGAATAGATTCAACTCTGGGCTTTACAACAGATGCATAATTTAGCCCAGCCTGCAGGATAGAATCAGCCAATATAGCTCCCATATGATCATATACAGGACGGTGCTCACGCTCCTCTTGAGAAACACCTAACTCAATGGCGTAATCTGCTAGCTGTCTAGCAGATTTCAATATATCAACCGCATATTCAATTGTTTTTAAATTAGTTTTCATATCTCAATAAATTCAGAAAGCGCGTTTAGACGCTCGACACAATTTGGGCAAGCGCCACAAGGAAATGAACTTGAAGCCTGGCATGAGAATGTCCTCCCAATGGGAACATCCAGTTTAAGAGCTGCACTAACTACATCAGCTTTACTTGCGAACCTAAAAGGTGAATGGAATCTAACAGGTCCAATTGATTCTGTCAGTCCATCTAATTTATTCATAAAAGCAGAAGTACAATCGATCTCTTTTGCATGATTACTGTTTATAAAACCAGTAAATACATTGAAAATGTTCAATGTTTGAGCTCGTGCAGCTGCGGCGGCGAAAAATAACATGGTTCTATATGGTATGTATAGGTCTTCATCTATAACATTTTCATTCCATAAATCAGCTTCTTTTATAAGCCTTGATTGAGAGCCTTCAAATATTTGACTTATATCAACTCTTTCTGGTTTTACTACAAGATCCAGGGGGATTACTTCGTTAAGCCTTGCCCACTCTGTCTCCACACAATGCTGACCATAGTCAAAAAATAGGGGGTACACTTCGATACCTTTAGCTATGAGTTGATACACAACCGTTGTGGAATCTAAACCACCAGATGTTAGTACTATTGCTTTTTCCATTTTATTCATTTTCCATGCCCGAAAGAATATCAAATATAGAATTAAGGCTTGAATCAAGGTCTGTTGAGTATGAGTTACTACCCATGATTACCATATTATTATCATTTTCCGCATTTGGATCATAAGTAACAACGGGTTTTTGAGTCGCTTGAGCTATACCTATTTCAATCAATGTTCCAGGATCACGATTTAAAGGAATAGCGAACACTACATCGCATTCTTCAATAAGTTTTACATCCTGAAAATATGTCTGCCTTCTCTCAAGCTCTGAAGACTCTTCATTTAGTTCACCGTTCTCAACAATTGGTCTACGGAGCGTGAAATTATGATATTCCATACTCGCTATAGCATAGTCCAGATCCTTTCTATCTATATACGAGAAATCCGGTGCCGCAAGGTATATGTTGTATTTAGGTCTTTCATGCCAAGGTAAATATACTCCTCCCAGTCCTTTCGTAACATCTAATGGTAGAGAGAGATTTCTTTGCACATCACGCTTGAAATCGTCTGGGAAAGTTGTTTGAGAGTAGCTAGTGGCGGCAATAGAGGCTACCCATGCTGCATTCTCCCAACCTAAATTTTTATGCGCTATAACTGCGGCAGAGTAGACATCTCCAACCCCTACAGAGTTTTGAGTTATCCCTAACTTTGCGGGTATTCTTACTGAGGTATCAGAAATCAAATCAAATACTCGACTTCCTCCTCGATTTTCTTTCAGTATGAAACATTCGACGGACAAAGAAGATGCTAAACCTATAAGTGGAGTAATATCTTGTTTAGCATTAGATTCAAATAGTTCGGAGGATGTAGATGTAAGCAAAAGAGAAATTCTTCCACTATAGAAATCTAGTTCTGAAAAAGATTCTATTCCATAAGCTATATCAAAACTAAATTTGGCATTGCTAGAGAATTGCTCATATAATTCTTCAAGGTTAAAGCTCCCTGGAAAAATCAACACATCTTCAAAACTATCAAGTTGTTGGTGTACGCACTTAAGTTTAACCTCTTTATTATCCCTTAATAAGTCCTCATAACCCTGATGTGCTAGCTCTTTTACATCAGAGATAGAGATAACATTAGGTGATCCAGTAATATCCCCGAGAATAATGACTTCTTCACATCCATGTGCAATTAGGTAACTTTGTGCTTCTTTTTGCAAGTATTCTGGGCAAATTATGGCTGCGCTATAACGCTTATCACTAGCCCAGAGACCTCGACATGCATGAACAACTCCTCCGAGTCTTAGTTTGCATTTCTCGTTAAAGGTTGAAAGTGTGTAATCAACAAAAACCTCTCCAACAACTAGAACCATGAGTTCATCCTCTAGATTTAAATGTGTCGAACATCAAGTTGAATCAATGGCAATGGGGTTGTTGTAACTTTAGTAACTATCCCTATATATGAATGCCCATCATTCATGCACGCTGCTAGGTAATTAAACTGTGTAGGAAGAGCTCCACACTCTAAACCACTCTGACTATGAACAGCTACAATTCGAGGTTGACCTAGTTGAATCAATACTGTGGTACCAATAGTTGGTAGTGAACCATGAGTACTGTAATAACTAGCTTGTCCCACATCTTCGAGAATACATGAAAAGGATAGTTCGCATTTGTCCGTCCCACTTTCACCACCCGTTTGACCTGTAGCATCTCTCACACCCGTATAATCCGTAAAACGCCCAGAGCCTGTACTTCCCATATAAAAAATCCTTTCACTAACAATATCAACGCGTAGCGTCGCAGAAGCACTGACTATAACGTAACAAACAAATACCCTCTCTGATGCATATCTCATATTCTCCAACACGCATAACTACAAAAAAGTAATTATCTAGCAATGATAGCTAAATTTATTTTCAGCGTTACGCATCACGACTCAATCAGAAACGACTAGATATGTTGAGAGAAAACTATTTAGTGGTGGTGACCATATGACCCCAAAAATTTTTGTTTCGCGCGGTGTGGCCTCGTTTGAGAATAAAAGCGGCCCCAAAGAACCTAGATCGTAACAGCACTGTGTAATATTGTTATAAAACAATTAGATAGATAAAAAAGTATGTACTAAGCTTTTCTGTTTGGATATAGTTGTCATGTAAAAAGGAGCGGCATTACCTTTAGACAGAGAAATATTATGAACTTAAGCAACATAGACAATTTTGAGTTTCAAACATCAGACTTCATAGAGCTTCATCTCAAGCAGACAGGTATTAAACTTAGTTGGGATAGCGCAAATGAAATTCTTTCTGAAGTTTGTGCTCCTGCTTCATTATCACCAAGTCTTAAGAATAAAGTCTGGTACAAACGTCCGCCAAGGCCAACTCAAAAAAGAAACTTTATGGGTCAACATAACTCTCGAAAATAACAAATTTTAATTTTTACTATAAATAAACGTCATTCCCCCCTCCGGGGGGATGACGTTAGTTCTTTTTAGGTATCTTCTTTCAAGTAATGCTCTCAGTAAAGAACTGGCCCAACTTGGTGACAAATCACATCGCTTAGCAATAAGTTGCGCTGTCACTTCTTCATGCTGTTTTATCGAATCCAACACCTTTAATTGTGTCTTGCTTAACTTCACCCATTTCACCTGATGTGGGGCATGTCGCGCAGCCGCCACTAAAGCGTGACTAACCTCACACTTTTCCTCAAAATTACCCATACTAATACTGTCCCCTGCTATTCATATTTAAATAGTCTATTAATGATTGATCTAGGTGATCTTTTTGCCATTACAAAATTATTCAAATGTAGGCAAATAACATGACCGCCAGCAATTTTTTAGCCATTGATGATAAGATCTTAATGCTGCAAGTTTTTGCAGTTCAATGTGAGTATGGATGTATGCCTGATCTAGTTTTCCTTTGGCATGGTTGAGCAGCGTTTCACCAACTAGGTAATCTATACCTATATCAGCCCAGATAGTTCTCGCTAGCTTCCTTAGGTCATGAGCACACCATTTACCCTTTGATACCGTTTTAACTAACTCCGTAGCGCTGACGCGAGATATTGGTGCTTTATCTTGTTTGGTTTGTGGAAAGACATGGTTACCCTTGTAATAGTTAGCTAACTGCCATGCTTTAAACGCCTTTAACAGTTCGACCATCTCGTCTGTTAATGGGTAAATAACCTCTCGTTTTGTCTTCGTATCATACTTAGGGATTTTCCATCGCTTAGTTTTGAAACAGACGTTGCACCATTTGGCCTTACGCGTTTCACCAATACGTGAACCATGGCTAAGCATCAGTAGACCTAGAACTCGGGCAAAAGGCTCTGATGTGCAAAGCCCTTCCAATAACTCTTGAACATCGCCTGGTTTAAGGCTGCATCCCTTTGCTTCAATTTTGGCCGTGATGAAATCTGTAAACACCATATCGGTTAATGGGTTATGCCCTATCATCTTTAACTTCTTCGCCTTTTTGAAGGCAACCTTTAAAGCCTGAAAGATAGATCGAATATAACTGATTGAGTAGTTGTTCTCCCTTAGCGGTTTCATCAACAACTTCTCAATTTTCCGATGAGTCAGCTCAGCAATTCTTTCCCCATGCAGTCTGGGCACGAGGTGAAGGTCAACCATACATTTGAGCGAGATGATCCGCTCTGCAGATAAGTGCTGTGACCGATTCTCTCTGTCTAGATGCCAAACCAACAACTCATCAACAGTTTCAAACTCATTAAATATCGCTCTTTTGCCCTGAGCGAGATCTAAGACGTAATAATTGAGTACATCAAACACATGAGGGGCTGAAAGGTTCGGGTACTTCCCTAGCGTATGAGGCCTCTGAGCACCGTCTTTATATTCCATATAAACCCACGAACCCTGATCTCGATTCTTACGAAAACGCAAGTAAAGCGAATAACGCTCATCTTTCAACTGCGTCACTCTTGGGTCTTTCGAGTATTTTCTAATTTGCGCTTCGGAAATCTTACAGCGAACAGTAGCGGCATGATGAACACCGGCATTCAACTTAATCATTCTATTCTCCTGTTAAGGTGGCTTTAATACTCATGCGCCTTGGTTGTAAGCCTTGGCCTGAAAACGAAACGCTGTCTATTGAGCACGTTCCTTGGAATGCATCAGGGAAAGAACTATCGAGAATCAATAGCCCCTCCGCAAATACCGCTGGGTTTGGCGGCGCTTCGATACTGAGCTTTCGTCCCTCTCGCTGCATTCGTCTGAGTTCGCTCGCGCATGCCTGCTCTGCTTCTTGTTGACTGTTTCTGTCTTTACCTATCGATTTAAATGGCGCCTTACCTTTTCTCACTTCCTGTCGAGTGCCGTCCTCAGTCGAAAGATAAAATGCCTTAACACCGGCGACATCCGTTCGTCCATCGAGGTCGATACTCACGTTGATGAAATTCGGAAGTTGTGGCTGATTACCACTGGGCTGCGATAACGTGATGGTTTCAAGGTCTTTGCCACTGGCGCTTCTGGCTTCCCCCTTGGGAGCAAAAATAAAGCGACCATCGATAGGTTTAGCGACAGCATCATATTGCTTAGCAAGCCGGTACAAAAACGAAGGCGTACTTTCATCAGTGCGATCGACATGCGCGATTTCAATTTTTTGTAATCTCGGATGCACAAAAGTTTGAAAGCCATGAGGGGTCACATTATCCGCAACAACTTGAGCCAGTGTTGTCTTGTCCCAGCTCATCGATTTACGCTCTCGATAACCGGTTTCATCTTTAATACTGAAAGGGGCGACAGACAACACCAAAGTCACTTCTCGGGGATGTAAGCTGATGGAACGTTTCGATATTTGAAATTCATCACGCAGCACTTCACCCAAATAGACTGAGTACTTTTCTCCCTTCGGGGGAATGCCGTCAATGTCATCAGAGTTGATCGTTAAAGAAAGGCTATCCCCCTCAATCCCGTTGCCATCAGATAGACGCCACGATTTAAGGCGAGCCAATAACAGTTCGCTATTTTTGCCGACTAGTTTGAACATTAGTCCCAAGACCTCGTAACAGATTGAGTGGGTTTCACCGTAGATATTTCAGGAATATGGACATGGGTATCTACAGTGAAGGCATCACCACGGACATGCGGATTAAGGCGATAAAACGCGATCTCTAACTGATCGCTGTCTTGACCTGTTTGTTTAAAGAGTAAATCAGTGATTAGTTCCCCTTTACGCGCAAATATTTTCATCCACGGTACTCCAAGAGCTGCAAAGACATATCCGTCACCATGGCGCGCCCATCATGAATAAGCTCACTGCGCCCCTCTTTAATCTGTTTGATCGTCCAACGGCCCAGGTTAAAACCTTGACCGTCACTCACTTGTTGAGGCTCATCAATCAAGGCACGAATCGCATCCACTGATTTAGCCGCGCTGTATTGAAGCCATTTGGCTGTGATGTCTATCGTTTCAAGTGGTCTGCCAGTTCGCTCTGAACGCGCATTATCAATGAGGCCGACTTCGGAATAAGCGCCCGCCGTGGTTCTATCAAACTTCGTTATGGGCGTTTTATCTCCAACCGAAAACACGAACTCCCCGATCACTAAATGATGCATGGTTAACCTCTATCAATAGCAGATACGTTAATGGAATCGTCGATGGTAAGCCCCGTTAAAGAGTCATATTGAGACTTCATTTGTTGGTCAATTTGAGCGGTAACCTGAGCTGCAATTTTCTGTTCATCCATG
Source organism: Vibrio sp. 10N.222.55.B11 (assembly GCF_041473705.1). Taxonomy (NCBI): domain Bacteria; kingdom Pseudomonadati; phylum Pseudomonadota; class Gammaproteobacteria; order Vibrionales; family Vibrionaceae; genus Vibrio; species Vibrio sp. 10N.222.55.B11. The sequence goes on from NZ_JBFRST010000020.1 coordinate 131,488, forward strand.
CCTGGTGCGGCTTGAATAGCGACGTCGGTTTTAAAGGTAACGTTGGGTATTTGCCGAGCGAGAGTTTCGGTTTTCTCTTTCTCGACCAACTTTTCAGACACGGTTTCCGAGGCCATGAGTTTGTCGTCGGGCGAATCCAGCTTATCGCCGAACCATCCTCCTAACAGCTCACCACCAAGATCGCCTAATAGTGAACCGGCTAAACCGCCAATCACGGTACCAATACCCGGGAACACCATTGTGCCGATAGTCGCTCCAAGACTGGCGCCACCCATGCTGCCAAGTAGCCCACCACCTTCGGTCAAGGCGGTTTTGGTATCGCCTTCGGTGACGGCCGTTGCGATATTGCCGGCACTGATCGCCATATCGAAAGGCCTAAGTAATTTCCCTAAGCCTGCTTTACCCGCACCTTGAGCCACATCACCGGCGAGCGCGATGCCATCTTGCGCCATCGCAACGCTTGGCATCATCGCTAATGCGCCACCGCCTAACGATAATGGCAAAGCACCACGGTTGGCCGTCATCATTGTGCTCGCCATGTTGTAAGCTCGAGCAAGCGGGTTTCGTGAACGTAACTTACGTGGAGGCATTCGGCTTTTTGACCGACTACCACTGGCACCCAAACCACCGCCACTTCCTCTACCGCCACGACCAGAGCCCATGCTCATCATGGTTCGGTTTAACCGGCTAAGTTGTTTCGTTGCAAAAGCCGCTGCTCGGCCACTTTGTTGGATTTCTCGGTTTAAGCCCTTTCGAAACAAGCGCCCTTTATCGAGGGTATTACCAAAGATAAGGGAGGCGGCTTTGCCTGCTAACATCGCGCCTTTGAACGCCAATAAGCCAGCAACACCAATTCCAACCGCAGCCGTAACGCCCTGGTTAGCTTCGGCAAAATCCGCCAATAGATTGATGCCATCACCTAATGGCTCAAGTACCCAATTGAGCGCAGGTAAAAGAGCGGTACCAACGATCACGCTTAAACGGTTCACCTTGTTGATGAACTGAGAAATGCCGTTTTCACTGGTGTTTATTCGTGCCTCATATTCGTCTTGTAATGACTGAATATGAACGTCTTGCCCTTGCTTAGCTAACTTGAGCGTTTTACGAAATAGATCCGTGTTGCCCGCCAGTGAAGCCACAGCCCCTTTCGCTTCCTCACCAAAGATTTGAGTGATTAATGCACTTTGCTCTTCTAATGGCGCATCTCTTATGGCTTCAAGCACTAGCAATAACGTCCCCGAAGCATCGTTTTGCATTGATGTGGCGAGTTCTACTGAATCGAAACCTACGGTTGATAACGCGGTTTGCTGCGCTTTGGTTGCTGCGCCGCCAAGAGTGAGGCGACCTGAAATATTCTTAAGTGCGGTTGCAGAGCGTTCTTCCCCCATACCTGCAGACAACATCGACGCCGAAAGCGCCGCGGCTTCATTAGCGGAGAACCCCGCCATTTTGGCAGACGCGCCTTGCCTAGCCATTACGCCTGCAATGTCGTTAGCTTTCGCATTCGAGTTGTTCGATAAATGGTTGGCAAGGCCAGCAAGGCCCATCGCACCATTTTGATCTAACCCTAATGCTGCTTTAAATACCGCGAGGGTTTCACCCGCTTGGCCAGCTTCCATGTCGAAAGCGACACCCATTTGTGCAGAATCGAGCACGAACTGTTTTAACTCGGCTTTGTCTTTGATGCCGCTTTGCCCACCAGCTGCCAACATAGCGTTGATGTCATTGGCGCTCATCGGTGTTTCAGTGGAGGTTCTTAGCGACCAATTACGCATGGCATCTGCTTCTTCAGGGGTCATATCGACCACCTTTTTCACATCAGCAAACGAGCTTTCGTTCTTTACTGCCGACCACACCGTCGCCGCTATTGGTGCAGCAGCCATGGCAAGCGACGTCGCTTGACCGCCAATCTCACTCAATTTTGCATCGCGAGTATCAATTCGTGATTGAATTGATTTCATCTCTTTCAAGTGACGGTTTTGTTTGGCGATAGCCGCTGTGGCCTTTTCTGCCTGAGCTTCGAGCTTTCTTTGCTCATCACTCATACGGCCAGTATTGATCCCAGACTCTTTTAACGCGGCGCCCAGCCCTCTGAGTTTTTCGCGCTGCTTATTTTGGCTATCGGTTAGCTGGGTAACCCGTTTACCTGCCGCTTTATAGGCCGCATTCAACTCATTGGTTTTCACCTTGCCCTGGTGAATCTCATCGTTAAATGAATCTAGCCGTTTTTGCGCTTCGTATAACCGATTCTTTAAATCAATGGCCCCTTCGCCCGAGGCCTTTTTCAGTTGAGAATTGAGGCCTTTTATCTCCGCTTGTGTCTTACTGTATTCAACCCGAAGACCCGAAGTTCGCTGTTTGTTGTCTTCCAGTTCTTGACTAAGGCGAGTCACCTTTGCTTTAGCATCATCAAGCTGACCGGCTAACTTAGCTGCTCGCTTGCTGGCAGACTCAAAACCATTTAATTGCTTGAGCTTGCCATTAAGTGAGATCACCTCTCCACGCTGGCTTTCAAGTGCCGCGGTTAACCGCTCTGTGGCTGTAGTCGTTGAAACAATGTCCTCAAGACCATTGACGGTGGTATTCAGAATGAGGTTAATTTTCTCGGACATTATTTCACCCCAAGTTTGGCGAGAATAAGCTCATAACGACGCACCGCGACATCTTGTGGCCATCGCCTTAGTTCAGACTCAGATGTATTTCGGTGCATTGGAACGAGGTCGATTAGGCTCTCAACGTCATCGGGCGAAAGTACGCCGCCGATTGTTGAAAAAAAGCGCCCACCTGCGGTTTTAGCGCCAGATAATCATTGATTGAGAGAAAATCAAGATCGGACGTTTGCAAACCCGTAATCACCTCAAACATGAAGTCTTCACGCGCTCGCTCTTCAAGGATGTCCGCCAGCGCTTCAGAATGCGCTACTTTAGGAATGGCAAACTTCACCTTATTAATCTTTTCCCCCACTTCATTTTCGAAAGGATGCAGCAAGGCAAACTCTACCGACTTACCATTAAGCTGTTCACCCCGCAGTTCATCTGATGGTTTTAGAATCAAATCACAGATGTCGTCATAGAGTTGATTGAAGTCAGGCACCGATAAGGTTTCGAACTCTTCTTTGGCCACATCACTGCACGCCATAATCACGGCTTTACGTTGTTCGAAGAGCTGTTTAGCCGTGAGTTCTTGTTCGGCTTCGATGTGCGGCAGCTTACGGAACTGCGCAACAGGGATCGTTTTAAGGGTCACGCTTTCACGCGAAAAGAAAGTCAGTTTGCTTTGATTTTTCATGAATTTTTCCATAAAAAAAGCCACCCGATTTGGGTGGCTTAGGTTTTGATTGGATAAGGTTAGTGAGTCTGACAAACCAAATTACTTAGCTTGCGCTCTTGAAAATCAGCTAGCTGAATAACACCTTCAATAGCTGAGTACTGATCCGTTTTTCGCTCTTGGCCTTCAAGCACAATACAGAGCATTGAAGAAATACTGCGAAATGATATAAGAGCGTGCTCAATATCTTCCCATTCTGGGTTATCAGCTTTACTCATGCTGCCACCAGTTCCTTACTAAGCTTAAGGTGGGTGTACTCACTATCCCAATTCTTCTTCATTGGTAACTTACCCTTTAAATACAGCTCATATAACTTGATAGCGCCTTTTTGTAGCAAGATTGGCGTGGCTGTTACAAAAGAGTCGTACCCATGCATAGAGATCACGCTCTCCTTTTCTGTCATATAGTTATCTCTTGCATAACTAGCAACACGATAACCAGACTTTTTACCACGCTCTCTATACACCCATCCTAATTCAACAAGAAAAGCGTTGATTCGTTGGACGTTAATACCATTAAGCATTCGGCCAAACTGTGGAGCGGTCAATCCACCTTTAAATAGATTTTCAAGCCCTTCGATTTTTTCAGCTTGTTCTTTGTTTTCTACCCTAAGAACATCACGCTCTTTTGAGGCTTCTAAAGCAATCTCTAATATCTCGGTTGTGGTTAGTTCAGGGCGTTCTACTTGTTTAGAGTCTAAAAATGCTTGATTGACTGTTAACTGAAAACGGGGGCTAAGCCAACCTGCAAAAGAAAAAGCATTAGCGAGTAAAGACTCTCTTCAGTCGAGTTTACTGAACCAAATTACGAATGAAGTCCACCGCCGCTCCGCACTTGGGCTCTTTACCGCTTACATTTCTCTAGACGAGTTTGAACTGTGCGATGGTGAAGAGCCTGTCGTCGAGGCCGTCATAAAACCCATAATCTCATCATTGGTCGATTCCGGTTACACGCTCCCGTATGACTGGGATGCGAGTGGCTTTATGATAGCTTGGGAATAAACTCTGTTACGCCAAAATAACCAATAGTTATTCGCATTAACAAGCTCAAAGCAGTCGAGCAAGATAAAAACAAACGACCCTTTACCCTGCCACTGGTCGAGGTGTCTTAACACCTCTCCTAACTAATACCCGCCGTCCCCATCAAATCCACACCGCCAACGACGGTCTTGCCCGTATCGACATTAATGTCGTGAATGACAGTACCCGTATCGGTGAGTTTGTATGCTTTACAGGTCCCCTCAATGGTTACTGTTGGCTTTTCTCCCATCTTTACTGCATCTTTTTTGATGTTGGTGATTGGCCCGTACATCGAGTAAACCTCTTGGTACTTCGCCTGAGCGGTGTCTTTTCCTTTTTCCGTCACGTTAATTTGAGCGTTATCCATAAAGAAGCGGCCAAGGGCATTTTGGATTTTTTGATGATCACCACGTACTTTAAGCGTCCACTTAAGCGGCTCAAAGCCCACGACATCTTCAGACTCGACAAACGAGCCCTCGTTGGACACCGTCTTGGTTTTAATATCAACCGGAGTGAACTCCACGATTTCGTTCATCAGCGGCACAGATTCAATCTGCGCCGAGAGCCGCATGCGAATACGATCAGCCATTGATGACCTCCTCTAGCCACGCTTCGATAAGGCCGTTGTCTACACTCATTTCATAGACCATGTGCTCATTCGGAGCATAGCGACCATAGTTGACACACAAGTACCAACGCCCAGAGGTATAATTCTCTAGGTTGTTTTTGCTTGGGTGCAGGAATGCTTTAAATACTGGGATAACGCCCTGAGCCACCAAGTTTTGGCCCCAGTTCGTTAAACGGTCAACAACTTGATCCATAAACTCTTCGGTAAGCTGCTTACCCATCAGCGGTTGGCTGGTTTCTTCCAGCTTACGCGCCATCAAATCTTCCAAACCGACATGAGAAAGAAAACGCCCGGTATTAGAACGGTTGCCAATGATAGACATTCCCCCCATTCGTGTGCGAGCTATCGTCACCACACCATGATTATTCAAGAAATTGGCTTGAGTAGTTTTATCGTTAATTTTGTATGAAACATTACGAGCAGTTTCATCACAAAGCACCCCTCGATTTTGCGGACTCTCCCAGCCTTCAACTGAGGCCATCGCTGCCACCAAAGCAATAGAAGCAGGCATAAGAGATTGCACGCCATCATAGGTTTTCAAAAACCATGGGTCGATAATCGACAACTTATCTTGTCCTGTCCCTTCCGATCCAAATTCAGCGGCGAACTCTGCAGCTTCCATATCATTCGTATTTGGGCCATCAAGAACCGGACGACAGCGAACGTCACGACCAATAAGCGCCAGCTTTTGACCCACGGCTTTCGAGTTAAAGCCTGGCGCCGCGATGATGGTTGGCGTTTCTGCACACGCCTTAACGGTTTCAAGGCCGGTGATCGCCCCTGTAGAACTGTTTACCCCGCCGATAATATTCGCTTCAGTCACTGAGACTTCCGCATTGGCTTCCACAATCGTTACGTACACAATGCACTTAACGTATTCAAGTAAGTAGCGAATCACATTAGGCAATGTGCCTTGCCTGGTCCCAACGCTATCAAGCGATAACATCGCATGACTGTAATTCCATAAACGCGTTGGCTCGTTATAACTCAAGCCCGTATTCTTATTTGGCGCGGTACCAATTAAATGAACCACCTGCAATGCAAGTGGTCCCATGCTTGGTTGAGGCTCAATGGTGTTAACTTCTACCCCATTGAGTTCAAAATCTTGGATTGGCGTGAGCATTACTTGCCCTCTTTTTCTGTGAATTTAGACGACACCTTGACTTCAATCGCTGGCCCTAATTTCCCGTTTTGGATAAGAAAGGCCGTTTGTTGAGGCAAAAGATGGATAGTTTTTTCATTTGGAGACACCCAACGACCATTCAATCGAAACTCTTTGATGATCGGGTATTCCAATGTTTTTACTTTTGATTTCTGCACAGAGAAACGCTCCAATAAAAAAGCCCTTCACATTGCTGCAAAGGGCTTTGTCTAGGTACAAAAAAACCGCCTTATTAGAAGCGGTTTATTGGGTTGGCTTTTCTGGCCAAATGACGTCATTTGGATTGGAAAAGTTTTGAGGTAAATCACGAAGCGCTTGACGGTACGCTGCAAACGCAAGCTTCTTTTCATCTGTAATTGGAGCATCACCCACTTGAGTAAAATCCGTCTCCATAAGCTTTGAATGACGCTCTGCTCGAATAAGTTCCCATAGAGCCTCATGTTCAGCCTCTAGGCAAATCTCTGAAGCTCGATCTTCACTAAAGCCCATTTCAATCAAAATTCCAAGTTCTGCAGGCACATTGTAAAGTGTCTCTCCATTAGAATAAGCCAACTCTTTGATATAGTAACTCATGTCGCCCTCAGTCTTTTCTTGCATAACGTTTATCGTAATCTAACGTATAAGCTAGACGATGCTCTTCATAGTCAGAGCCAAGAAATGGATCATCGATATGATACGCCTTAACTTTCCATTCAATTTCAAAATTTGCAGGTGAAAATATTCCTGCTGACACTTCCCCATCCTCTCGGCTATACCAGAGCTGGCCATCGAAACTTTTTCTTACGTGATAAGTCAGCCCACCTCTGAGGTAGCACCCACTTCGCCAAGAATGGTCTACGACCTGCCCGGATTCATACCCTGCATATAAAGGCTTAACATTGCTAATGGGGCGAGCAATACATTTCATACCAAACTGAACTGCTCGGACAGTTTTTCGGTAGGTTTGAGAAAATCGTTTGATGGTCAGGTAATTTGCATCCCCACTCCAGAAAGATCCCACACCTTCTATTTGCAGATTTAACCCTGCAATAAAAGCCCCTTGCCCGAAAGGAGCCAGATTTCGGTCTTCCGAAGACCCTCTTGAAATAGTGATTCGTGAGCACCCCTCTTCATTATCTGGCATTCTCCACCAGACTGGATAAAAATGGTCGGTACTCAACCCCGTTAAATCAATCACCGACTTATAGACACTTTGACCATTGATATCTTTTGCTTGAACGTCATCACGCCAACGATCAAAGCTATCTTTGGCTTCAACCACTTTTTGATCAATCTCCCCCATTTTTCCTGCAACTTCTTGCGACAACGCTTGTGAAGCTGCTGTCTGCTCTGCCGAAGTTCGCTGTAAATCTGTAATCTTTTGTTCGATACTCATTAACCTAGCTCCGTTCTTAGCCGCTCACTAAGCAACAAATGCTGATGAGCTATTTTAATTTGTGTTGTTCCCAAAGAGATCGTTGTGATAGCAGTGGTCAGCACCTCTTCAGACATCAGTAAATTCACATTCTCGGTCCCGACCTCGATTGTCACGCTGCTGCTCGGCAGTGGCGACACATCCAGTGTGAATTTCTGTAACCAACTCGAATTCGCCGATTTGTATGTCAGTAATGTATTCGGGGCTGAATACACCGCCAACAAAGTACCGGATTCTAAAAAGAACCCCACTTCACGAACCTCATATTCTTGGCTGCCTTTGAATACGGCGCCCATTCTCAACTGTGTGGGGCTGAGCTCCTCCCAGTCCAAAATTACTTCGCGTTGAAGTTCGTTTTTCAACGCATTCTGATCTGTCGTCGGTGTATAACTACGATCCCCCACAGCAATGTATTTGATTGCTCCTTTTAGCCCTTGGTGGCGAGCGCTAATAAGCTCAGCGAGCCCCGCATCGGTGTATTGCACGACATAACTCATGCTACTGCTCCAAATTCAAAATCAGTTGTAATAATTAGGCGTGTGGCTGCGCACCAATACAGAGAAGCAAAGCCTGATGAGGCTTTAATGTTACCGCTGCAGTGATCGTCTTTCGCAATAACGCTATTGTGCTTCACCGCTGAAAATTCAAACCCAAATTCAGCGCCAAGGGCCATAATGAAATCAACCGTGTCTCGCTCAGACTTCGTGCTCTCAATGCGACTTAAGACTCGGGTTGTCGCCGCCTTATCAAGCGGCTGGTTTCGTTGCCATGCGATACATTCAATATGATACGGCGCGTGTCTTGGTTGCATTTGATGCCAAGGTGTCACTTCCACATCACAATCAATCGCATCCAGTGCAATAGACAAACCAAATCGCGTTCCGGCTTTTCGATGAATATCAAACGCCTTATCCACCGTTTTACGTTGACTTTCTAGCGTGTCTTTTGGCTGCCAATCCGTTACACCTCGCTCACCCGCAAGCAAAACCACAAAGGTTTTCTCCGTCAATAAAGGTTGCTTGAGGTTGGGATACGGACAAAAAGTGGATTGAATAAGTTCTGTCCAAGCAAACTCCAAAGCCTCTTCAATAAGAGAAGCATTATTGGGCTGAACCGATAGAAACGCCTTATTCAGATCGGACATTCACCATCACCTCCGTACAATGTGGCGCTTCATCCCAAGCGCACACAACATCCACTGCCGGTGCTTGAACCTTGGCCCGTTTCGCACCCAGCTCATAAAAGATATGGGCCACTTCTTCCCGGTCAATAATGCCGCCAAGCCTTTGTGCTTTTTCGGCAAACTGCCAAGCCACAACGACCGCCGACGCCTTTTCGACCTCATTGTTGGGATCCGCTCCTGTAAAAAGCGTCACTTCAATTTGATAAGGCTTAGGCGTTGCCGCTTTTACCGTGACCTCATCCGACTCTTGCGCGATGTCATCGCGGTTTAGGTATTGTCTTGCTCTTTCAAGCAATGCCGCACTTGGAACACCATTGGGTGATGTGCGGCTTAATAACGCCACACAAACTTTGCCTGAATTAGGTTCTAGCATCCTAGCTTGCGCATCTTTGATAGGGTTAGGTAAGGAGGTTTCAGGAAACTCATAACGCATTACCAGAGCATCTTTTTCAGAATTCACCGTAATGGTGGGCCGCTCTTCTAAAGTCATGGCATGAAAACGATAACCAAGCCGAGTGCCCGTTGTATGAAACTGGAAAGGCGCTAAATCAAAACGCTGAAGCAGGCTTTGATTAGACTCCATGACTGCAGGCTTTGTGGGAAAAACCGTATCATCACCGGCTTCTATGACCTGACGCTTTAAACTGTATTGCAACGCCAACAAATCTACCATTTCGGTATCGGTCACGTACTTACGAAACATCTGCAAAGCTTGATGGTTCTGCTCTCGTATTTCAGCGGTTCGTTTTAAGACAAACGCTTGTGTCACCTGAGCGAGCAGCTCACCTTGATTATTAAAGGCCTCGCGTAATTGTTTCGCTTTATCTTCATCTCGCTGAGCGCAATATTCCACCGCAAAATTGATGTATTCATCCAGCAGAGATTCAAAGTTAGGCTCACTGAAAGCTTGAGGTTTATTGCTCATAATACCCCTCTTAATTGCAGAGGTTCACCGCGCCATGTTCCCGAGACTTTCACTCTGAATCCATTCAAGTATGGGATGGCTTGGCACTGAATGCCTTGATAATCCGTTAACCCATTTAATGGATTGGATAAAGCCTCTAACGTTAGATTTTGAACTATCATGGCTTCGGTGGGTGTCTGCTGCTTTCCCAAACGCGAAACCGCTCGATTACCAACGCCTCGGCGTTTTACTCGTGAACTGACTTCTGTCGTTAGTACCTTTGCAAAACGACAGCTCAAGGCACTGGCACCGGTTACGGTGTGTCCTGTTTTGGGATCAATACCAATCATTGTTGTTGCTCCGTTGGCTTGGTTTTCGCAGGACCAGGAAGTATGCCTGGATGATCGTGTTCGTTATAAATCTCTCTGTCAGCTTGCATCGAACGAGTATGATCGGTGACCTCTCCAGTAGCTTGATAATCCCCATCCTGCCAAGTATCACCATAGATCTTCATGCCCCCTGGATACCGGCAAATAAGAGAGCCGTTATCGAGGTTATAAAGCTCTGACATGCCGTTACCGTAATCGGTCATCACCTCGTTCTCTTTGACTGTTGGGCTTTGAAAGTGAGTAGAAGGTAATCCCATTAACGCCACGGCATTGTTTAAGTTGTCACCGCTTCCCAAATTCATCAGCAAACACTGCTCGTTAACTGAAGGGCGCCGATAATGGCTGACCCTTCCTGCCGCAAGCACAAAAAAAGGGATCCTCTTTACAAGATTATCCCCTGTCTGAATATCGACGGTGTTTGCCTCTGCTTTCACAACAACACCTAGGCGCAGTAGATTGGCCGAAGCGCGATTGTTCTCTTCTAACTCTTCATGTAATTCAAGCACCTTCTTCTCTAATGCGCTCACATGCTTCATCAGCTTGGTTAGCATGGTGGGAGCCCCCATCAATGTAATGCCAGCTCTCTTCCACTGGGCCTAATCGAATACGCTGCTTCATCGTCACGGTTCGTGCAAACACCCCATTTTTTGGATCAAATTTGCTAGGAAGATTAGACACCACTACCGCACCGTCTAAATCGCTCGACGCACCAAATTGTTGATTCAACAATTCTCGCTCTACACGCGTTGAAGCGTCCAACGCTTCCAAATCAAACCCATCCATGGATATAGGTACTTCAACCAAGAACCTCAATTCAATGTCATGAAGGTGACGCCCGTCGTTGGCATATTCATTCACCGGCTCGGCCTCACCAATGTGATAACTGATGGTGGTGTGGGCCAACTCCACCGCTTGGCGTCGATAAACAGTATCGACCTTAAGCGTAAGCCGCTGCTCTAAGTGATTGACCACCAATAAGACCCACTCACGCGGCGAGCGAAAGAACGTGTTTGAATTCACGATGAAAAAACGCCTCAAATTTACGATTAATATCGGGTAAGTAGTTCTCAACAATCGAATCCACATCATCCGCAATATCGATGTTGACTCTTTCTATGGGAGATCTCGACTTACCGCGCCTTCGCCATACCAAGAGTTCATCGCTATCCATCGGAAAAATAAACGCGCCAGCAAAAAAATGCTCACCCACTCGGACACCTAAGCGGTTTTGAACGGGCTTACCCAGTCGGTGAACACCAATTTCACGAACACCAATCCACAGCTTCGACACGCGACCGTTTTTGTACACTCGAAATCGCGAACGCAGTGCTTTGTTATCAATACTGAGCTCATAGCCAAGCTCTGCCATCGATACCCCTCGTAACCATCGAGAGGTGAGCGAAGCCGCGCGAAGTACTGCTTTCGGAATTTCTTCTGAAAACGCTTCATAACGACGAATAAACTCAGTATCTAAAAGCAATTGGGAACGACTAAAATTCAGACCACTCATGCTGCGCACCTTGGGGATCGAATACCAGGACATATTCCCTCATAAGCTGACTCGTGCCGTTGGGACTTTTAGCCGCTGTATCAAAAACTAACCGGTACCGTTTATCGCGATAAAGCAAAGTACAGCTTTCAGGGAGCTCAGAATCCGTAGCCAGTAAATACACTTGATTCACGCCCTTCTCGTGACTTCGGATGTATCCGATCACTTCAATCTGCTTTCCTTGTGGTGTCATCAAAAAAAGAGGACGACCAAAACAACGTTGGATAGATTGACGAATAAGACGCCGAGCCGATTCAAACTCACTCATCACGAGTCGTTAGTCACAAACTCAGTGAGTACACCGCCAGTCAGAAGCACCCCACCATCAATGAACACCCCAACCGGTTGAGATACGTCCCCCGATGCCGTGGGCTTTGTCTTGGTAAACTCACCGTTTTTAAAGTAAGCCGCTTCGGATGCAAAGCTTACGCTATCACCGGCTTTAATCGGGCCATCAAAATGACCTTGTGTGTAACACACCACCATCTCACCAGCTTTTGCCGTAAAGTTGGGCACCACTAATAAAGCTCCAAGTAGACAAGGGACATCTTTCTTAAAACCACCCGTTGGCACGGTCGCCACAATCTTTTTCCCATCGCTTAAACGCATATTGTCACCATTAAAAAAGGGCGAGCAATGCTCACCCTGTGAATCAAATCAAACTGTTCTTCCAAGCTTTACCCAAAGGTCGCTTGGGCAATACCACGGCGATCCAATACCTTCGACATTAAGTCGTAAGTAATGCGGAACTTGGCACCATCGCTGCTCCAACCGTCGCCCGTTTCTAGCCATGGGTCTTGCTGGCCATCTAAGAAGCCCATCACTACGGTATCAAAGTCTTTACCTGTTAGTGCCAGAGCGCCATTCACCTCGCCTAAACGCGCGGTTTCAATCACCTTACCGAATTTTCTATAAGCCGGGTTAAAGGCATCCGGTTTACTCGCCGTATTCAAAACCGCTTCAAACATTGAGGCATGGTCTGGACTCGCAATCAGAACCTCACCACGAAGATCTAACGCATCGCCTTGCCCTGCTTCACCACTGAGTGGGATGGTGGTTGCTGTCGCAAATACCTTATGCAGAGCCATAATCATCGCCGCGTAATCGCCTGCTGGAATGTCATTGATAAAGTTACCCCAGTCTTTATCTTCACCTACTTTAAAGACATTGCCACCATCGGCCATCTTGCCCGCGAGGATAGCGTTAAACATAAGCTTGTCTGACAGACGATAACCGGACTGCATGAATTTACGAGGCACCTTCGCCACTAAACCAATTTCATCATTAATGATGGCATGACGAGTGAACTGGATTTCACGCCCAAAGGTCGCAAGCTGAATGCGCTCGCCGCTGCCTTTTAAGATCGCCGCTTTGTATTCGCCATCTTCCGCTATTTTCATCAAGTCCGGCGCGTCATTAACCATCACTAGCTCAGTTTCACGAAAATCCGTCAGGTTCTCTACGTTAGCCAGTTCACGCCACATCGGGGCTCTTGCTTGCGCTTCATCGCGCATCACGGTTCGAATACCTTCAGTGATGATGTCGCCAAAATCACCGGAGTTAAACGCTCGGTTCACCAATTCATTCTTGGTGATCGCGCTTCGAGCATTCACATCGAGGCAAGCACGCGCCATATTCAGTAATGACTCATGACCGAACGCGTTGTCTTTTTCTAAATCCTCAACACCACAACGTGCATTCAACGCATTTTGCAGTTCGTCTTTGACATGGTTACCGTTGCCAAGTCTCATGTGCGTAGCCGTCAAATTCGCTTCAGGCTCTTGTTGACCTGCCGCTGATTGGCTGCCAATACTTTCTAAAATCTTAGTGGATGCCTGTCCCACTGAGCACGATAAGTCAGCCAGCATTTCATTGGTGAGTGCCTCGCTGACTTTATGTTGAGCACACAACGCACGAATATCTGCTTGGCGTTGGTTCTCTGCTTTTACAGCGTTTTGTAATTCTTCATTTGGTTTCGGCATGTCGCTTACCTGCTTAGGTTTGTCTATTTGAGGTTCATTGGGCTGAGCAGACGCTGCTAAAGGTGTCGGTTCATTCACCTGTTGCGTTAGCGAATTCATCAACTCGGCTGGCGCTTGTTTGAAATTCTTAAAATCAGATTCATCGAGGTTTTGTAATGCGTTCCTGAGGTCAACCGCTTCAACCACCTCATCAACAAGCCCCCACTCTTTAGCGGCCTGCGCGGTGAACCACGTTTCTTTCTCCATGGCAGTCAGTACTTCTTCAAGAGGTTGACCCGACTTTTCAGCGTACGCTTCAGAAATGGTCTTGGTCGCTGCTTGCAACTGTTGAAACGCTGAGTTGATTTCCTTCTCACCGCCCCACGCTCCGATAGTAGGGTTATGGATCATCAACATGGCATTTTCAGGCATACGGATAGAGTCGCAGGCAAGCAGGACATAAGTCGCAATGCTCGCGGCCATGCCATCGACAATGCCCATCACCTTTCCTTTATGCGCCTTCAGTGCGTTATACATTGCAAGACCTTGGTAAACACTGCCTCCACCACTGAGCATTCGCAATTCAACCTCTTTATTCTTGGCCACTTGCAACGCCGCAATGATTTCCATTGCATCAATATCCCAAGCACTGATATCTCCATGCACCCAAATCTTAATCACATCAGCTTCGTTCTTAAGCGTGTACCAGCTATTCTTTGGTTTTGGCATTGTTTGCCTCTTCTTTTTGATTGTTGAGCTTCACCGCATGAGCAGGGTCCGACGTACTCACGATGTGCATATCGTTCATTTGTTGACGTTCAGATTGAATTTCGCGACGAGTCGACAACGGGTTAATATTACGTTCACGTTGTGCATGACTTAAGGAATGCAAACCTAAACGGGTTCCTTTTTCGACGCCTACCATTTCTTTGCTAGGGTCAATCCATGGCATCACTGGCGCCTGATAGATCGCATTAAAAATAGAGTCTCGCTTAACCCCTGCGGGGATGTTGACTTCACCGGCTAACATCGCCATCTGCAAAGCATGTCGATACTGTGGACGAGTCCAACCTAAAACGAACTTTCGCTGCAGCACTCGATAACGACTGAACGAATCGATTAACTCTTGGCGCTGAGCGGAATAACTGCCGTTGCTATAGTCTCGGGTGACGCTAGAGTTGTTCACTCCTGCACCGCCACTGGCTAATCGAAGCTGGGCATTTCGAAACGGGCTGCTCATGGTTTCTTTTCGGTTGTTCTCCACCACCCCTGCATCTTCACCGGGTGCCAGTTCAAACGAGTTTCCCATCCCTAAAAACAAATCGCCGCCGCGATCGAACGCGTCCGTTGCATTTGAATTCAATGTCGGATCTCGTTTTATGTAATAAGCAAAACGACTCGCTATCTGGGCACTAATACGCTCAGATTGGTCGTAATCTTCGATGTCATCGACCAAATCCAAAATGGAATGCAAAAGGGAAATGCCACGGTTTTGATGAAAACGCCGAGTAAACTTTAAATGGCAGACAAACTGCGCATCGACATCAACGAACTCAAACCCTCTTGAGTCTCTCTGAATCAAATAGCTCACAGCCTGCCCGAGCTTGTTTCGCTTAATACCTTCAAACAGTCCCCCTTCAGCTGCCGTTATGTGGGAAGGAATAAAATCAGGCTCAAAGGGTTGCACCGCAAAGGGCGTCTCTGTTGGGTAATTCAAATCACTGTGCTTACCCATGAACATTCGACAAAACACCTCGCCATCACGAAACCATGTTCGACCCGCAAGCCACTCCGTTTCCGCGCGAGAATGTTCAGCATCGATGTTTTGATTTAAAGAAAAGTTCTCCCACCAGGTCATGATCGCCTGAGCGCATTCGACATGCACTTCCCCTTTGTGGTTTAAAGGCTGAGGCTCCACCATGATGCCATTCGGACCAATTACATTGGCGCAAAGCTCATCCAAAATGGCCGTAACAAACGGGTTATTTTCATCCATATGTCGGGCACGTTGATACACCGCTTTCGCGCCTTTGTTCAACGAATTGGCATCGCCTTTTGATTGTTTATTTGTCTTTTTGGTGTGCGGATTACGGGGAAGTGCTGCATTGTATTTATTCAAAAGCCGTCTGTCGTAGGCACGTTCCAACCCTTTCCTAGGACTGAATATGGCCACGAGCTTGTCGAGCAAGTTTTGGCTACTCAAGATAATTTCTCCGTATCATAGAGCGTCGTCCCCCTTGAACTTGCAGAGCGATAATGCGCTGCAAACGCTCTATCTCTTTACGCACCGTCGCTAAACTCGCCAAGGTCAACTCTTCATCTTCTGCCGTCTTCACCGACTGTTGCTGTAAGATTTTCTGTTCGGCTTCGAGGTACCACTGCAAACGTTCTTGATTGGTCGGTATCACTAAACTCATCCGAAAATACCTCTTGAGTGGTTATAACGTTTCTTAGGCTTGCGCTCGAAAACAGGCTGTAAGTCAGCATCAATCACATTCGGGTTAATCTGCCATTCACACGCCCAAGGGGGTGCGCTTTCCCAATGGATGTCATCACCACCAAGAAAGTGCATCCCCGCTTCGGCATACGCGCATAAATCAAAACTTTCGTTACGCGTCTTATCAGGGCAAATCCATTGGCCTTTTTCATCGATGAATTCCGCCGTCAGTTCATCAAACCACTCTCTTTCCGCCCAGGCGGGCAAATTGAAATACCGAGAGCCAAATTCTTCACGGGAATAGCTGGCCACCACACGGTTTTTTAGTCGATTGGTGTGCAGCAGTAATAAAGGGATCTCACCATGCGCCAGTTTGCTGCGCTTATCTGGGTAAGATTCTTTAATCAATGAATCCATGTCTTTGTTGCTGGCCCCTTTCACAAGTCGAAACAAGTGGGCCAACCCTTTCGCTTTAAGGCGGTTATAAAACTGGTAAGCAAAATCGGTCACTGAAGTTTTCTTACCGTCTTTTTCAGAAGCCGAACCACCAGAATCACACAGTGTTAATATTGGTTTCATGACTCGTCCACTACCATCGGCAACAGGGTATGTTTTCTTGATCACCTGCTCGATGAGAAAATCCCAATCTTCAGCGTAAATGGCTGGGTTAATACGGTCACCACTTCGATGTGGTGTCGTTAAAATTTCAAAACGGTCGATAACCCAGCGCTGCAGCCCTTCGCCAAACACTTGAGCTTGCACCACAAACCGAGCATTGGATTTACCGCCTTGCACATCGATACTCATGATCAAAAATCGACCACCGACAGGCACTACACCACGCAAATAAGGATTGCCTTTGGCTTTTTCCATCAACTCATGAGCACCAATATCTTGCCCTTGAGATTGAAGAATATAAGAGCGCCCCATTCGGGTATTGATGAATGAAATCAGTGCATCTTCATCACCACTGTCTTCATAAATGGCTTCGGCATTGAGGTAGCGATACACCAAGTTTTGCCAACTGCTGTAAGCAGCTATCACGCCTTCAAACCAAAACGTGGCCCATTTGGTTGTGCGTATTTCTGATTCTTCTTCGACTAACTCACCGTATTGATTAACCGCGCCCTCACGAAACCAATGCCCACTCAGGTTCTTCGAATGTTTTTCGACTTCTTCAATACGATGTCCACACCTTGGGCAAGCCACATACGCGGTTTGAGACGAGAGCAAAGGGTCCCCTTTATCGTCCCATTTTAAGGTTTCGAATTCTGGTCTAAAGTGAGTATGACAATCGTCACACGACCAATAGAAACGGCGTCTATCGCCTTGGTTGTACAGTGATGCGATGCCGCCACATGGTTGCGCCTCATGGGCAAGTAATTCTTCTTCCGGTTTAGGGTGCCTAACAATACGACCAGGAGAGCTTTCGGCCATCACCATGCCTGAAGACTTAGCGTTTTGAACGCGCATTAACATCAGTTCAAACTTAGAGCCTTCTTGGCCAACGCCATCATCTGCTCTGTCGTAATCGGTCGCGCCGGCATATCGATATGTTGAGGCCGATAAACTGGTTTCTGTCGCGGAATCTAACTTGAGATTCATACCGTTTTTAAACTTTTTAGAAGTGATGTTATCGTCAGATTTTCGCCCCGTTCTTAAACGTGCAATGCTTGGCGTCGCTAAAAAGCAGCGGTCTAAGTCAGACTTAGACATATCTGCCGCTTTAGTTTTAGTGCTGTAAATCAGTAGCATATCGCCAGGAGCTTGCGTCACGGTGTAATTAATCCACCCTTCAACTAATGCTTTAGTTTTCCCGGAACGCGCAGGACCCACCACAATCACCGCTTCATAAATACGCCTTGCTAGACAGTTCATTGGCTCCTTCATATAAGGAACCAATGAAGACAGAAATTTCGTTACGTCAGTACCATCTGAGATCCACAAATCTTCATCAGCAGCTTCAATGGGGGTTTTATCGGTTGGCGCACAAAGATAAGCGAGCTCGCGTCGAACCTTGCCCGCATCGGCGAATTGAACCCCAAGGCGTGAATCAAACGTGTTCAAGCCCATCGGATACCGCCTTTAAATCAAAATTAAGTAAGTTTTCTAAATCTTCTAGCTGCTGCGTTGTTGCCGTTGGTATCGCCGATTCAATACGTGTGATCACTTTGTCTTTAAAGCCCTTCACACCGGAGATACAAATCGCGATTTCATTTTCGTAGTCTTCTTTTGCAATGCACTCGCTTGAGTCTTTCTGCAATGCTAACTTCTCTCGCTCGGATTGAACGTAGGCTCTGAGCTCAGCGGCGGTTTTAAAACCCATCAAATCCGGAGCATCACTTTCTTTAATCATTGCTTTGCATAAATACGGGGCAACTTGAACCACATCGTAAAGGGGAATATTGCCTTTATAGGCGATAGGCTCAATGCCTGCAGACTTAAGCTTTTTTCGGATCGTAGAACGGTGATAATCGAACGCTTCCAACTCAGTTAAATTCCAAAGTCGTTTTTCATTGTTCATTGAAAGCCCTCTTGAATGAGTCTCGTCTCTCCGAGTGTCACGTCCTTATTCGCATTAAGCTGACGTTGCTGATTAATGAAGCTCTCTCAAACTCTGCTTGTTCCTTTTTGAATCTGGACTTGCGCTAACATATAAGGAGTTTCAGCAGCGAGCTGAGTATGATCATGGCTAACAAGCAAGACAGCGAGGAACCCACGCTTGAACACCCTCGTAAGGAATGAATTACGGGCAACAACGGATAACGGTGGACGACCACCCAAGTAATAAGTGTTATTTGCCCGTATTTGGTATTGCACTCTCGTAGCCATAAAAGCGACGTAAATGCTCGATTTGGTTAGCGCAATTGCGCCAGGCTTCTAGCCACATAGGGTCGCGCTCTACCGCTTCACCGTAGGTTTTAGGGGGAGCAGTAAAAGGTTGTGTGCAAGAAGTCAAATAAACGGCAGGAGGAAGAACTAAGCGGTCTTGGTATTCAGTGAGGACCTCAGTGGTAGTACAACCACTCAGAAGCATCAGGAATAGGCACATCTGCACATTCTTCATGGTTCAGAACCTCTTTGATTTGGGTCACTGTGTGAATCGTTTCAGTCTTCCGAGCGGCCTTAGTTAGCAGCAACTCATCCGCAGCGCTTTGAGCCTGCCGAACTTCATCGCTTAAAGTTTTAATGGTGATAGACAGTGACTTATTTTTGTTGAGTGAGTCTTGAAACTGACCCTGCAGCTCACCGTAGCGCTTTGCTTGCACCTTGGTTAAATCAAGCAGATACGCAGAGAAAGCGAAGCTACCAAGCAGCAACAGAACCAAACCTATCAACAAAGCATTTTTGATAGAGAAGTTCATAAAGTTCCTTATTACCAACCGTTCAAACAAGCTTGTTGTTCTAATTCGCGACGTTTCACGACCCCTGAACATTGGCTATCAGGTTCCCTGCAGTTTTTGCCGTTAACATAAACCCAACGTGAAAATTCAAGGCACGCTTTTAAGGGTTGGTTTTGGTTAAACAACTTAAGCATGGTGGAACGTTTAAAGTTGCCAGCGCCCAGGTTAAACACAAAGCTCACAAGAACATCAAACTGAGCTTGAGTAACGTCAGTGGTTAGGTGTTTGTTTACGGACTTTTCGGCGATTTTAATATCGGCAATGAAGTTACGAGCAATGTGTTCTTCACTGACCACATCACCTTGTTTCACGCCTGTTGTGTGACCAAGGCCATTGGTCCAAACATCAGCACTGCATTGATAAGCTTTTGTTCTGCATCCTTCGAGGTTAGCGATATGTGCCAGGCCTTGTTGGCTGGTTTGCATGTTTGGACCAAGACTAAAAACGATAGAAAGAACAACCACGACAGAACAGACGGTTTTATTGATTAAGTTTTTCACTGAGCTCTTCCGAAATTCGTTGCTTGCGCACTTCCTCAAGCAATTTGAGTTTAATGCTGCGGTTGGTGAAGTACGTGACAAACACCATCACCACACCAATCACCGCCGCCCAGTCTTGGATGCTGAATGCCCCGGTAAGAGCCAGTAAGCCACTAGTGAGATATGAAGAGAATGAACTGAGTTTATCTTGCATATTACTCCCACAAAAAAGCACCCGACTTTCACAATAGAAAGGGGTGCTTTGTCAGTTAGAAACGGTAGAAACGAAAAACCCCGCCGAATGGGCGAGGTTTTCTAATGTGGTAATAGTGCACCAAGTTCGTTATTGAATCAAGTATTTTGCTCTAGCACTGTTGCTTACACCATTAAATTTGAAGTATATCATTCACATAGCAATAAAATATATTGCATAATGCTTAGTAAATTATCACACCAATTTCATAAGCGGTCCTAATGAACAAAGTAATTCAAACTAAGTACATAAACAAATGCTTCAGAAATTTAACGAAAGCAGGAAAGAAAGGCAGAGATGCAATAAACAAAACTCGAGCAGCCATGCATGAGGCCGCATCAGAAGGCCAAATAAACTCTCTAAAACGAACTAATCATGGTGAAAGTAGATTACCTAACGCAGAAAAATACGATTTGGGAAATGGCTTTCGATTAGTTGTCCAGTTAGTTGATGGTGAAAATAAATTGAGAGCATTTTTATTTGTTGGTGATCATGAAGATGCTGAAAGCTGGTTAGACTCTCATAAACAATACCAATGGGTAAAAAGCAAAAAAGATAACACGTTAGAGTTCATACAAATTAGTTCAAAAGACCCAGAAAGCCATAAATTCATCGAACCTGATCTTACTTCTTCAGAAGACTTACTTGCTCTTCCATTATTACGCCATGTAAGCGAAAAGCACTTAGCCCCATTCAAGCTTGAAAGTGAATTGAAAGCTTACCTCTATGAGATTACTAGCGTAACTTGGGAATGTGACCCAAATGGAATAATTGAGCACATAGAGCGTGTTGCTGGAGATGAAGTAGCGATCCTATTTGATGATATATTTACTCATTCCCACAAAGGTGAACTTAAAGAAATAGCCCAAAGGTTGAATTACCAAATGGGGATCGTAGATATTGCAGAATCGAAGCAATTAGAAACGGCAATGTTGGACCCTGTTAACAGCGAAATATTCGTTACATGGGACGAAGTAGAACAATTACCAAAAGACGCTAGTTGGGCCGACTGGTTGCTATTTCTCCATCCAGAACAAAAGAAAATTGCTGTAAGAGACTTTAAGGGGTCATCTCGTCTAAGAGGCGTTTCAGGGAGTGGAAAGACATGTGTGATGCTTCACAGAGCGCGCTATCTTGCTAAAAAGTATAAGCAACCCATTTTACTTATAACTTTAACTGAAAGCATGAGAAAGTTACTTAGGTCATTAATTAACGAGCTTTGCGGTGTCGAAGCCAGTTACATTCACACCTCAACAGTTAACGGTCTCGCTGAAAACATTATAGATAAAGTCCACCCGAAAGGAGAAAACATCTATACAAAAGCGTCTCAGGAGATCATTAAGCAGTTTTATATCGATGCGGTCAACAAAGTGAAAAATCATGGTAACTACAGAACCAGTAAATTTCGCACCTTTGACGACAACAAACTTAGAAAGTTTTTAATCGATGAAATCTTTTACATTAGGACTAGACTCACACATACGAACTTTACCACATACTTAGATACCAAAGCGTTCAAACGTGTGGGAAGGGTCATTGGATTAAATCAAGACGAAAGAAAGATCATTTTAGATCTAGTTCTGGACAAAACAGAATTGATAAAGTCTCTATGCAGATTAGATTATGAAGGAGTAATTAGTCTTGCCTATAGTCTATTAAATAATGACAAACTTTCGATTGAGGCAGCGATCAACGGACAAGCAGATCTTAATAGTATATCCAATAAGCTTCTTGAATATACTCCTTACCGAAGTGTTTTAGTTGATGAAGTACAAGATTTATCCCAACTTGAAATTGCTATGTTGGCGTCATTAAAAACAACCAATAACGAACAACTATCTACTGCTGAGAATGGACTATTCCTAGTGGGAGACGGAGCTCAAACAGTTTACAATAAGGGATTCATTCTAAAGCACTCCGGCGTTAATGTTGCAAATAGAAGTTATGTATTGAAGAAGAACTATAGAAATACAAAAGAAATCATGAATGCAGCTTACTCTCTCATCGAAAAATATGAGTTTGCTGATGTAGATGAGGATAACATTGGAAAGCCGACTAAGCCTGATTTACCAAGCAAGTGCGGAGAAAAACCATTCATTGTTAAAACTAGAAGTAATGTAGAACAAATTCAATTTATCGTAACCAAAGTAGACGAAATCATCAATAACTATCAAGAAATCAATGATACTGAGCACTACCCTCAAATATGTATCATCGGTCTCAATAAAGAAATAAGACAAGATATTTTAACTGAACTTTCAAGTAAAGGGATAAAGTCAAATCAAATTAGAGAGTCTATAAGTGTGGAAGCAGCAAAAACAGTTTCAATTAGCACTATAGAATCAGCAAAAGGATTTGAGTTTAGTTATGTATTTATTGCGGGTGTATCGGATAATCTAATCCCAAATAACTCGAATGAACGCTCAAGAGAGGTATCTAGACTTTATGTTGCTATGACTAGGGCTGAAGACGAACTTTACATAACGTATTCAACGGAGAGAAATCAATCTGCCAGTAGATTTCTGATGGACTTCAGTGATTATTGTAACGAGTTTGAATATAAGAATGGGCAGCTGAAAAAGTTAAGAGATTAAAAAACATAAGGGGCATATGCCCCTTATATTTTTCTGAAAAAATCATTTAGCCTAACAAGTCGATAAATCTTTTATAATATCCAACTGGTCTCTCATCGCTTCATACAATGTGTCAAATGTAAAAAATAATATTTGCTTACTGCCAATAACCGTATTGCCTATCCGCCAGTGAAGCCGGTTATTTTGCTCCGGACTAGCAATACTCTTGTCACGTCCTGCAATTACTACACCTTGATAGTTAATTTTTCGACACTGAAACTCATTTTCCATTAAGTCCGTACCGTAATTTTCACTTAGTAGATAAAACCAGTCAGTAACTTGACTTACACCATGTTCAAAGGTGTTGCTCCAATCAAAACGAGTTGTAGTCTGGCCTGATCTACTTTTAAAAATCGAATTAAGCTTAGCTTCTTCAAATTCAATAAAACTATACTTAGAGTTATCTTCATTGGTTATCATGTAATCAGTTCTGTATTTACTAAAAACTGAACTTTCCGCATTGTATTTGACTGGAGCATCAACCCCTGTCACTCTCCCCATAAGCCACATGAGTTGAATATGCGATGCGAAAAAATTCTGTAGCTCTGTTTCCCCAATTTCCACTTGCCTATCAAGTAATGCTTTATACGCATTAAGTTCCTTTTCCGCTTCATTTAAATCTAGTGCACAATCATAGAAAATCAGCATTACGCACCTCGACTTGTCTTCGCAATATGTAGAAGTAAATCATGATTAACAAAATCAACAACCTCTATCACATCACCAACGCGCTTGTAGATAATACGTATTTTCGTAGACACCCTACCGCTGTTTAATTTCTGATTTGGACGAAGTCTATGGGGTCTCAATTGCTTCTCCAATCCAGCTTCAAGCAAATCAACAGCTCGGCGTGCTCTTTTTTTCTGATCTTGCGGTAAATTATCAAACGAAGCCATTGCTGTTGGGGAAAGTTTAACCTGTAAAATCATATTTTCTTCCTAGAATCTTTCTACTTAGAACTTTATCACATGTTGCTTAGGTGTACGTTGTATTCCCCTTATATAAACCTTACGAGCTATACCTCACCTTCTAATACTTTCGCCATACTCTCTTCTTGCTCATACCTACCCTGCAGCGCCAATGCCGCTGCACTGCGCTTACCCACCAAACGTTTAACCAATTTTCCTAATATGGATTCGTACTTCTTAAAACGTGAGAAGGTCACGGGTAAGGTTTGGCAGAAGAAAGCAAAGCGGGTTTCTTGTGTCCAGCCTATACGGCCACCATCGCAGCAAGGGCAAGTTCTTCTAGCTCGGTTCTTCGCAATGTACTTACCGCTGCCACTGCATTCGGGGCAAACTTGGCCAAACTGCTGGGTCGCTTCTGCAATAGCTGTCCTGACTAACGCTTCCAATGCTCTATCGGGATATGGACCGCGCCATTTTTCCATCAGCATGTTGGCTTCCTGTAAGGTGATTTGGTAAAGATTTTTAAGTGCAGGTCTATCTTGCAAATATTCAACGAATAACACCAAAAAACCTACTGGTGCTTCCTTCCAGGCTAGACCAACAATTGCTATTTGCTCTTCCGGAGAAAGTGCCCCCTTACCGCCAGAACCGGGGGCATAGTTGGCCCCTTTTGCATTGAACTTTGCCAGTAACTTTTCAATTTTCATTACGCCCTTGCTCCCATTGCTGCGACCCTTGCAAATACCGAGTTCTTGCGAAACTTCTTAGGATTGAGACGCTCAATCTCATTGAGTGGTTTGACATTAGCTTTATCGGTCAAACGCATCGCGTTTCTTGAGGGGAGCGAGCCAGCCTTAGCTTTATCTGCATACTTCTTCAACGTTTTTCGGTACTTCGCTCTGGCTTCACGTTCGCTTAGCAAGCCTCTACAAACAAAACCCACTTCTTGCGATGTCCAGTACTCGATATCACCCTTTGGTTCACAACGAAGCATTCGAATAAATGCCTCGTCAATATCAACCAGCTCTTCACGTCCCATAGACACAAACTCTGGCAAGCTTGGCGGCCATGCACCCCCTTCCAACAAAGCCTGATTGACTGCACGACGAATCTCACTGACCGACATCGTTGTAATCGCTTGAGTCCAAGTCGATGGTAGTGCCTGATGCGGCCATTTCGTCCCGTAAGCCTCCACAAACTTGATTTGGATCCAATCTTCCAGGTTCAAAAGAATCACCTTGTCGCCCAATCGATGTGGCAGTGTGTCCGTATCGTTCGAGCAACTCTGCGTTGTATTGCTCGACTCGATTTTTTGGTGCAGCCTGGCTTGTTCGAGTCTTTTCATGGTCGTCGTTCCATCGTTCTTGATTCAAGTAGGTCGTTAGGTGCAGCTTATCGAAACCAAACTGTCGATTGGCCACACGAGTTTCTACATCTCGACAGAGCATCTCGGTAAACACTTCCGGAGGTTCACTTTGCGCTGTCACGATGCTTTTGAATTTTGCTAACGAGTTCTTCTTGGATTTCTTGGTAGGGAATGCCGCCCATAGCCGCTCAAAACAAGATTCAAGTTCACTCGAATTTTTTTGTTTATTTTTTATTGGTTCTAATTGACTGGTTCTATGACTGATTCCGGGTGACATAGGATCACTAGGTTGGTGATCCTGTGACACTACCCCTCGTGATCGTGTGTCACTAGGGGGTGACAATTTGTCACTACCTAAATTTAACTGGTATACATTGCTCGAATTGCCCTTTTCTCCCTTTCGGGTGCGAACTGAAACAAACCCCATTTCCTCTAACGTTTTGATATGGCGCATCACTGTTCGGCGGTCTACCTCGCACATATCAGCAATATATTCATAAGATGGCCAACACACCCCATTGTCGTTGGCGTTGTCAGCTAATTTAAGTAATACGAGTTTACGAGTCGCATTACCGACTTTTAACTGCATGGCTTGAGCGGTAAGGAGCATACTCATCTGACTTTCCTCTCTGCGTTGAAAGCAGCGACTTCGAGCTCTGCAATGGCATGCCCTGTCGCTTTAAGCTCTATTGGCATGTCCTGAACTCGGTTCTGATTCATACGCAGATTGACAGCCAATGAAACGCAGATGAGGTTGTCGGTAGCACAGTTCAGCTTATCCCCATCTTTAAAACGAATCACATGGTTATCAGGTATCTCACCATGTTCACGTTCCCAGACAACTTGATGCTTTGCCCTATAACGCGTTTTGGCTTTTGTGTACGGATCATGCTCTGCTACTTTGACGAGAATAAACCCATCTTTAGAACAAATACGCTCATGCCCTAATGGCTTGCTGTTCGTTGGTTTTTGACCTGGCTTAAAACTTCCTGCGTTTGCCTTGATCAAGCCCTTTGTACCGCTATTCCAAGGCTTGTTCCCTTTTTCTATCTTCCCGTCTCGGCCAGTAAACCAACCTTTGCGTTTACAGCGACTGTTAATTGCAGCGAGCGTCAAACTTGTTCCAAAGCGATGATTAAAGGCCTCAGTTAATTCACGCCGCACCATGGTGCTATTTTCTTTTAAGAATGCGCACTGCGCTTCTGTGTAACGATGTGATTGACCTTTAGGCATGTTTATTACCCTCAATCATTTCGGGTAATTCAATTCGACCCGCGTACTCTGTACGAAACTTCTGAGCATCCAGAGCAAGGCGAGCGTTATCGATGATTTGCTTTGACACTGTGGTAATAGCCTTTGAACGATTAATTTCATCATTCAATTTATCGTCGGTTATATCCTCATCAGACAGGCGTTCCATTTGAGCAAAAAGGTGGTTATTAAGATCAGCTAACTTGTTTTTCATAACTGCACCCTCGACTTCATGGTTTGTAAAATTTGCTTGGCTTTACTACGCGATACGACATAACGACAGTTACCGTTATTTGCTATCCACAGCATTTGGCCGTGGTAATTTTGATAAGAAAGACTCATTGCACAAAGTTCTCTTGTTTTGCTAATTAGCGTGGTTAATAAATGCATTCAGGTGGTCAGCCTTTTTGCGCCATCAATGTTTCTAAGAATTTGAGTAATGGATCGTGAGAACCGGCACTCTCTTGTAATTCTCGGTAAGCATCGCGAAGTTGGTCAGACGTAGCATGTTCACTGAGTAAGAGTATCGAGCGGAATGCTTCTGATGACTCTTTACTAAAATCGGCCAGTAATTGGTCACGGTTCGCCATGGCGTGGCTGGAGCCAATAGCCGCAACTGAATACCCAAGCGGGTTTAAGAACTGATTCAATGCCGCTGTTGCCCTAGCTTTAGGCATTGCCGCAATAATGGCTGGCAGTAAGTCCATAACATTAGCTTTGGCCTCTGTGCTTGTTCTGCTGATATAGCGAAATAAATTTTGAGTGTTGTTTGGATTGTTGAAAGCCGACGGTACTTTGAGAAGATGTTCCCTTTGGCAGTCGTCTTCCTCGTAGATTTTCATCTTGTGATAAAAGCGAGAAATGTATTCTGCAATTTGTTCTTTCGTCGAGTCACTTCGCCAAGCGACTACCGCGTTATGCATAACGCTTTTTAAACTGGGTTGCATGATTATTCCTTACTGGTTGTTTATACAGAATATTGATCGTCAGCCTTGACCTAAAAAATTTAATATGATGTTAGAAAATATCTGGCCTCAGTTGATGTTTATCGACTTCTCCATTAGTTATGTCATGTAATTTTTTTGCTAATGCAGCCCCTGGGATTTTGTGTCCAGTAATCACCAAGCGTAAGTACCCTGTACTTGTTTTTAGCTTCTTAGCCATAGATTTTCTTTGCGTATCAGATAACTGACACCAGTATTTCTTATACATCCTAAGCACCTCTAAGGTACATAATACACAAACAAAATGTACCTTCAAGGATATGTACCTTTTAGGAACAAAATCTTAAAGTAACAACATGTTCTAAGTAGCTAAAAATGCTCAGGTAGATGTAATGAAAACTGCAGAAGATATTAGAAGAGAAAATGCACGCTCTCTCGCTCAAAAAGTTGGTGGTACTACGGCATTTGCAGACAAAATTGACCGTTCTACAACTCAAGCCAGTCGATTTATGGGAAAAGGCGCCACACGCGCTATTGGGCCAAGAATTGCTCGACACATAGAGAAGTCTTTCAACATGCCTGAAGGTTGGTTAGATACAGATCATACTGAAGAGGATCTAAAAGAAGCTTCGACGCTATTCACTTCGACACAAACTAGACGAGTACCTATTCTTAGTCATGTGCAAGCAGGTTCTTGGGGTAAAATCGACTCTAAAGATATTATTTACGAGGAGTTAGACTGGCAAACCACCTCAAGCAATATCAGTGAGGAAGCCTTTGCCATGCGTGTTACGGGCAACTCTATGACCAATCCACACGGTTCCCCGTCTATACCAGCAGGTTCTATTGTAGTAGTTGAACCATGCAACTGCCCTGATAATGGAAAGATTGTCGTAGCTACACTTAATGATGCTCCAGAGGCAACGATTAAAAAGCTAGAGATTGACGGTCCACATAAGTTTTTGGTCCCGCTGAACCCCAAATATGACCCCATCCCAATCAGTGGGAATTGCCGAATAGTAGGCTATGTAAAACAAGTCATTATGAACTTGTAGCAAAAAATCACTCAAGGAAAGCCGCTCACAATAGCGGCTTTTTTTTGTACCTTAAATTTATTGAATTCGAATAAAACCCCAAAAATGTACTTTACAAGGACAAGTGCAATGAGTACCTTATTGGTACATCTCAATAAATAACAATGTACCAAAAGTAAAAAGGAAGTCCTATGACGTATTTATCTCTTACAGATATCAACAAAACTCTAGAAGGCGCTAAAGCCATTCAATTACATAGAACGAGCTTCGAACACTTCCTAGCTAAGATGCCAAAAAGCGATCCGTTTTATGACGAGCTAGAACAGCTCGTTAAGCTAAGTGATAAGTGCAAGAACTTGGAAGTAAGCGTTGGCACAGAAGACGCCCAAACGATCCATCAGTTCAATGCTCTTTCTGACCAATTGAGTAGTAAGTTGAATGAAATGAAATTTTGAAAGGCTCAAAAAGAGAAAACCCTTACCGGTGACCAAACCAATAAGGGCTTACTTTGTGCAATGAGACTTAGAACTAAAGAACCAAGCCTCGCAATCAGTATATAACTGGCTGACCACCAATTTCAAGTACTTAGACTGATTGCCAGGTTTCACCCAGAAACCAAAGGAACTTTGTGTAATGACGACTTCCCTACTTCGAAACTCTCAGGAAGAGTTTATCCATAAAAATATTCATCAAATCTTACTTGGCGAAGGCTACGAACAGCATGAAGCAAATCGTGCATGTAATTTCGCGATTGAAACCTATCGAACCACCGCTTCTTTCGGAGGTCGTGGTGGCAAATGTTTCGACTTTTGTTTAGCAAAAGCTCGCCAGTTGCTTTCTCCAATGAAAAAGACAGCGAACTCTCGTAAACGTAAGGCTGAAAAATGAATGAAGAACGCAAACGCAAACAAGCAGCAGTTCGCGCAAAACGCCTAAGGGATAAGCGTAAGACCAGTGGTAATAACGATATCAGAGTGACGTTATCACCCGATGAAATCGCAAAGCTTAATGAAATTTGCCAGTTCTTCGCTTGCCCAAGCGAACCTTACACCCAAGTTGAAGCTTTGCAGTCGCTTATTCACCGTGTTCATGCCGAGATACCGAAGATTGAAAGCGATCTCGGCTGCTGCGGTAAGTGTGGTGAACAGCTACCACAAGGCTGCGCTAAGTTACGTGAAGGCGGTTTGTTTAATGGGGATGCAATGTGTTGGCACACAACCAACCGAATACGAATTATGCCACCAGCAAAAGGAGTTGCCCAATGATCAGTTTCGCCGTCTATGCCGTTATTTGTGCGGTGTTTTATGTTTGTTATATGAAAAATTCAGTTAAGAGAGGAAATCAAAATGGCTAATTCAACGATAAACCTAGCAACACAACGCTTTTTCATCAGTGATAAAGAGGTTCGTGAAACTCTTGGGATTAGCCAGCCTACTCTTTGGCGCTGGACTCAAGAGCTTGGCTTCCCAAAAGCGGTGAAAGGCATGAGAGGAAAACGCCCATACAAAGAGTTCATTGAATGGGCGAAAGAGCGTGGGATGATTTAGGTTGTTTGTTTAAGGGAAGCTTTGACTTCCCTTTTTAATCTATAGTAATCCGATACGTTGACCTTGAGACGCATTTTTTCCATAGAATGTATCAACACCAATTATATTTCTAAGCGATTCAGGCACATCAATGTTCTCGACAATAATGAACTGACCCATGTCGCTAATTTTATGCAGAAAGTTTAAGAAGTGATAACTTATTTTAGTCTCAGCAAGTTTCTCTTCATCTGCTGCTAGTTCACCATGTTTACTTTTAAGTGGGTCTCTATAAGTAACAAGAGGTGAGTCTAAAATGACAATACCTGGATGATATATGTCATTATTTCGACAGTGCATTAACAGAGCAATTTTAAAAACTGAATGAAGAATAGCTCTCACACCTTTACCATTTAAATCTCGAGGATTTCCATCAATTACTACATCGAAGTTTTTATAATCAAATTCAACGTTACTCACACTCGAAAAATGAATATTCTTTAATATATCACTATAAATTTCACAGAAACTATCTATTGCATCACTTTCGGGATAGAACGCTTTAGCCTCAAGTTTTTTTGGTACTGGTGCAAGTTCAGCCTCTTGTAATTTTTTACTAAAAGAGCTTATATGTTCGCGCAAGTTCTGATCTAATTTAATAGATATTCTTTCCTTTCTCAGAGCCATCAAGCTTTTATCTTCTAGTTTTAGCTCTGGCGCCCGCCTTTCAACTTCAAGATCCAAAGATTCCAGCCTTGATTTCAAATGACCTGCTTTGAGGAAAAGTAAACTCAATTGCTGACCTAACCCTTGAGTCGTTTCCTCTAACTCCTTGTACTTTGACTGTATTTTCTTAATTTCAGCCTTTGATGCATCTGCTAAAATGTTAACTTCAATTAAATCCTGACAAATGTTTTCCGACGTATTACCACAAAAGTCACACTGTCCGTCATGCGCAACACCGAGTAAAAATGCAGATTCTTCCTGAGAATTAAGTCTATCTATATCACTAACGTATAATTTTTTTAATGTTTCAAAATTAGTCAAATTTACTTGAACAGTATTTATTCGATCACGAACTCCCATTAGTTCATTTGCAACTGTTTTTTTCTCTGTAACTACTTCTGATAGAGCCTCTTGAGAAGAATCAATATGTTCTAATAACCCATCTATTGATGAGTCAAGTTTTCCTGCTCTTTCATTTAAAATTTCTAGAGTTTCATCCGGAAACACTAAATCGGTTTTTAATGTTTTGATTACGTCCCCAAGAACTTCAACTTGCCCTTTTTGTTCACTTTTAAATTCTTTATCCCGAACTACGGTTTTGACATCTGAGTCATCCTCACCTGTGATTAAGAACTTAAATACATTCCTATTTTTACTGTTCTCCGTTCTATCACCAACAATTATTGGTGAATCGGAACGAATTATTTTTTCTTCATTTGATAAGATGACCCTAGATAACAACCGGATCGTTAATGAGCCTTTTTCACCATATAAATTTGATGATATTTGTGTATCCTTTATGCCTTTTAAATAAAAATCACTAATATTTCTAACGTTTTTATTAGCCTTACCATGCTTGAAGTAACTAAAAAATTTGGCTCCTTTTTTTGACTCTACCAAACCATGATAAATTTCAAAATTTAAGGAAGGCCACTCTCGAAAGACAGTAAAAGGTTCCTTATTAAGATGAAGTTGCATTGCCACTTCATTATACTTTTTACTTTCAGTTACTGGTTTTAACGTTTCTTTACCAAGCATGTAATCGATTGCTTCAATAAGAAGTGATTTACCCGTATTTGACGCACCATGTACAATATGAACAGGGTTAGAAAAGCTAATAGATGCATTTTCGCCACTACCTAGAAACAGTATTTTTTCAATTTTTAATCCAGTCGTCATTAAAATACCTTTTTACCTAAAGTTGCATTGAAACCATCAAAGCCCAATTCATCTAATTCAATTACCAGCCAGTTGGCAATATACCTCATAGATACTGAATATTTTGTTTTCATTAATTCTAGATATGGTTCAGTATTCTCAGTTGCTTTATAAAAAACACCGTCATAAGTTAAGTCAATTTCAATAAGGTTGAATCGTTTCATTAGTTCGATTCCTGCACGGACCACTTCTCTCCGTGAACTAAGTTCACCTTTCCGGTTCGGGGTTTTTGGATGTAAGCTATCAGGGCCATCAAAATCAGAAGAGTTCACAAGAATGTAATCTATCTTCATTAAGTTCTCGAAGTCGAGACCTTTGGGGTAATATGAATCAAGAAAACTAATAGCTCTCACTCCCGCTTCCAAAGAGCTGTTAAAAACATGATTTCCTTCTATCATTTCCTTCTCCAGTTCAAACGGTCTTCATTAGCAAAATGATGGCAATAACCCTGCTTTACATCAATTTTTCCATGAATAGCTAGCTTACCTGATGGTTGTAGCTTTCCAGCCTCTGAAAGTACAGTACACATGCATTCAAATGAATCTTTATATTTCAACCTTAATGTAGGTCTAATACCTTTTAAAATTTCCTTTTCAAAAGTATCTAAAGTACCTTCAACTGTATTATCACGATAAAATGTACGAAATGCTTCAGCACTATAAAAACGCTCTCTTTGATCCATAAAATCTTCTTCGAACTCATCATGCCCGATAATATCTTCTGGATTAGAATAGACCTGTTGGTCATATTCACTGTATACATCGAGAACTTTATTAACGTAATTGAGTTCACTTTCATGAATCGAGTTCGGAACTTCTCCAGCAGGAGCCCTTGGTAGCTCTCCACCATATAAATCGACTAAAATGGCTCTGAAATAGCTGTCATTCACCATATAATCAATGTCAATGATGCTTATATTAGAGAAATTATAATTCGAAATGAACTGATATAATTCCGTTGAAAGCAGAACTTTCCTCCCATCGATAATCGTCTCTTCACAAAATTTCCCCCACTGATTAAGTAGCTCTTTCTTCAGTTGAGATGGGTTTAAAATCCAAGTTCTGAGATTACGATTCACCCCTTTTGGTGCAACGAAATAGTAATTCTTCGGAGCAGTAAATTCACCCAGGAAAGCGTAATAAAGCATTTTCCCTAATTCATGCATACCTGAAGCTGTTGGCAAAGTATTTTTATATTGCTTGCATTGATAATTATCCCATTCACCCTCAAATTTTTCGGAAGAATAAAAGCCAATGACATCGCAGCCTCTATCACCAGCCCCTGCAGGCCTCATTACTGAGCTATATTTATGTTCTTGGCAAGTAGCCCATCGACTAACAAGGATTTCGAGCTCTTCAGCTCCTAACATCAATATATTCCGTGTATAATTAAAACTATTCACTAACTTCTATCCTTGGCTTAACACTCTTACACCAACTCTCGTAAGCTTCTCTCTGCTCATCCAAGTAGTCGTAATCTAAGTAATGGCTCTGTACACCACGGTGTACTTTGTGCCCTAACATAGTCTCAGCAACATGATATGGGACTCCCTTTGCTTCCCAAATGTTGCGCGCTGTTCGACGCATATCGTGATTGGTTGTTCTAGGGAAACCTGCCGCCTCTATCGCATCAGCCAGTTTACGGCCAAACTCTACAGGCACGTTCTCGGCCATTGGCCTGTCATGTTCAACTCTCACCGGTGGGAACATGATGTCTAGATCAGGATAAATGGCGAACTGGTTTCGAATGACTTCTTCTGCCAATGGAGGAATCGCGCGTCGAATTGCCCCGCCCTGCTTTTTCCTGATCTTGTTGTTCTCTGCTGGTACTGTCCACACTAGTGCTTCCAAATCGAAATCTTGCTTCTTCGCTAAGCGCAGCTCGTTACTGCGATTGGCAAATATCATCATAAGGCGCAGGAAGTTCTTGTTGCTCTCATGCACACCGATGTCGTCAATGGCTTTCCAAAGTGCTTTAACGCCAGCTTCTGTCTGTTTGCTCTTTTTGGTGTCTGTTGTTGTACCTACATCGGTTTTCTTTACTTCTGCAAGCATGTTGTATTTGAGTAAACCGTGACGAACAGCATACGACAGCACTTGTTTGAAGCGTGACATAAGGTTTGCTGAATGCTTGGCACTCACGCGAATCTTAGCCTTTTGAAATACTGGCATGTAATCGGTCAGTTCAAGGTGTTTGGCTTGGCGTTGTCCTAAATATGGGCTGATGTCTGTTCTAAACATCTTCTCTAGTGCTTGCCACTGCTTTACGTTGTCTTTGCCATGGTGTTCAACCCAATAGTCGATTAAGTCGTCTACTGTACTTGGAAGGGCTTTGTCTGAAGGGTTGATGCCTGTTCTTGGGTCAATGCCTAAGATGACTAACTCAGCTTTCTTTTCACGCTCCCGCAATGCATCGCGCATCTTCATCGCTGGGTACTCGCCAAGTTTCATTTTTATGGCTTTACCTAGATACGTAACGCGGTAAACCCAGGTCACTTTACCTTTAGGGCTCACACGCACGCCTAAGCCATCTCTATGGGTGACTTCGGGTTGCCCTTTGTAGGGCTTACCTTGTGTGGCTCTTAGCCAAGCATCTGTGATTGCCATTCATTTGTACCAAAAATATTTGGTACAAATTTGGTACAAATCTCATATGAATGCAAGTGTATTCTAAGCAATATGAGCTAGTATCCACCAAATATTTTGAATGACGTTCTTTTTGTTAAGCGTTTGTATTGAAAGGGTTCTATCAAGGGGTATGAATGGTAAAGAGGAATTGCAATAAGAAGGGAGATTCACGTCTTGAGACACACCAAGCAACACATGAAAATGTTTAATATATGTCTTTCAATCAACGAGTACGCTAATTGGGTATATATGCATAATAAATATACCCACATAGAAGCAAATACAGATGCCACATCTGTGAGTAGCCGAACATTGTAACGAAATAATATGAAATGACAATGTTAGTCCCGCAGCACCACAAAACTATATGACTGAAATGTCTCTTCTATATAGATCCTTCTAACGCCTAACCCATAGTTCAATCAGTAATTCGTTGGCTTTATCTACAATACAAAAAAGCCGAACGGATAAGTTCGGCTATAGAAATCGTACTGTCTTGTCTCTATTAATAGAAAAAGCGACTACTAACAGAAAGGGAACTACGCACTCATGATTCTTGATACAGCGTTACGAATGTCTGAATCGGCAGCGTTCGCAGGCAAGCTGAATGAGATGTATTGGTCGCCGCGGAAGCTCATTGAGCGGTCGATTTCTGCTAGGCAGTGAACCATTGAACCTTCAACGATGAATGACAGCTCGATCTCTTTATTATTCATGAAGCCGCCGCTGCGAAACTCAATCTCTTGGTAACAGCCCGAACGAGAAGCAAAGCTGTTGCCTTTTAAGAAGCCCTTCTCTACGTCTGCTTTCACCATTGCCATACCTGATGCTTCCACGCCTCGGATGATTTTAGCCACTGTTGGCAATGGGTGTACGGAGATAAAGTCACGGTCTTTAGGGTCAATCGCGAAGCCTATATCTAGGTTGGTTTCAACCCACACATGGCATTGGTTCATTTGTGCGTTCAACGCGGTGACTGGCGTTTCATCATTTAACTTAAGACGGAATGGAACCAGTTTGGTTTCGTCCGGTTGGATAACGAAAGGCTCTACGGCTTGAATACGACCCAGTGAAAAGGTTTCGTAGCTGGTGCTATCTTCCGTTTCTACTTTTACTTCTGTGTTGAGAACCAAGTTGATCAGGTCGATTTGTTGCTCAACGTCACCACCAACAATGTGAACATTGCCAGACAACTCTCCACCTTGGAAAACTTCAATATTATCTAAGACAGTATCAACCTTTGCTGCACCGATGCCCAACGAGGCCTTTAATTTCTTAAACATATTATTTCCCTTTCTAATTATCTGATTTACGAATAGTTATTGCGTGACAATTTGGGACACTTGCCTCACAGAATCAAGCAATTTGCCCCATCTATGTTGAATAAGGTCACATTGCCCGAGGAAATGTTGAAATCGTGAAAAATTCCGTTACTCTATTTGTATAGTCAAATAAGGTTTCATTATGTCGAAAGCGCCGCTCTACCTTCAGATAAAACAGTTCATAGATGACAAGATCAGCAGTGGTCATTGGCCGGTGGGTTACCAAATCACCACAGAACTCGAACTTACCGAGCAGTTCAATGTGAGTCGAATGACGGTCAATAAAGCCATTCGAGATCTTGTGTCTGAAGGCAAGCTCATCAGGAAACCAAGACTGGGGACTTTTGTTTGTGAACCCGACGAAAAAGCGCAATCTCCGTTGCTTGATATCAACAACATAGCGCAAGAGATCAAAGACCGAGGCCAAACGTATACTAGCCAAGTTATCAAGCACGATAGTATCAAGGCTGATGAAAGCACGGCTACACGGTTAGGTGTGATGATTAACGCAGAAGTGTTCTATAGTGAAATCATACACTTTGCGGACAACGCACCGATTCAATTGGAAGCGCGCTGGGTGAACTCTCAAGCCGCTCCAAAATACCTAGAGCAAGACTTTTCAACCTCTACGCCCAACGAATACCTTTCAAAAAGCTGCCCGTTAAGTGCTATCGAGCACACGGTTGAAGCCATTATTCCAGATTCTCAAATCAGAACGTCACTAAAGCTATCTGAATCAGAACCTTGCCTTCTTTTGAATAGAAGAACATGGAGCAAAGAACGCCTCATCAGCTTTGCATTGCTCTACCATCCTGGCTCTAAGTACAAATTAAGCTCCAAGATACTTCTAGATTAAAGAACATCATCCTGATCGCCGATCACATTTTTGCAACATCAACTTGATTCGGGTCAGCGTTTAGCCTATTTATTTGTATATACATTTAATATTTAGCAAAGATCTAGGTGATTATGAATTTGATCCTCAAAAACGCACGAGTGGTCTCCATGAGTTCGGGAGCCGACGGTTATCAGCCCTCTTCCCCTCAAGATATCGTTATCGAAGACGGTAAGATCGTGTCTATCTCTTGTTCAAACCATGAGGCTCATGCTTATGAGGTAGAACAACCGAGCACTGATAACTCTGCGGATTACATCACCTATGATTGCAAAAACAAGCTCGTTACCCCAGGTCTGATTGATTGCCACACTCACCTCGTATTTGCAGGCAATCGCGCCAACGAATTTGAACAGCGTTTGAATGGTATCTCTTACACCGACATCGCCAAACAAGGCGGCGGGATTCTTGCGACAGTCACTGCAACACGCGCAGCGCAAGAGTCTGAACTGGTTGAAATGGCACTACCTAGACTCGATGGCCTGCTAAGAAGTGGCGTAACCAGCATCGAAGTAAAATCGGGCTATGGTTTAACACTTGAAGACGAACTCAAGATGTTACGTGCAGCTAAAGCGTTAGAAAATCATCGCCGAATTAAGATCACTACCACTCTCCTTGCAGCACACGCAGTACCGCCAGAATACAAAGAACAACCAGATCGTTACATAGATCTGGTTTGCCAAGAGATCATTCCTAAAGCTGCGGGGCAAGGGCTCGCCGATGCCGTTGACGTGTTCTGCGAATCTATCGGCTTCAACTTAGAACAAACCGAACGTGTATTTGCAGCTGCCAAAGCACATGGGCTAGCGATTAAAGGTCACACTGAACAACTTTCAAATATGGGCGGCAGTGCGCTCGCAGCTAAATACGGTGCACTCTCTGTCGACCATGTTGAATACCTTGATGAAACCGGAGTAAAAGCACTGGCAGAATCAGGCACAATCGCCACCTTATTACCCGGGGCTTTCTACTTCTTGAAAGAGACTCAACAGCCACCTATTGCTTTACTTCGTGAACACAAAATCCCAATGGCGATCGCGACCGACCTAAACCCCGGCACATCTCCCTTTGCAGACTTAACGCTGATGATGAACATGAGCTGCACCCTGTTTGGTACGACGCCTGAAGAAGCGCTACGCGGTGTAACTTGTAACGCGGCGGCTGCCATTGGTGAGTCACAAACCAAAGGCAAAGTCGAAATCGGTTATGCCGCAGATTTGGCTATCTGGAACATCGACCACCCTGCAGATCTAAGCTATCAAGTCGGTGTTCCTCACCTGCATAAACGCATTGTTAATGGCGAGGTGTGTCATGACTCAATCTAAATCCAACGGTATCCAAGAGAACGCAACAACCGTGCATAACTTTGTGTGGACCGGACGTAATGATCTTGAAGATGGCGCACTCGGTACTCGCGTTCATCACATTACCAAGCAAGTGCAAAGTAGTGAGTTAAGTGACAAGTTGACTGACGGTGATATCGCCTTGGTAGGCTTTGCCAGCGATGCCGGTGTTGCAAGAAATAAAGGACGCGTGGGCGCGAAACAAGCACCCAACCTGATTCGTCAAGCGTTAGCTAATATGGCTTGGCACAGTGACGCACACATCGCTGACCTTGGTGATATCGAGTGCAATGATGGTCAGCTCGAAGTCAGTCAAAAACAGTGTGCTTCTGTGATTGCCAATGCCTTAGCAACCAACAAAGTGATTACCCTTGGCGGTGGTCACGAGGTGGCTTGGGCAACGTTCCAAGGTCTCGCTGAGCACCTAAATAGAATTCAATCAGAACACAATCCTAAGATCGGCATCGTTAATTTTGATGCTCACTTTGATCTTCGTGAATTTGAAAGCGACATCACCGATGTTAAACCGAGCTCCGGCACGCCTTTTAACCAGATCAGTGATTACTGCCACGCACATCAATGGCCGTTTCATTACGCTTGTCTTGGTGTGAGTGCCGCCAGCAATACCAAAGCGCTGTTTAACAAAGCTGACCAACTGGGCGTGTGGTATGAACACGACCGCAACATGACCCAAGTGAATCAAGTCGCTCAACTGATCAAGTTACAAAAATTCATCGTTGAGTGTGATTATCTCTATCTCACCATTGATCTCGATGTTTTCCCCGCAGCTACTGCGCCGGGCGTAAGTGCACCAGCGGCAAGAGGCGTGAGCTATGAAGCGCTTGCTCCTTTTCTAGAACAGATTTTCCAACACAGTGAAAAACTCATTATCGCGGACATAGCGGAATACAACCCAGACTACGACGTCGATGGCCAAACGGCTCGATTAGCGGCTCGTTTATGTTGGGATATTGCCAGTGCAATGGCCAGCGACTAATCCAGCTATACCGATAACTACAACTACAACTACAACTACAACTACAACGATATAACGTGAAACAGAAGGAATTCCAAAATGACGGAACACCACAACAGTGACCCTCGTCTCGACACGACTCGCGAAATTCGCGCACCTCACGGCACCACTTTGCGCGCTAAATCTTGGTTAACAGAAGCACCACTGCGTATGCTGATGAACAACCTAGACCCTGATGTGGCAGAACATCCACATGCACTGGTTGTGTATGGCGGTATCGGTCGCGCGGCGCGTGATTGGAAATGTTATGACAAGATTGTTGAAGTATTGGAGCGTTTAGAAGACGACCAAACGCTGCTTGTTCAATCAGGCAAGCCTGTAGGCGTGTTCCCGACTCATAAAAACGCACCTCGCGTGTTGATCGCTAACTCGAACCTTGTTCCACACTGGGCGAACTGGGAACACTTCAACGAGCTCGATAAAGAAGGCTTGATGATGTACGGCCAAATGACCGCGGGCAGCTGGATCTACATTGGTTCACAAGGCATCGTTCAAGGTACTTACGAAACCTTTGTCGCTATCGCGAAGAAGCACTTCCAAGGTGAAGCAAACGGCAAGTGGGTTCTAACGGGCGGTCTTGGTGGAATGGGCGGCGCTCAACCTCTTGCTGCAACGATGGCTGGCTTCTCAATGATCGCAGTGGAGTGTGATGAATCACGAATCGACTACCGCTTGCGTACTGGCTATGTAGACAAAAAAGCCACCAGCTTAGATGAAGCGATGGCAATGATTAAAGAGTCAGACACGCCAATCTCTGTTGGCTTATTAGGTAACGCCGCAGACGTCTTCCCAGAGTTAGTTGAACGCAATATCACACCTGA
This sequence comes from Vibrio sp. 10N.222.55.B11, assembly GCF_041473705.1. NCBI lineage: Bacteria > Pseudomonadati > Pseudomonadota > Gammaproteobacteria > Vibrionales > Vibrionaceae > Vibrio > Vibrio sp. 10N.222.55.B11. Next base: position 171,244 of record NZ_JBFRST010000020.1, read on the forward strand.
TGTGGTGACTGACCAAACCTCTGCCCACGATCCTCTTAACGGCTACTTGCCGCAAGGTTGGACGATGGAGAAAGCCGCACAAGAGCGCTCCATTGATGAAGCAAAAGTGGTGAAAGCCGCTAAGCAATCTATGGCGATTCAAGTACAAGCGATGTTAGACCTGCAATACCGCGGCGCAGCGACCGTGGATTACGGTAATAACATTCGCCAAATGGCACTGGAAGAAGGCGTAGAAAACGCGTTTGATTTCCCAGGTTTCGTTCCGGCTTATATTCGACCTTTATTCTGCGAAGGTATTGGTCCTTTCCGTTGGGCGGCACTATCTGGCGACCCAGAAGACATCTACAAAACAGACCAAAAAGTAAAAGAACTGATTCCAGATAACCCACATCTACACAACTGGCTAGATATGGCGCGTGAACGCATTCAGTTCCAAGGCTTACCCGCTCGTATTTGTTGGGTTGGTTTGAAAGATCGTGAACGTTTAGGCCAAGCATTCAATGAAATGGTTAAAAGTGGCGAACTAAAAGCACCAGTTGTTATCGGTCGTGACCACCTAGATTCAGGCTCAGTAGCAAGCCCGAACCGCGAAACAGAAGGCATGATGGATGGATCAGATGCCGTATCAGATTGGCCTCTATTGAATGCCCTTCTGAACACAGCGGGCGGCGCAACTTGGGTTTCTTTGCACCACGGTGGTGGCGTTGGTATGGGCTTCTCGCAACACTCAGGCATGGTGATTTGTTGTGACGGCAGTGAAGATGCATCACAGCGTATTGCTCGCGTACTTCACAATGACCCAGCAACCGGCGTTATGCGTCATGCTGATGCAGGTTACGATATTGCCAAGCAATGTGCCAAAGAGCAGAAGCTTGATTTACCTATGCTAAACGAAGAACTTCGTCGCCTTTAATGTCTGGAGAGAACATGTTGAACTTATTACTTAAGCCAGGACTTCTTGGCCTATCTGAACTTCGAAAAATCAGCCGTAGCCCTGTGAACTTATCACTCGATCCTGCAGCAATCCCGGATATCGAAGCGAGTATGCAAGTTGTCGAACAAGTGATTGCTGAAGACCGCACTGTGTATGGCATCAACACGGGTTTTGGCTTATTAGCAAACACCAAGATTGCGCCTGAAGATCTCGAAGTTCTACAGAAAAGTATCGTACTTTCTCACGCTGCGGGCATTGGCAAGTTCATGTCTGATGAAACCGTACGCTTGATGATGGTATTGAAGATTAACAGCTTGTCTCGCGGTTACTCTGGTATCCGCCTCAAAGTGATTAACGCTCTTATCGATCTTGTGAACGCGCAGGTTTACCCGTGTGTTCCACAAAAAGGATCAGTAGGCGCATCTGGAGATCTTGCTCCCCTCGCCCACATGAGTACGGTACTTCTAGGTGAAGGCCAAGCGCGCCACAACGGCAAGATCATCACTGGCTTAGAAGCAATGCAGATCGCAGGTCTTGAACCAATCACACTTGCGCCGAAAGAAGGCTTAGCGCTGTTAAACGGCACACAAGCATCGACTGCCTTTGCATTAGAAGGTCTGTTCGCAGCGGAAGACTTGTTTGCGTCTGCAACCGTATGTGGTGCAATGTCTGTTGAAGCTGCACTGGGTAGTCGTCGTCCGTTTGACCCTCGAATTCATCGCGTTCGTGGTCATCGTGGTCAAATGGATGCCGCGCTTGCTTATCGCCATATGCTTGATCAAAAGAGTGAGATTGGTGAATCACACACTTGCTGTGAAAAGGTTCAAGACCCTTACTCGTTGCGCTGTCAGCCTCAAGTGATGGGTGCCTGTTTACAGCAAATTCGTAATTCAGCAGAAACGTTAAACGTTGAAGCGAACTCGGTATCGGATAACCCACTGGTATTTGCTGAAGACGGCGACATTATTTCAGGTGGTAACTTCCACGCAGAACCTGTGGCAATGGCAGCGGATAACCTAGCACTTGCGATTGCAGAAATTGGTAGCCTTTCTGAACGAAGAATGGCACTGCTGATTGATAGCGCACTAAGCAAACTTCCACCTTTCTTAGTCGATAACGGCGGCGTTAACTCAGGCTTTATGATTGCTCAAGTAACGTCTGCTGCTCTGGCAAGCGAGAATAAAACACTGGCACACCCAGCTTCAGTAGACAGCCTTCCAACATCGGCAAACCAAGAAGATCATGTATCTATGGCAACCTTTGCGGGTCGTCGACTGCGTGACATGGCAGAAAACACCCGTGGCATCTTGGCTGTTGAATACTTAGCAGCAGCACAAGGCTTGGATTTTAGAGCACCAAATCTCTCTTCTCCTCGAGTAGAAGAAGCAAAACAGATACTGCGCGAGAAAGTCAGCTTCTACGACAAAGACCGTTACTTCTCACCTGATATCGAGCAAGCAAATCTACTGCTCAAATTATCAGTGCATAACCATCTAATGCCAGAAGGCCTACTGTGTAGCTTCTGAGTCGTGAAATAACACGTCATATAAACAAGGGCTATCGATTAGCCCTTGTTGCATTGAGCCAGTCACCATATCCCCTGTAAAACTGCCACATACTATCCAACGTATTTATCTAATTGACTGATATATAAGCAAAGTTAACTGGATAGACCATTAGATCGAAGTTAGTTAGCTATAATCCACCCCAGATTTGATGACTAATAGCGATACTATGTTTCTGACACCTTACTTTTCTACTAAAGACAATCAATTTCAATTCACTCGTGAACAAGCTAGCCACTTTGCTAAAAAAGTAGCTGCTGACTTCAACCCAATTCACGATGAAGACAACAAGCGCTTCTGCGTGCCTGGCGATCTTTTGTTTGCAGTTCTTCTGCAGAAAGAAGGCATCAGCCAAAAAATGCGTTTTGATTTTTCAGGTATGGTTGGTAACGGTATTGCGTTAAGCGTTGACAACAAGTGTGAAAAAGAGAGCTCACTTATCGATGCAAATGGTAAAGAGTACCTACACATGTCTTGTGAAGGTGAGAAGAGCCATGATCAAGCATTCATCGAGCACGTAGTAACAAACTACGTTAAGTTCTCTGGCATGAACTTCCCACACATCATGGTTCCTCTTATGGAAGAACAACAAATGATGATCAACTGCCAACGTCCTCTAGTGATTTACGAGAGCATGGAAGTTGAATTTACTCGCCTAGACCTGTCTCACCCAGAAGTTGAATTCTCTGGCGCGACTTTTGATGTTGAAGGCAAACGTGGCATCGTGACCCTGAACTTCGATTTCAAAGAAGACGGCGAAGTAGTAGGTAAAGGCGTGAAGCGTATGGTAGCAAGTGGCCTTAAGCCATACGACCAAGCTTCTGTAGACGACCTAGTAAACCGCTTCAACGAACGCAAAGAGATGTTTCTAGCTCAGTTCACAGCCGCTGCTTAATCAGCTCTAGAACAAGATCAATAAAGCCCAGCTTGATAATCTCAAGCTGGGCTTTTTTATTTCGATTACTAAGTCAGCACTCAAATCATCACTAAATCCAGCGTCTAACCTTTTGTTTGTAATCAACATATTCTGCGCCGAATAATTGTTCTAGTGCTCGCTCTTCGGGTTTGATTTGGAAGTAATTCATGTAGATTACGAAGCCAAAGCTAAGTAGTACACTGAAGATATTCTGGAAGAAGTAGCCAAAGCAAAATAGCAGGATGAACAACCCTAAGTACATTGGGTTTCGCGTGTAACCAAAGATCCCACTGTCCACGACGGCTGAAGCGGTTTCGACTTTGATCGGGTTAACGGTGGTTTTCTGTTTTCGAAATTCCAATATGCCGGATATTCCAATCACACCACTCAATGCGACTCCGATACCTAAAACAACCATTCCATAAGGTAATGCCAGTGTCCCTTGGCTCAACTGTTGAGCGCAGAAGTATGATGCTACGAATACAATAATGAACAGTGCAACTGGTGGTACTTTTAATTCTAGAAATTTCATACTTTTCCTTATTAACATTCCTTTGTTAGTTTAGAAAAAAGCCCAGCAATTGCTGGGCTAAATGTATTAGAGAATTTTTGCTAGCGCCTGTAATGGGTGAGCAAGCTTCTCACCTTCAAAACGCTTCACTTGGCTGCGGCAAGAATAGCCCGTCACCAAACAACGATCTTTTGGTAAGTCCTGCATTTGAGGCTTCCAGCTTAAACCATATATGTCTTTCGACATTTGTAGCTTATCGACTTCGTGGCCGAAAGTTCCCGCCATACCACAACAGCCGACAGGAACGCTGGTTAACGCCGCCCCAAAGTGTTTGAAGATAGTACCCCACTCTTTTTCAGCGTTCGGCATTTTGGTTTTCTCAGTACAGTGAGCAAACAAGTACCACATATCTTCACTTGCTGAGCGTGCTTCGAACTCACCTAGCGATGGCATTAACCATTCATGCACAGTAAGTACATCAAAGTCGCCGCGCTTGTCACCTAAGATCTCGACGTATTCATCGCGGTAACAAAGCACAAGAGCAGGATCAACACCGACCAAAGGAATTCCGATATCCGCCACCATCGACAAGAAATCCGAAGTCGATTTCGCCTCACGTGCAAAACGATTTAAGAAGCCCTTGATGTGCAACGCTTTACCATTCGGTTTGAACGGCAGCAGTACCGGAGTTTTGCCAAGTTTTTGAGCCAGAGTGACGAAGTCTTCAATCACCTCGGCATCATAGAAGCTGGTAAACGGGTCTTGAACGATCAGCACATGCTGTTTCTTCTGTTCAGAAGACAAGCCTTCTAAATACTGTAAATCGAAGAGTTGCAGCTCTTTACTCGCTAGACGATTTTTGAGCGTAGGCACCGACATCAATGGTGCATCAACATAACCGACCGTTTTAGCTGTTGCCGTTTGGATCCACTTTTGACCCAATGCAGCGTTGACTACTTTTGGCGCTTTCGCCATCAGCGGCAGCATGGTTTCAATGTTGGCAACTAGATAATCTTTTGCAGGGCGCTGGTAACGCGAGTAGTAGATATTCAAGAATCGAGAACGGAAACTTGGTACATCGACTTTGATCGGACATTGACTCGCACACGCTTTACACGCCAAACAACCGTTCATCGCCTCATGAACTTCATGCGAGAAATCGTACTCATGGCGTTTGTTCATCGTATTGCGAACACGCTCAATCATAGTCTTAACGGGTGTGTTGTCTTTCAACGCTTCTTGCTCAAGGTCGAGAATATCAACGCCTTGTTCAGTCAGTTGACGCAACCACTCTCTTACCAAGCCTGCGCGGCCTTTGGGTGAGTGACGTCGGTCAGCCGTAACTTTCATTGAAGGACACATTGGCGAGCTAGTATCGTAGTTGAAACACAAGCCGTTACCGTTACATTCCATTGCTTGCTTGAAGCTGTCACGAACTTGTACGTCGATCTGACGGTCGTAGAAACCACGCTTGGTATCGGTGACTTTCACCAATTCAGCGTCACTTTCTAAAGGCGTACAGATCTTGCCTGGGTTCATCTTGTTGTGCGGGTCGAATGCTGCTTTAATACGTCTTAATTCGGTAAACAGCTCTTCACCAAAGAAGTCTGGGCCATACTCAGAACGGAAACCTTTACCGTGCTCGCCCCACATTAAACCGCCGTATTTCGCCACCAGCTTAACCACTTCATCAGAGACTTCATGCATCAATGCTTCTTGCATCGGGTCACACAGATCCAATGCTGGACGAACGTGTAATACGCCCGCGTCAACGTGACCAAACATGCCGTAATTCAACTCTTTTGAATCGAGTAACACTCTAAATTCAGAGATGAAATCCGCGAGGTTTTCTGGTGGTACACAAGTATCTTCAGCAAAAGCGACTGGCTTAGCTCGGCCTTTCGCCGCACCTAACAGACCCACTGCTTTCTTACGCATGTTGTAGATTCGGCCAATGCTCGCCAAATCGCTACAAACTTGAAAACCAATCACGCCGGCTTCTTCGCTTTCAACCATGGTTTCAAGGCGTGCAGTCAGCGCTTGAACTTGCTGTTCAATTTCCGCTTCATCTTGGCCTGCAAACTCAACCATGTTGATGCCAAGCATCTCTTTGTTCGGAACATCAGTCAGCAAATCGCTCACGGTGTGCCAAACGATGTCTTGCTTCGCTAGGTTCAATACTCTTGAATCTACCGTTTCAACAGACAGTGCTTTCGCTTCCACCATGAACGGCGCATTACGCAGCGCAGAATCAAACGTGTTGTATTTCACGTTAACCAGTGTGCGCGCTTTTGGAATCTTGGTTAGGTTTAACTTTGCTTCCGTGATGAATGCTAAAGAACCTTCAGCGCCACATAGAACGCGAGTTAGGTCAAAGCTGTCATCTTGTTCGTTGATTGCATTCTTTAGGTCATAGCCTGTTAAGAAGCGATTCAGCGGAGGGAATTTATCTAAGATTTGAGCGCGTTTGTCTCGACAAACCGCCTCTGTCACCGTAAGTGCATGGTGAGCGAATTCACCCTCTACAGGTAAGCCGTGTGATAAATCAGATTCTAGACATGAACCATCTGCGAACACCGCTTGCAGCGACAATACATGGTCAGACGTTTTGCCGTACTTCAATGACCCTTGGCCCGAAGCATCGGTATTGATCATGCCACCCAAGGTTGCTCGGTTACTGGTAGAAAGGTCTGGAGAGAAAAAGTAACCATAAGGGCGAACAGCGTCGTTCAATTGATCTTTAACGACACCAGACTGAACTCTTACCCAGCCCTCTTTCTCGTTAATCTCAAGAACCTTATTCATGTATCGCGACAGGTCAACCACGACACCTTTTGTTAAAGATTGTCCGTTGGTTCCGGTACCGCCGCCACGAGGGGAAAAAGTCACGCGTTCGTAAGCGGATTTAGAAACCACTTTACCGATAAGCACAACGTCTTGCGTTGTTTTAGGAAGGATGACCGCCTGCGGCAATTGCTGATAGACACTATTATCAGTCGCCACAGCCAAACGGCTAGAATATTGAGATTCAATGTCGCCAGTAAAGCCCGCTGTTTTTAGTTCATCTAAAAAGCGTACGACAACTGGATCGACATCAGCATTGAGTTGAAGTCTTGGTAACATTTGCTTCCTGCCCCTACTTCGCTGATCCTATCAGCATTGGGTTATCTGAGATTTATAATAATTTTCTTTGAATTTCGTCACTTTACTACTATTAAGATCATATAAAAAGGTGATCAAATCAGAATCTCAGTGCAAGAATGGAGAAATAGTCACTTTCGTCTTAATTCAGTAACAATATACTGAATAACATTTTGTTTAAGACATCTCCACGAGCACATCACAATGAAAAAAAACAAAACAGTCACAACTGAAGATATCCTTCTTAAACTATGCCAATCAGTCTCAAGCGTACTGACTTCAGCGACGGCTTCTCAGGTGTCCTATTCAGCCATGGTTCAAAAGATCAACAAGACAAGCCTAAAGCCAGATTTTGGTTGCTTCGTTCTGTTTGACGGCGGCTTTTCTGGTCTCGTTGTTATTAATTTTACGTCCAAAGCAGCGCTAGAGATCTACACCAATTACATGCGCAATATGGGCATGCCTGAAAACGAGCTTGCTGTGCTTCATACTTCAGACGAAGTGGGTGATGTATTGGGTGAGTTGATGAACCAATTAGTTGGCGATTTCACCAATAAAATCCGCAAAGAGCTGCAAACCAACATCACACAAAACCAACCGAAAATGCTGGCTCTGAACAAGCAAGTTAACCTTTCTGTTGATACCAATCTCGACCGTCCACAAGCTCGTCGTGTGACCTTCTCTACCGCTAATAACAACATCTTCTACCTTGAGCTTGCGATGGATAAGACTGAGTTCATTCAATTAGAAGAATTTGAAATCGCAGAAGACGAATGTCCAGATAGCATTCTTGAGGCGACTCAGAAAAAAATGCAAGAAGCGAACAAGCCAGCTCAAAGCTCTGGCAATGATTCTGCGGCAGATCTACTCGATGAACTGGGTATCTAGTTTACGAATGCTCTAGACATATTGAAAAAACGTGTCACTAACGCCATCAGTACGCTTGATGGCGTTTTTGTTTTTACCGCCAACTGGGCTCATGCAGTTCAATGTTCACCGCCTTCCTTGTTCATCAAACCAGTTTTGCCTTTCTGTTACCCGCGAAAACATGTAAAATGTTGGACTTTTAAAAATTTGCGGTACTGATTAAATTGTCGATGGATAAGAAAAAAGCCCTAAAGAAAATTGCCAAGTGTCTTGAGCTTGGAAATTCTGCGAACGTCAATGAAGCTGCCAATGCGATAAAAATGGCGCATAACTTGATGCTGAAATATGGTCTCGAAAAAGACGATATTGAATTTATCAAGATGGGGAAAACTCAGTCCAGTCACCTGTTACCTGCAAATATCAGTTCTACACTGCTGCGTGTTATTCGCGGTATCAACACCAAATTTGGCGTAGAAGCCGTATTGCTGAATCATAAAGGCCTCAAGCGTGTTGAGTTCATTGGTGAAGCCGACCGCGCGATCTTCGCAGCGTTCGCTTTCGATATCATTTATCGTGAACTGAATGAACACACCGGCCAATTCAGAAATAGCTTTGCTGGCTCTGGCACAGGGTCCTTAGAAGTGACACGCCGCGTGAACTCGTTTGTTTCAGGCTGGGTTGAAGGTGCGCTTGAAAAGCTACCAACTATTACCCCAGACGACGAATCAAACAACAAGATCAATAATTACATTGATAAAGAATTCAAAAATATCGACCGTGAAACGTTCAAACAGCAACTGAGAGAAGCGATGAAAAACCTCACCGCCGATTATGAAGTTGGTTTGAAGAAAGGTCGTAAATTGTCTGTTAATCGACCAGTTGGCGGTACCCAGGCAGCTAAAAAGATAACTAAATCATAGAGCCACTTTACATTGCTTCGACGTATTGATAAAAACCATCAATAAGATTTACAGGACTATGTTTGTCACTCGGATTCATTCGTTTGACAGAAGTACATGATGGAGAAATACGTTAAAAAAATCACACTAGCCCTAGCGCTTACTATCGCTTTAACGGGTTGTCAGGCAACTCAACGCGACAACTGGCGAATCTGAGGCTAACTCTGCAACTCAAGGCGCTCTAATTGGTGCACTCGCTGGTGCCGTTGCTGGTGCTGCAACTGGTGACTCTAAAGACCGTGGTAAACGTGCACTTATTGGTGCTGCCGGTGGCGCCGCTGTTGGTGGTGGTATTGGTTACTACTTTGACCGACAAGAAGCTGCCCTTCGTGAAGAGCTAATGAATTCAGGCGTTCAAGTTGAACGTGTCGGTGAAAACCAACTTCTACTTCGCCTAGAAAACGGCATCGGTTTTGATTCTGGCTCTTACGCTTTGGAATCAAGCATTCACAATACCCTTCGCGGCGTTGCTCGCATCCTAGTTGAATACCCAGACACTAGCCTAGTGATTGAAGGTCACACTGACAGCGAATCGACGAACCAAATCCTTTCTGAGCGTCGAGCTGAATCTGTTCGTGCATTCTTGATCTCTCAAGACGTTGCTGCAGGTCGTGCTATTGCTCGTGGTAACGGTGAGCGCTACCCTCTATGTGACAATAACACCTCTCAAGGTCGTGCTTGTAACCGTCGCGTAGAAATTCAAATCTTGCCGCTTAAGTAGCACGATTAAAGCCCAGTCCATCTTTATCTATTGAATTAACCTCTATATAGTTGTTTATCAGTTATGTTACTCATTTAACGTGATAATAATAATCAACGACCATAAAGCGTATTCATACTGACATATCGATTCTGGGCTTTTTTACGAGACTTATCTTTTGCTGATCCTATCCAACATTCTGTCATCATCATTTCTTAGAACACTATTTCTAGCCCTCATCTTTTCCACGATACCGTTGTCCACCACACATTTCGTGCACGCAGCAAGCAGTGATGAATTTTCACTAGAATCACAACCTCAAGATCCAGTTTCTCAATACCAATTAGCTCAAGCTTATGAATCGGGTGTCGACGTTCCTGTTAGCACCAGTGATGCACTGTATTGGTACACGCAGTCAGCAGAAAACGGCAACCCAAACGCGCAATTTAGACTGGGTGAATGGTACTTGGCAGGTACAGGTGTTGAACAAAGTAACAAGCTTGCTTTGGAATGGTTTATTAAAGCGGCGTTGCAAGGTAACCAGCGCGCTCCTATCGAGGTAGCAAAACTCTACGAATCCTCGCTAGAACAAGACCTCCTTCAACCATTAGATAAAGCGCAGCTATGGTATGAAGCAGCCTTAAAAGATAATCCACAAGCAGAAGAGGGCTACAACCGCATTTTGGAAGCACAATTCAACCAGCAACGTGCAAAACAGATCTCTTCAATAGAACAGCTCGATGACAGCATCGACTCTGAAATAGACACCAGTCAGGGGGTATCTAAGCACGTTCAATCTAACCAAGCATCACGCTCTAACCTCTCCAGTTCTAACCTAACTAGCTCTGACTATATGATTGGTGCTACGTTGGCCGTGTTGATTTCAATCATCAGCATTATTGCGACGCTCGTTATCTCAAGAAAAAGACAAGCTCTAAAGTCGGGTGATTCGCGACAGCAACAACAATCACTTGAAGCGCAGCTTAGCTCGAAGGACCTTACGATTAAGCAGCAAAAACGCCAGCTGCACACTATGTTCCACGAATTGAAGAAGCAGAAAAACAGCAAAGGTCTGAGTAATTTGCAGGTGGCCTGCGCGCTATTTGGCTACACACCTAGCTCAATCCCCGACCAGAAAAGCATCAAGATCCGATACAAACAGCTATCAAAGATCTACCATCCAGATGGTCACGGATGTGACGAAGAAATGAAACGTTTGAACAATGCGCTAAAAACCATTTTACAAAATGTTACAAAACCGTAAACAAACACACATCTTCATTTTCTTAGATCTCAAAGATATCGATTTTATTGGTGTTGCAATCGATCCCCCTCTCAAAAACGGGTAACAAACTATTAACTAATGGGTCTTACTTGTGTCATAATTTGCGCCGAAAATACACCTGACTTAAACAGGTGAGGAGAGAATATGTTCACAATAGAAGGCGTTTGTGATTGGTGCAAAAAGCCAAGCCTAGTTAAAAAGCACGACTACCTAGATGGTAAGTGTCATCATGCATGTAACGAGTGCAATGATATTGCAACCATTGATGTTCGCCAGTTCAATATTGGTGAAATGGAAATGAGAGCAAAACTCTCCCAAGCGACATTGAGATAAGCAACACCTTGAAATATAAGAAAGCGCCTAAGGCGCTTTTTTTGTGCCTGTGGTTTTAGATCTTCTTTCTTCTTTGTTCTCTCTTCTATACAGGTATATACAGTACTTTTCTGCAAAAACCAGTGTATACACCTGTATAAAGCTCACATTTATTCAACTTATGATACAAAACAGCAGATTCATTCAAATTTAATTTATCGAATACTTTCAATGATTTAATCATTTACCATCCATAACCTCAGACGAAATCGTCCAATAATCCCGCAAAAAACGCTTGATCTTATAAGCAACTAAAACTACTGTATACGTATACAGCATGTATATAAGGACAGCAAAATGATTCAAGCACACGTTAAAGCACAACACTCTAGCCCGCTAGTTCACTGCGCATTTACATCAGTTTCTCGTAAAAGCAAAAATTCAAACGAGGAAGCGTTGTTTGCAAGAATGGCGTTGCTGTCCAATCAACATCAGTGGTTACTGTTTACGGCTCAAACACCAAGACCATCGGCTAAGCAGCTTAAGCAACATAATGTTTGCTGCGACCGCGTTATTCATATGAAAGCCTCTCATCAAATGACTGAGGTAGAGACTGTCGAGAAAGCAATCCGCTCTAAGAATGCGAGCGCGATTGTTGCAAGTGCATCGATTGATCAGTTCAGCCAACAGTACCTAAGAACATTAGGGTTACGCTTTCAATGTGAAGTCTTCTTTATGGATGCAAATTCAGAGCGTATTCACTAAGCCACCTTGCTTAATAACATTTTGGCTCAAAAACATGGTCCACAAACATAGCTTAATCTTTTAGCTAACAAACTTAATTTAACTTAAGAAACAATTCGCCAAAACACAGTCCAAACATACTGCCTTCCCCTGCCCTACAATTCGCCCATTTTTTAGCGGATTGTTAGGCGGGGGTTTTTATTTAAACAACAGATTTAGCAATCGTTTGCTTTTTCTCTGGAAGCAAATAGTAGATTGGGTATAATGCCCGTCTAATCATGTGCACACCGCACTTCTCTGTATGACGTTTGATAAAAGATAGGAATGTCTAAATGAGCCTTGCTGATCAAGTTCTTGCCGTAAATGATGACCTACCAATCCGTACTGATAAACCTGTCCACAGTGGCAAGGTTCGTTCGGTCTACTGGTTAACTGAAGAAGATAGCCAACGACTAATTAAAGAGAAAGGCTACGATGTAGCACCAGATGCGCCTTTAGCAATCATGGTGATCAGTGACCGTATCTCTGCATTTGATTGTATCTGGCGTGGTGAAGGGAATCTTAAAGGTGTTCCAGGTAAGGGAGCGGCTCTGAATGCTATCTCTAACCACTGGTTCAAATTGTTTAAAGACAACGGACTTGCTGACAGTCATATTCTTGATATCCCTCACCCGTTCGTATGGATTGTACAAAAAGCTCGCCCAGTCATGATCGAAGCGATTTGTCGTCAATACATCACTGGTTCAATGTGGCGTGCATACGCAAACGGCGAACGTGAATTCTGTGGTATCGAGATGCCTGAAGGCCTTGAGAAAGACAAGAAGTTGCCTGAGCTACTGATCACGCCTTCAACAAAAGGGATTCTGAAAGGTATTCCTGGCGTTCCAGAAGCTGACGATGTGAACATCACACGCAACAACATCGAAGATAACTTCGCAGCATTCAACTTTACTCAAGCAAGCGACATCGCGCATTACGAAAAACTTCTTAAAGAAGGCTTCAACGTAATCAGCCAAGCGCTAGCAAAAGTAGACCAAACCTTTGTTGATACCAAATTTGAGTTTGGCTACGTCAACGATGCTCAAGGCAAAGAAAAGCTTATCTACATGGACGAAGTCGGTACTCCAGATTCATCTCGCATTTGGGATACTCAGGAATATAACAACGGCAACATCGTTGAGAATTCAAAAGAAGGCTTCCGTCAGTTCTTGCTTAACTACTTCCCTGATGCCGACATTCTTTTGAATAAAGAGCGTATGCCAGAACGTGAAGCATTGGCTCGTGACAATGAACTTCCACTGGATTCTCTAATGTCTCTGTCTCGCACTTACCTTGATATCGCAGCGAAAATCACAGGTGCGGAGATCGTACTGAGCGAAAATCCTAAGCAAGAGATCATCGATGTACTGCGCGCTGACTATGGTCTAATCGACTAGTCGCTTAATCGCTTAATCTCAAAATAAAAAGCTCGAAAGCTAATAAGCTCGTAGACTCAAGTTTTAGATACTAAAAGGGCCTCAATATTTGAGGCCCTTTTTACGTGTACGTTTTTACTATTCCTCGAGAGAGATTATAGGCGAGCTGAAGTTACAGCTTAATCGTGAACTCTTCTCCAGAATTACCCGCAATCACTAAATGACTGCGCGATTCAATATACTCGATCTGCTCTTCTTCAAGTGAATATGGCATCACCACTTTGAGCTCATTGATCCCTTCCAGCTTAGCGAGCTTGAGTAAGGTAACAATGTTCGACTCATCACTTTTACGCGTCGACATTGATTTCAATGCCATCTGCCATAAACGATCCTCTGGGGTGCCCAACTCTTTAATGCTATCTCGCCAGACGGTACTGAACACTGGCGCAATTGTGGTGAGTGCTTCCAGAAAAGTCCATTTTTTACTGCATGAGGCGCCAAGAAATGTTGTGTAATCGAACTCTACACGCGTCTCTTCCTGTTTATCCATGATGTCCCCCGACACTTTGGCAACACAATATACTCAATATCTATCAACTCTTTCTTTATAGCAATAGGATATAGAAGAATAGTCTTTTATGACCTTTTGATTGGTTAAAAAGGCATATAAAAATCAAACTTGTAACAAAATAAGCACTGAAAAATCATATATGCATCTATTTGATTAATATTTTAGAGATAAAACTTATCCATCTATTTGATATCAATTATTCGACTCGCTTTTTTGAACTGAATACGCCAACCAGACCATGTCGGTAGCTCCCAACGTTTTGGCGATAACTTTCGGCTACCCGACTGATAATGGACGTAAATCAGCTTTCTTGCGGGCAAGTATTCAACATCGAGTTGCAAGTCGGCAAGGCTCAATGCAAACGGGTATTTTTCCGAAAATTCTGAGTAGAGCCAAGTTGGAATGCCATCGAACGGTATGTCTGCATGATCGAACATTTCCAATTCGCTGACATCAGTAACACCTAGTACTTCAAGCTGCTCTATAAACCATAGCTCAAAGTTAATGTTCTCAATTTCTGGTGTGTATTTAGTTTGTTCATCGAGACCAAGTTTCACATACAACTGCCAGTGTTTGATTTCTTGAGTGCGAGCCTTTGCAAAACCGGGAAGCTGCTCTCCATTTAACACAAGGTCGACGATAGGTTTTAACGATAGTTGCCCTTCAGCGGCGACGAGTTTGGTTGTAATCGTGCGGCCTGCGTACACCAATGCCATCTCGGTAAAAACACCATCATCATTCACAACGGTTTCGCCTTGCTCCCACTCTCCTAGTTCAGCATCAATGAGAAGCTCAAGAGGAATGGGTGTCGTGACCGTCGCTAAGGTCAGTGTTTGCTTAACGCCTCTTCCCGGCAAGCTGTGAGTATCCAACACCAACATCGCTTGTGCATTATCAGGGAAACGGTTCTGACGACCGAGCACCACTTCTAAAACACCATTGGCAAAGGCTTCTTTCCTTTTCAGTCGGCGCACAAACACCAGTTCAGGATGCAGATTCACAATGGTCTTGAGCAATTCAATGCGTTGGAAACGTGACGCGACTTCTAGCTGAGGAAGTTCAAATACCTCCCGCATTTGCTTCGCCAATCCTTGAGCTTCATTCAGAGCCTGTTGGTCGATGTCTAAATGCGGATATTCTCGACCGCGCACAATCTGAATCAACAGGCTTAAATCACACCCTTCCTTCTCTTGTTGCGCGAGCGCTTCAAGATGTTCTGCATTGTTTGGTAACTGATACAAGCGAGCAGGAACGGACAGCGCCGCAGTGAGATCAACCATCGCCTCTTTTAATGCTTTGGTTTTGATTCGAGTAACGATATCGGCATACAAAGCATCAATCGGCAACGGATACAGCTTTTTACCATGCTCGGTAACTTGATGGTCGGCGTTAATCGCTTCCATCGTCAGCAAGGTTTGAGTTGCACTGTTGAGTGATTTCTCTGGAATAGGGTCAAGGAAGGACAAGCTCTCAAGCGGAGATCCACAACATGCTGCGGCCAACATAGGTTCAGTCAGCTCTTCACGCTGCAATTCAGGCGGTGTGACTAACTCTAACGCCGCATGTTCACCATATAGACGCACGCAAACGCCATCCATTACCCTACCCGCGCGGCCAGCTCGCTGTTTGGCACTCGCTCGTGATATGGATTTAAGCATCAGTGTGGTTCTGCCATTACGCTGAACGGTGCGTCTCTCTAATCCTGAATCTATCACCACGCCAATGTCAGGAATGGTTAATGAGGTTTCTGCAACGTTGGTCGCAAGGATGACCTTTCTCAAACCATTACCTTCAGTATTGATATTACGACCCGATAACGCTGAATCTCGCTCTTTATCACTGACCGACGCATGCAATTTAACAACTTGGATATCTGGATTTTTCGCTAAGGCTTGTTCGCATTGCACGATCTCTTTTTTACCCGGTAGAAAAACCAACATATCGCCAGAAGAAGCGATCAACTGATGATTCACTTCTTCCACGATGCGCTGCCCTAGATGTCGACTATCAGGCAGTGTTCTGGATTAATTGGCCCTGTGTTCAATAGCAACTTGATAAGTTCGGCCTTCACAACTGATTCGATTCGCATCCAAGTAATCAGCAAGACGCTCCCCTTCAATGGTTGCTGAAGTGATCACCAAGCGATGGCTCTCTTTTTGTTTCAGAATCGCCACCAGCAGATCAATGTCCCAGCGCCTCTCGTGAAACTCATCCACCACAATCACATCAAAACTGGCTAATCCGTCTTCTGATAACCAACGCAGCGCGATACCGGGAGTCACAAAAACAACGTTAGTTTGCTCGTTATACTCTGACTCAAGCTTAATCGCATAGCCCACTTTGCTACCAAGCTTCTCACCCGATTGCTGTGCGAGGTATTTAGCCAATGACGTACACGCGATACGTCTTGGTTCCACCACCAGCACTCGTCCATGCTGAGAAGCCCAAAGTGGCAGGCGCGTTGATTTACCTGATCCGGTTTCCGCCTCTACGACAAGGTGAGAATTAGCGATTTGTTCGTGGAATACGTTTTGATAAGCATCGATGGGAAGTAATGACATAAAATGGCGAGTAGCGAAAAAGTGTGAGCAAAGTATAACGAATTATCGTGTTGAAATTCGATAAGTGTGGGACAGAGGTAAGAATATCATTTTGTTTGCTCAGATCGCGGAGAAACTATTTACAATTGAATAACTAAACCGTTATCATTTTTTAGTTACCCTTTCTCCCATATTAGGCATCCAATGAACAACGATAAACGCCCTCTATATATCCCTTATGCTGGTCCTGCTCTACTAAGTACACCTCTTCTAAACAAAGGCAGCGCATTCTCTGCTGAAGAGCGCAGTTCTTTCAACCTTGAAGGTTTGTTACCGGAAACAACCGAAACAATCCAAGAGCAAGTAGGACGTGCATACAAACAATATTGTAACTTCGAAAGTGATATGGATAAGCATATCTACCTTCGTAACATCCAAGACACTAATGAAACGCTTTTTTATCGTTTAGTTCAAAACCACATCTCTGAAATGATGCCTATCATTTATACGCCAACAGTTGGCGCAGCATGTGAGAACTTCTCAAATATTTACCGTCGTGGCCGTGGTCTGTTTATCTCATACCCGAACCGCGATCGTATCGATGACCTACTGAATAATGCGACAAACCACAACGTTAAAGTTATCGTGGTTACGGATGGTGAGCGTATTCTTGGTTTGGGAGACCAAGGCATCGGTGGTATGGGTATTCCAATTGGTAAGCTAGCACTTTATACAGCTTGTGGCGGTATCAGCCCAGCTTACATGCTACCAATCGTGCTCGATGTGGGTACTAACAACCCTCAACGTCTTGCTGACCCAATGTACATGGGCTGGCGTCATCCTCGTATTACGGGTGCTGACTACGATGCATTCGTTGAAGAGTTCATCCAAGCGGTTCAACGCCGTTGGCCTGATGCATTAGTTCAGTTCGAAGATTTCGCACAAAAGAACGCAATGCCACTGCTTGAGCGCTACAAAGATCGCATCTGTTGTTTCAACGATGATATCCAAGGCACAGCAGCCGTAACGGTTGGTTCTCTACTTGCAGCATGTAAAGCAGCAAACAGCAAACTTTCAGATCAACGCATCACCTTCTTAGGTGCGGGTTCTGCAGGTTGTGGTATTGCTGAAGCTATCATTGCCCAAATGGTGTCTGAAGGTATCAGCGATGCACAAGCTCGCTCTCAAGTTTACATGGTTGACCGTTGGGGTCTGCTACAAGAAGGCATGCAAAACCTGCTTGATTTCCAACAGCGTCTGGTTCAAACCAACGAAAACACCAAAGACTGGGAAAGCGATGGCACTGGTTTCTCTCTACTAGACGTAGTTCGCCACGCGAAACCAACCGTATTGGTTGGTGTGTCTGGTGCTCCAGGTCTATTCAGCAAAGAAGTCATCAAAGAGATGAACCTACACAGTGAACGCCCTATCGTGTTCCCACTGTCGAACCCAACAAGCCGTGTTGAAGCGACGCCAAACGACATTATTCGTTGGACTGATGGCCAAGCACTTGTTGCGACAGGTAGCCCATTTGAGCCAGTCGTTCACAACGGCACAACTTACCCAATCGCTCAGTGTAACAACAGCTACATCTTCCCAGGTATTGGCCTTGGTGTATTGGCTGTGAATGCTTCACGCATCACTGACGAAATGCTAATGGAATCAAGCCGTGCACTTGCTACGTGTTCTCCACTAGCAATCAATGGCACAGGTGCTCTACTTCCACCATTGGAAGAGATCCACACGGTATCTAAGAAAATTGCTCTTGCGGTAGGTAAAAAGGCGATTGAACAGGGCGTTGCTCTAGAGATCACTGAAGAAGCACTGCAACAAGCAATTGACCAGCACTTCTGGCAGCCAGTTTACCGTCGCTACAAGCGCACGGCATTCTAATAAAGCGTACTGCGCTTGGAATAAAGAGCGTTAACGACTCTTATATGAGCCTCTGCAATTGCAGGGGCTTTTTTCTTTAAACTGTCTTGTCTTTTTAACTGATTTTTCTCATTTTTATTTGGTATTATCGAGCACTCAAAAATTAATGCTCAGTCAAAGGACCATACCGAGAGTGAAATTTGATTCTCACATTTTCCGTAGCTACTTATTAAAAGCTTACAAAAAACTGCAAGGTTTTCTGTTTGGCGCTTTCCTCGTGTTCTTAGTTGGCAGCGCTGCGGTTATTGCGATCGATTATTGGGTTTCATGGCAAGCGGAAGATCGCATCATCTACGATATTGATGAAGTGCCCGAGCTTGAGGTCGCGGTTGTGCTTGGCACAAGCAAATATTTGGGTAGAACACTCAACGACTATTATAAACACCGAATCGAAACCGCGATTGAGCTGTTCGATCGTGAAAAAGTTGACCAATTTCTACTGAGTGGCGATAACGCTCATCGCTCTTACAATGAGCCGTGGACGATGAAACGCGACTTGTTGAAAGCGGGTGTCCCCGATGAACGCATCAATCTAGATTACGCAGGTTTTAGAACCTTGGACTCGATTGTTCGCGCTAAAAAGATATTCGATACTGATAATTTTCTGATCATCACTCAGAAATTCCACTGTGAAAGAGCGCTATTCATCGCCAATTCTTACGATATTCATGCGCAGTGTTTGGCGGTTTCAGGACCAACTCACCATTCGGGAACCTCAATACGTTTACGTGAAGTGTTTGCGCGCACCAAAGCATTCCTTGATCTGTATATTATGGGGACAACGCCAAAGTTCCTTGGACCTAAAGAGCCAATTCAACCCAGTCCAAAACCGGAATCATTTCCGATTCCAAACCCTATTACTGACCCCACTGTAAACCCTGTTGTAGACCCTACAGCAAGCCCTATTTTAGAACCAGCAGAGACCGATGTGTAGAAAACTACACATTTTGAATTTGTTGCCTCACACTTCCCCATTGTTAAGCAAAAACACACCAACACTCCTTTATTAACTTGAGTAACATTCTTCCAACAAAGTCTGACCCTACATCAAGCTATATACCTCGAAAATAATAAGCACGACTCAATGAAGGTCGTGCACCAATAAAACGAGGATAACAAAAGGAGCGTCTTATGACGGCACTTGTTACTACACTGAAACACTGGTTGTTTACCCGCAACAGCATGATATTAATTGGTAATTTCACGTTATTTGCAGTTTTGCTCAATAATCTCCCTTTCGAATCACAAGTGAATACGGGTTTGAGTATTCTCGTGTTCGTTGCCATTTTATGGTTAACAGAAGCTATTCACGTCAGCATCACCGCTTTGCTCGTTCCCCTATTGGCTGTCTTGTTTGGTGTATTCAACACGCCCGCTGCGCTGGCTAACTTTTCGAACCCAATCATCTTCCTGTTCATGGGTGGCTTCGCATTGGCAGCCGCTCTGAACAAGCAAGAGTTAGATAAAGCGATTGCTGACAAAGTACTGTTGATTGCAAAAGGCAGAATGTCTGTCGCCGTGTTCATGCTGTTCGGTGTGAGTGCGGGCTTATCAATGTGGATCTCTAACACAGCAACCACAGCAATGATGCTTCCTCTTGTTCTTGGCATCATGAACAAGGTTGACCAAAGTGAAGACCGCAACACCTACGTGTTCGTACTATTGGGTATCGCTTACTGTGCTTCAATCGGTGGTATCGCAACCTTAGTGGGTAGCCCACCAAACGCAATTGCTGCCGCAGAAGTTGGTTTAAGTTTCACAGAATGGATGGCGCTAGGTCTACCTATCTCAATGATCTTATTGCCAATCACAATGGTTGTCCTGTACGTGATGACTAAGCCAAAGCTCGACCATAAATTTGAGCTAGACCACGCTCCTGTAGAGTGGACAAACAGCAAAAAAATCACACTGTCTATCTTCCTTTTAACCGTAACGCTTTGGATATTCGGAAAACCAATCAACGCAATGATTGGCGGATTCTCTAAGTTTGATAGCTTGGTAGCGATTGGTGCCATTGTACTGCTTGGCGCTTCTAGAGCGGTTGAATGGAAAGATGTCGAGAAGACAACGGATTGGGGTGTGCTTATCCTGTTCGGTGGCGGTATCTGTTTAAGTAACATTCTTAAAGCGACTGGAACCAGCGTATTCCTAGCACACTCACTAAGCGGATTTTTAGAAACAGCAGGTGTACTTCTTACGATTCTAGCCGTGGTAGCGTTCGTGGTATTCCTAACGGAGTTTGCGAGTAACACAGCGAGTGCGGCATTGCTTGTCCCTGTATTCGCAACCATTGCTGAAGCGCTGGGTATGTCACCCGTTATCTTATCTGCACTGATTGCGATTGCCGCATCTTGTGCCTTTATGCTACCAGTCGCGACACCACCTAATGCGATTGTATTTGGCTCTGGTCATATCAAACAAAAAGAAATGATGCGAGTCGGTCTGGTGTTGAACCTAGTTTGTATCCTAGTACTAACACTGTTCGCTTGGATCTTCTGGTAAGCACTAACGCCCTATAGACTTATGTTTATAGGCAAGAGCTTAGATACACATATTTATAGGTAAATGCTTATAGATAAATGTTTACAGGAATGCCCCCCCTAAAAAAATCTGGTTGCAGCTTCCCCCGGCTCAACCAGTACAAAAATACCCGCTCAGCTAACAAGATCAGTTTAACTAACAAAACCAGCTAAACGGGCATCTAAAAACAAGAAACGCTTTTCCCTTTTGGTGGCCCCGCGCCACCTTTTTTGTTTTGGCTTTTGGGAGAAGAACCATAAAAACGCCACACGTCACATATGCACGTGTGGCTTATAAACTCATCAAAACAATTTTCAGATTAGTGACTCAAGATCACCTGGTTTCGACCTGAATGCTTTGCTTGATATAAAGCTTCATCAGCGCGAGCAATGGTCTCTGTCACTCGCTCTTGCTTCATCTCGGCAACACCGATACTGCATGTCAGCGGATCGCCATGAACCCAAAGGTGCTGGCTAACCAATAATCGAATGCGTTCAGCTTTTATCTGCGCCTCTCCGGCTTCGGTCTCAGGGCAAAAAACAATGAACTCTTCACCACCCCATCTCACCAACTTGTCGGTAGCGCTGATCGAACTGCCCACCACCATGCTGAACTCGCGTAAAATATGGTCACCCATTTGATGTCCGTACTTGTCATTTACACTCTTGAAGTAGTCGATATCGAGATACAACATACCCAGCTTGCCATGTCCTTGCTTCACATGTTGTGACTGCATTTTCAACCAATCACGAATCGCGTGGCGGTTTAGTATTCCGGTTAACTCATCACGATGGGCCATCTCTGAAAATTCAAAATTCTGTTCTCTCAGTGCGCGATTGACGTTCTTTAAGTGGTGATGTCTTTTCTCTGCGATCACCATGCGTTTTCTTGAACGGTTTAACTCTGACAGCAAGAATACGGTGCCCGTCCCCACCCACACAAACAGTAGGATCATGAACAAGCTTTCTGCGGTGATATACGAACCTTCGAACTCAACACTGCGGATGACGATTCTGTGGTGACCGAGTTTCGCTCCAGACGCAGTAGCAAACTCAACCATATTCACATTCGAAAATTCAGGGGCCGAATGCTCTAACGCAATGTCGTTGTCAGCCAGCCACCATGTCATCACTTGCAGATTTTTGATCGGGATTTCAATCACACCACCATCGATTCCTGGAGAAAACTCCATCCCATTGTACTTGTGCGTGTACTCGTCATCAGGAACTGAATAAGCAGGGTTGTAGTTACGTAGATAGGTTCTCAAACGGCCACTAGAGTCAGCCTTCGCATGGTAATCAATGTTCACTCTAAAGGTGTGGTACTGAGAAAGGTCAAGGCCCGAGGTGATGTCAGGGTTGATACGAATCGACAGCCCACAGTAAGGCCACGGATACTCAGATTCTTTAAGTTCACAATCGAGAGTGTACTGTCCATTTTCATAGGATAACTGGGACGTACTGACTCCCCTATCAACTTGATCACTGGTCGCGATAAATTCATATTTATCAGGGGTAATTGCCGTTATCACACGATTTCCGCTCACACGGTAATACTGCACAATGGCAAGCGTTGCGATAACTAGAAAGATAACAATCTTATGGATCCACTTCACGTCTAAGCTTCCTGCTTAATATCCCTATAGTTGGGATTTCACGATAAAAAACAAGTTAGATAAATTAGTGATCTTAATACCAATAAATCACTAAAAAACGTTATATCACGCCCGAACAAAATGTCATACTATATTTTAATGGATGTATTTGCTGTTGATTATTCACGGCGAGAATCAAGTAATATTGCGTATAAAAACAGGCTCTATTTGTTATACTCATCGCATAATCATCGTTAACCGTACTGCCTGCTCACAGCGCAATCGAGTCGACGAAATAATAATCAAAATACAACGAGTAATGTCATGTCTTTATTAGCAAAAGGAACACTCAAAAAGATGAGTGCTTCCCTTGATGGCGCGGTTACCTACCGTTTGCCTGTAGGCGAAGAGTTTGTAGAGCTAAACCCTCTGATTGGTAAAACCATCAACCTCACTCACACCGGCAATATTTTTTGCTGCTCATGTGGTAAGAAAACTAAGAAGAGCTACTCTCAAGGCCACTGTTTTGTGTGCATGAAAAAGCTAGCAAGCTGCGACATGTGCATCATGAAGCCAGAGACTTGTCACTACGATGAAGGCACGTGTCGCGAGCCTCAATGGGGTGAAGAGAACTGCATGGTTGATCACTTTGTTTACCTATCGAACACATCAAGCCTAAAAGTAGGTATCACTCGTCACACTCAAATCCCTACCCGTTGGATTGACCAAGGCGCGACTCAAGGTTTGCCTATCTTGAAGGTAAAAACACGTCAGATTTCTGGCCTGATCGAAGTTGAGTTAGCAAAGCACATTGCTGACAAAACCAACTGGCGCACGCTGCTTAAAGGCGACGGCGACGATATGGAATTGGTAGAAAAAGCCAAAGAACTGTTGCCGTTGGTTGAGGATAAAATCCAAGAGATCAGAGCGAAGTTTGGTGATGATGCTATCGAGATTCTGAGCGAAAACATCACTTCATTGAGCTACCCAGTTGAACAGCACCCAGTGAAGATTGTGTCGCACAACTTTGACAAGAACCCTGAAGTATCTGGTGTGCTGCAAGGTATTAAAGGCCAATACCTAATCTTAGATACGGGCGTGATTAACATCCGTAAATTTGGCTCTTACGAAGTGGAAGTGTCTGCATAACTTGTAGAACTTAAACGTTTCTTATAGTTAGAAGCGCTTAGTGAATAGCCAAAAAATAAAATGCCCTCAAGTGATGACTTGAGGGCATTTTTCGTTGTCGATCCTATTCGCTTTCGATGACGATTTTAGGCGTTAGAGCGCAACCACATCTCCGTCTACACAATTCTTGCCGTTGGCTTTCGCGCGATAGAGAGATTGATCGGTTAAATTCACGAGTGCATCAATCGTGACACCGTCTTCACAGGCTTGGCTATCACTGATTCCGATACTGACACTCGAATTAAATCGTAACTGTTCATCGATTCTGAATTCAACTTGATTGAACTGTTGGCGAATCTCTTCTGACACTTCGTGTGCTGTTTCAAGAGACGTGTTTGGGATAAATATAATGAACTCTTCGCCACCCCAACGGCCTGCGACTCCGCCGGCTTTCTCGGCACTGCGCTTGGTAATATTAGCCAAAGCACAAATGACCTCATCACCGACCATATGACCGTAAGTGTCATTAATCGACTTAAAATCATCGATATCTAGCAGCATACAAACAAGGTAGTTTTTAGAGGACATGTGCTCTCTCAACCACTCATAAATCGCTCTGCGGTTAAATAAGTCGGTCATTTCATCGAAGTTCGCTTGGTGTACCAACTGCTTTTCCAGCATCACCTTTTGAGTCACATCTTCGAGCACAACCTGAACGGCTGGCTGACCTTTCCAAGTAATCGCATTGTCGTAAATATTGAAGAACCGATGAACGCCGTCAAAGCCAATGTTTTCAACCACGGTACTAGTACCTGACAACTCCCCTGATACGATCGCGTGATAGTGCTTGCTGATGCCATCGGCATTCTGTTTTGGTACCAGTTCAAGGATAGAGTCCAGCTCTAATACTTGCTCGATGGAAGCCGCGCCTTGCATGTTGACCCAAGATTGATTAACCATCAGCGGCTTGAAATCTCGGTGAACCAAGATGCCCTGCCCAGATTGCATGATCATGTCGTGATACATCTTATCTTGCTCAAGCACCGCATTTTGCAGCTGAATCGCTGGGGAAAGATCGATAACCGTGACTTGCAGTGCAGGTCTTCCCTGCCACTCCGTCACATGGTCGATAGAAAACACGGTGAACTCTCTGCCATTACGATCAACATTGGTATAGGTGTGAACCTGAGGGTCGCGTTGACCACTGACCGTTTCAAGGTAATTTTGATAAGCTAAAACATGGTAATCTTCTGAGATTAAATCTAGAAAGCTATCGATATTAGAAACTAGTTCTTCGGGCGATTGGTATCCATAGATGCGAGCATAGTTAGCGTCAACACTCACTACATTCATATCTTGAATAGTTATTACACCGTACGTGGATTCGAAATTTATTGAAGACATTGCCAACTCCGCACTCTAGCTACACTTCATGAACTGGAGCATAACAACAAATCCTGCCAACGCTTCCACAGAATCTATCACGCGTTAGGGACATTAATATGGTATCTAGTATATCGTACTGTTGCGAGCTTCTCTACAATTCAATCGCTAACACCAGTTATCAAAAGTAGACAAGTCTCTCATTCCTATTACTCGCGTCAAAAAACAAAAAAAGATAACGTATATCTATGTAAGAATTAGCTTTTCTGTTTTCGACCTTAAAGTAGGTAGCTAGCGCTAATCACGACTCTTTTCAATTCCGTTCATTATTCACTTCTAGCATTTTGGCTGTTTGCTTAAAACCTCGTCGGTTATTCATTCCAATCGGAAAAATAAGACACTAAGAAGTCGATAGCCAGCCTTGCTCTCTGTGGAACAAAGCGACGGTTTTGATATACGATCCAACTGCTTGTACCTGCTCCCCAATATTCTTCTAGCACTGGAACGAGCTTTCCATTAGTCAGGCCGCCATTGAAACTGCTTTTGGGAAGGTAGACAACACCAAGCCCCTCTTCACAAGCTTTCAGTACTGCACTCGAATTGTTACTGCGCCAGCGCCCATGCACTCGCACTGCATTTAACGGTTTGCCCTCTTTCTCAAATAGCCACTGATCACTGTTGGCGATAATGCAGCTGTGCATTTTCAACTGCTCAGGGTGATTGGGCGTACCAAATTGCTCTATATAGTCTTTACTGGCTGCGGCCGCCATTGGGCGATCGACCAACTTTCTTGCCACCAGCCCTGAATCGTCTAATCGACCATAACGAATGGCAAAGTCGATACCATCTTCGATGAAGTTCACCATCTTAGTATTGAAGTTCATTTCTATGGTGAGTTCAGGATGATCTTTGGCAAATTCCATCAGCGCTGTCGCAACATGATTTTCTGCAAATGCACCCGCAGCACTAACACGTAATGTACCGCTAAGCTGAGTTTGTTGAGACGTGACTTGTTCATTCGCTTGCTGAAGCCCAATGACCAAATCTCTACACTGCTGATAATAGGTGTGACCCGATTCGGTCAGGCTCACCATTCGTGTAGAGCGTGCAAGCAGTGCCACGCCAACTCTCTCTTCCAACCTTGAAACTTGGCGACTGACATGACTAGTACTGCAACCCAACTGTTTTGCTGCTGCAGAAAAGCCGTGACACTCGGCTACCGCAACAAACTCATTAATACCTTCAAAGCTGTCCATACTTAATCTACCCGTATCTTATCTTTGCTATATAGCAACAATGTTTTTCCTGTTTAGTATATTATCACCTAATTGGTTTGGAACTAGTATTAGATACAACAAGACGGCGATAGCTAAGTAACAACACGATACCTAGCGCTTAACGAAAAGCGTCAGCATCTAATTACAGGCATCGTTTCTAAATAAAAAAACAGCAGCTCAAAGGGATGAATCATGAAAAAAATACTAATTCCAGTAACTAACCACGCAACACTTGGCGATACAGACCAAGCGAACGGTACTTACGCTCCAGAACTAACCCACGCTCTGAAAGAGATCATGGCTGCTGGATTCGAATACGACATCGCTTCTATCAATGGTGGCAAAGCCCCACTCTACGGAACGGATATTGAAGGAGATGTGGTTAACGCTGATATCTTGGCGGATGATGACTTCCAGAACCGCATCAACAATACGATTCCAGTAAGCCAAATCAATACTGAAAGCTACGATGCTATCTTCTACCCAGGTGGATTCGGTTTGCTTTCTGACTTAGCAACCGACGAGCAATTCGCAGCGATTGCGGCTAAGCACTATGAAGATGGTGGTGTGATCGCATCTGTATGTCACGGCCCAGCAGCATTGCTTCCGATTGTTTTAAGCAATGGCGAGAAGCTATTGAGCTCTAAATCGGTGACTGGTTTTACACGTGAAGAAGAGATCGACTTTGGCACAATCAATGACATTCCGTTCTTATTGGAAGAGTCTCTTGCTCGCAGCGCAGCGCGTTTCAACAAGGTTCAACCTTGGCAAGAGCTTGTGATTGTTGATGAGCGAGTGATTACCGGTCAGAACCCAACCAGTGCGCACGCAGTAGGTGCAGCTCTGGTTAAGCAGCTGTCTTAGTTAAATCAGAAACTTAATCGAGTAACCGCTTTAGTCTTAGTAACCGTCCTAATAGAATAACTGCCGTTAAACAGATATAAGTTCAATCAAACAAAAAGAGCATACTTCCTACTCAATATTATTGAGAGAAGTATGCTCTTTTCTAATTCTGTAGCTATTAAAGTGCTAGTTACTTCGTAAGATCCCTTCAAGCACATTAAACAACAAGTCGATCTCTTCAATCGAGTTGTAATGCATACAACCAATACGCACCACGCCCTGCTCTTCAATACCCAATTGCTTTACCAATCCTAATGCGTAGAAATGTCCGTTCCACACACAGATATTATGCTCACCTAACTTCTTAGCGATGAACTCTGGAGAGTGATTATCAAAGGTAATCGCAAACGTTGGGGTTCTTAGGTTCGAATCAAATTCGGTTTTCCCGTAAAGCTTTGCCCCTTCAAGATCGGACAAGCGTTTAAGGAAGTACTCGCTGAGTTGGCTTTCATGCTTATTATAAAGCGCGTAGCTTTGCTCTAAACGAGAACGCAGTGAATCTGTTGGCTCACCAAACTGCGCCAAGTAATCAACCGCCGCAATTACACCGGCAAGGCCTTCAAAGCTTTGCGTACCCGTTTCAAATCGGCCTGGGCCAATGTTAGTGGCAGGCTCTACCTTGTATGGCTTTAACGTATGCAGCCATTGAGGTGCAACATACGCAATGCCCACATGCGGGCCGAAGAATTTATACGCTGAACACGCTAAGAAATCACAATTCAGCTGCTGAACATCGATCAAGTGATGTGGCGCGTAATGAACGGCATCGACATAAACCTGCGCACCATGCTGATGTGCAAGCTCAATAACTTTTGCCATGTCGACAATAGAGCCAGTCGTGTTCGAAGCAAACGTCACCGCGACAAGCTTGGTTTTCTCGTTAAGCAGCGACTCAAAGTGCGCCATGTCTAGGCTGCAATCCGACTCGTCGACACGAACTTGGCGAACAATCGCGCCTTTGTCGTCTGCGGCTTGCTGCCAGCTTGATACATTCGAGTAATGGTCTAACGCAGTGACGATAACTTCATCGCCCTCTTTCCAATCGCGGCTGATCGCTCGGCTAAGTTGGAAGGTCAGCGAGGTCATGTTCGCACCGAACACAACGTTGCCAGAAGACTCAGCATTGAGTAGCGCTTGTGCCGCTTCTCTCGCTTGCTGCATTAAACCTGTGGTCTTCTGGCTAGAAAAGTAATGACCGCCTAGGTTTGAATTAAAGTGCCCAAGGTATTCCGTCATGGATGCTAAAACATTTTCAGGAACCTGAGAGCCACCCGGCCCATCAAAAAAGGTCACCGGCTTACCGTTATGGTATTGGCCTAGCGCGCTAAACTGCTGGCGCACATCATTAAGAGTGAAGGACATTGCGCGCATCCTTAGCCGTTAGAACAAACACATCCATGTAACCCATCTCGTCGTGGTCTATGGTGCGAATTGGCTGTGCGTTGTGCCATAGCTTACTGTCTGCAAGCATTGCAACTTCGCCGTCTTCAAGCACTTTTCTAAAGAACGGTGCTTCATGAGAATCTTGGTACAGCATGATCTCGCCACCCACAATGTTATGACGGTTAACACCAATTAAAGCGATGTGGTCGAAGCCATCTTGGTGAACACCTTCTGGCGCAACCTGTGTCTCTTCAAAAATGGCAGCGATGCGGATTTGGTGGATTTCGATTTCTTGCCCGTCTTCAAGCCCATTGGTTTCAATGAACAACTCACACATCTCTTGCATGCCTTCGCTGCTTAAGATTGGTGCTTCAATTGGTTCGAATTGGCGAACAACGTCACCTTGAAAGTGATTAATGTCTTCAGACTGAACAAAGTTATGTTTGTCTAGCTCTACGACTTGTCCATTACTGAATTGAACCACCGAGTACCTTCTCAATCGAAACTGACCATCCGCATGCTCTGTGCTTGGAAGCTTAGAGAATGACGGTGACAACTCCTCAACTGCGTGGTTACTGAGGTGGGTAATATGTAGGGTATTTTCGTGAGCATGTAACATCATCGACTCCTTAATGATTGTTAATTCACTTTCGATATTTAACGTTTTGTTTACATAAAGGATACTTGAAGATCTTGTCAAATCAACATTAAACAATCATTTATCCCGTCAGAAATAATAATTCAGATAGTAAAACTAACTTTAAATTCAAAAGCAGTGCATAACACCAGAATAAAAGATGGCCAACTCTTAAAACTAGCACACTCCACTAGCTAGTTATAAATCCCTGCAAATTTAAATTTAACGATATTATAAACTAGCAAGCTATGTTTCATATTGTGTCAGCCCTTTCCCTTTAATACGCCAGCCTTCTTGCCTGAGTTCAGGCATCACGCTCGCCATCATTCATTTCTATGCTTTTGCACCGCGAAATACGACCTACCTATCAATTGCCAAACTATTGATTATTTACACAACAAACTGAAATTGGTTAATTTATGAGTACGCCAGAAACCAAACGCCTTTGCTTGCGCGTCTGGAACAGGTCGAGTTCGGGGGGAACTCGGCCGCCCTTAAATAAATATGATCCCTTTCACGCAGCAGCTTCACTGACCTTTCAGTCACGAAAACACTCCGATTTAAACGATGCACACCTAATATGCATTAATGATCTGGTTTATGTGAAGAATTTGAATTGGGTATTGAGAAAGGAGTTTACTTAGTGTTTTCAGGCAACCAAGAGTATGAAACGTTTGAAATAGGTCAGAGCAATGGACGAAGCTTCAGGTCATAGGTAAGACGATAATGGCTGTGTAGTTAGAATAAGACTTGGTCGCTTAGTGATCACATTGTTTTAAGATCTTTAGCTAACAAGTTAGTGCTCCGAAACGTAACTGGAGTAATTTAACCAACTGAAAATTAAACCATTTTTTGTAATAATTTCATTCACACCACAAAGTGCCCATACAATGCCTCAGTTCACCTTGGACTGTTAGGTGTCTCAACAAAAAAGAGAAGCCAACGTGGGCTTCTCTTTTTTACTTCTGTGAGAACAGATTTTTGTAGAAAGTGCCAATTTGCAAGAGCAAAGTCAAATTATTCAATGCTCTACAATTGGAGGCTTTTATTATTTAGCAGAAAACATGACATAAATGAGCGGGCGATCTACCGTCCCCGACACTTTAGCTACAGTGCATGAAATATCACGCGTCATCAATCTTCTAAATGCAGGACAAATTAACTTGTTTATGTACCCTATCGGTTGTTCTGCGATAAACAAGGCGACTGCATTACAGTCAAATTCATTATCATTTTCACACTCAAAGCGAACCCGCGCACCTATATCTATAGAAGCAGCCTCATCACCAGTGATGTAGTAACGCGAACCTGCAACTTCCATTAAATAATCAAATGGTAGCTGTGCTTCCGATAAATCAGGGACTAAGTCGAAGCCATCACTAGGTAGCTGGATGCCGGTATGAGAAATTAAATCAAAATCAGTACCGTCGAAGTTCTCCGACAAATAATGGTTTGTTAAATACTTCCTGAAATCACGTCGCGAACGTGGTGGGAGCCTCTTCATAAATGTAGTCATTACGTCATTTGTATACACGTCATCACTTAAGCGAAAGGCAGGGTAGCCCATAAAGCCATGGTCCAAAGCGGCAATATAATCGGGTGTATCAACTAAATATGAAAACTCAAAACCACTAGCAGCCTTTTTAAGGAGCCCAACCAAGTAGCGCTGATTGCGATCGCTATTAGATTGCCAAGTCAAAAAGAGTGTTTCTACATGTAGTGGATTTTCTATCGTAATCATTTTTTTAATTCTTCTTTTATTAACTTAAAGCGTACTTCTAGATTCTTTTGAATCCACTCAAACCTTTCTCGAGTAAAAGGAACTTCCGCTTTAATCTTAGTTAAATCTTCTATTTCCGCTAGCATACTCACTAAGTCAAGGTTATCAACCTTTAGTTTAATGTGAGCATTACTCTCTTGATTAAAGTTGAAAAGAGCTTTAACAAGAAGAAAGTGCGGCACTCTATCCTGAGTATCTTCACGTTTTAACCTAAGGTGATGTTTTCCTTTCTTTATATATACTTTTAAGCGATGTTCATCCCAATCTCTAACATGCTCTATAAAGCGCTCATGGCCTAAACTAGTACCATTGTCGAATAAAGGGCTTAAGCAAGATATTTCTCCTGGTTTAAAAACCACTCCCCAGTTTTCCTGATGTCTATCCGTATTTCCGATCAAAGCATCAAACAATGCCATTTCAGATATCCAAAGCAACCCATTCGTTTTAAGGTTAGCTTTCATGGATAAAAGACGAATAATAATCCCCATATCCGTAAGATTATGCTCCTTACCCATTTTATCATCAAAATCTGGGATCATTCGCTTAAAATAAGAACCCGCATGAACAAAGCGCTCTACTTCCACATCATAAAACCATTCGATTAGAGAACCGTAAATGGTCTCACCTTCAGCCTGCTTCATTGCAGGCAACACTTTAGGGACATCAACACCTAAATGCTTAGATACGATATACGCAACTAGCTCTGTCCAGTACTGGTCAGGGTAACGATAGATAGACTCTTTAAACAAGTATGGCCAATTAGCTTTAACACCATCGACTTCGTATTCAGGAGACCAAATCATTTCTTTATCACGAGCGCCAACAGGGAAGACTGCATGGCGTTCATCTTTTTTCCAGTCGGTAACGTCAACAACTAACATAGGCTTATCTTAACCTTCTAATTCCACTACAATTCACTCTACACTCAATCAAAATTTAGTGAATGATATTAAACATATCACATAACCATTATGTGATATGTAAAGTTATTTAAGCCACTTGATACACTTCCAGTAGTTCCAATTTACCTAGCTGTGTGCCTGTTGGGAGTAAGTTCATTGCTCGTTCCTCATCTTTCTAACTTTGCCTATCAAACGTTGCGTGTAATCTTATAATTAAATACTGTTTTTATATACAGTTATTTGGGCGTGTTTTGATATGCTCGTTAGAAATCGAAAAGTCGGCAGCAACAATCCTTGAAGAAGATGATGGTTTCGCCGATCTTTAAGCCATGAAAACGTTTGTCTCGATTAAGTTCTAAACTATAACGATTAATTACACTTCTGCCCTTGTTTAACCTTTTATTGCCTCCATATTTTCCATACAATCCTAAGCGATTATAAATAAAAACAATTTCAATTTCGGAGTCCTCATGAGCGACGTAAAGCACTGTAATTTATTGATTCTTGGTTCTGGCCCTGCTGGCTATACAGCTGCAGTTTACGCTGCTCGTGCAAACCTAAACCCTGTACTTGTTACCGGTATGCAGCAAGGTGGTCAGCTTACAACCACGACAGAAGTGGAAAATTGGCCGGGTGATCCTGAAGGTTTAACGGGTCCAGCTCTAATGGATCGCATGAAAGAGCACGCAGAGCGCTTTGAAACAGAGATCCTGTTCGACCACATTAACGAAGTAGACCTATCAAACCGCCCTTTCCGTCTTAAAGGCGATTCTGGCGAGTACACTTGTGATGCGTTGATCATCTCAACGGGCGCATCGGCTAAGTACCTAGGTTTAGAGTCTGAAGAAGCATTCAAAGGCCGCGGCGTTTCTGCTTGTGCAACGTGTGATGGTTTCTTCTACCGCAACCAGAAAGTAGCGGTTGTTGGTGGTGGTAACACCGCTGTTGAAGAAGCACTTTACCTATCTAACATCGCGTCTGAAGTTCACCTTGTTCACCGTCGTGACACGTTCCGCGCTGAAAAGATTCTTGTTAAGCGTTTAATGGACAAAGTAGAGAACGGCAACATTGTTCTTCACACTGATCGCACGCTAGACGAAGTTCTAGGCGACGACATGGGCGTAACGGGCGTTCGTATTAAGGATACTCAGTCTGATAAAACAGAAGACATCGAAGTAATGGGCGCATTCATTGCTATCGGTCACCAACCAAACACTGAAATCTTCAAAGGCCAAGTGGACATGAAAGATGACTACATCATCGTTCAGTCTGGTCTTGAAGGTAACGCAACACAAACTAGCATCCCGGGCGTGTTCGCTGCAGGTGATGTAATGGACCACAACTACCGCCAAGCAATCACTTCTGCTGGTACAGGTTGTATGGCTGCACTGGATGCTGAACGCTTCCTAGATGGCCTTAACGATAAGTAAATCTGAGATTGCAGATTTGATTATCGGAGCTCTCGCCTCAGTAGATGCAGGGCATCATCACAATTTGTTGTAAATCCCTAGAGCCCAGCGGTATATCCACTGGGCTTTCTTTTGTATACTACCCGCCCTCAACAAATAATAATTATCATTAAGCCTTCATAATGGATAAGAAAAAACAACGCAGCTTGAACAAGTGGCTTAAGCAACAGAGTAAGTTAGCGAAACGCTGGCTTATGATTGCGATTAGCCTTGGCGTACTTTCAAGCGTGTTCTTAATTGCTCAAGCAGCTCTTCTCGCCTCTATTCTTCACCAGCTGATCATCGAGAATGTCGATAAATCTGAACTGGTTGGTCATTTCGCAGGCTTGGCATTATCGGTCGTTGGCCGTGCTGGCTGTACATGGGGACGTGAAATCGCAGGTTATCGCTGTGGTGAACAGATCCGGGTCTACATAAGGCAACTGATCCTTGATAAGTTACGTGAGTTAGGCCCTGCTTACATTAAAGGTAAACCTGCCGGTACGTGGGCAACGCTGTTGCTAGAACAAGTAGAAGACATGCAAGACTTCTTCTCTCGTTACTTACCTCAAATGTCTCTGTCGGTAATGATTCCATTCATTATTTTGGTTGTGGTGTTCCCAGTTAACTGGGCAGCAGGACTGATCTTCTTGATTACTGCTCCACTGGTGCCGATGTTCATGGCATTGGTTGGTATGAAAGCAGCCGATGCAAACCGTAAAAACTTCAAAGCACTGCAGCGTCTTTCTGGTCACTTTTACGACCGTTTGCAGTCAATGACAACCATCCGTCTATTTGATCGCACCAACGCTGAAACAGAGGTATTGAAAGGTGCATCTGAAGTGTTCAGAACGCGTACCATGGATGTGTTGAAAATCGCTTTCTTGTCTTCTGCTGTACTTGAGTTTTTCACGTCGATCTCTATCGCGATGACAGCGGTTTACTTTGGTTTCACCTACATTGGTGAGCTTAACTTCGGCCACTACGGCGCGGGCATTACGCTATTCGCAGGTTTGTTTATCCTTATCTTGGCGCCAGAGTTTTACCAACCTCTGCGCGACTTAGGTACTTTCTACCACGCGAAGCAACAAGCGGTTGGCGCTGCCGAAAGTATTGTCGAGTTCCTAGAAACAGACATCACTAAGGTTAAATCAGGCGACACTCAGCTCGACCCAGCTCAAGGCATCAATATTGAAGCTCAAGATCTGAAAGTATTGAGCCCTGAAGGTGTTCAACTGGTTGGTCCTATCTCGTTCGCGCTTAACACTCGCCAATCGACTGCGTTAGTTGGCCCAAGTGGTGCAGGTAAAACAAGTTTGATCAACGCCATTCTTGGTTTCATGCCTTATGAAGGAAGCTTGAAAATCAATGGCATTGAACTGCGTGACCTAGACTTAGCCTCTTGGCGTAAAACCATTAGCTGGGTTGGTCAAAACCCGTTGCTACTGCACGGCACAATTCGTGACAACGTCACTCTAGGTAAGCACGATATCACTGACCAAGTTGTCGAGAACGCACTTGAGCAGTCTTTTGCTAACGAATTCGTAAATGAGCACGGCTTGGATTACATGATTTCTGATCGCTCTGGCGGTCTGTCTGTGGGTCAATCTCAGCGTTTGGCTCTGGCTCGCGCAATGATTCAAGACGGTCAGTTCTGGTTGCTCGATGAACCCACTGCCAGCCTAGATACTCGTAGCGAACAGTTGGTAATGAAAGGCATCAATAGCAACATCGAAAGCCGCACTGCCCTGCTTGTGACGCACCAACTCGCTCCGCTTCAATCGGTCGATAACATTCTGGTTATGCGCGATGGTGGTCTGGTTGAACAAGGTCATTACTCTCAGCTTTCGACTGCGGGTGGTTTATTCGAAGAGATGCTTAACGCGAACTTAGCTCAACAAGATAATAAGGGTAATTTAGATGCGTGATTTACTGCCTTACCTGAAACTCTATAAAAAGCATTGGTTTGGCCTATCGCTAGGCATGCTATTGGCTTTTGCTACTCTGTCGGCTTCTATCGGCTTGTTAACGCTATCAGGCTGGTTTATTTCAGCTTCTGCGGTTGCTGGCCTTACGATTGCACGTGAAACCTTCAACTACATGCTACCAGGTGGTGGTGTACGTGGTTTAGCAATGAGCCGAACAGCGGGTCGTTGGGGTGAGCGTGTTGTGAGCCACAATGCGACATTCAAACTACTGACTGATCTGCGTATCTTCTTCTTTAAGAAGCTGGCTCCGCTGATCCCAGGTCGTATTTCAAACCTTCGTGATGCTGACCTACTGAACCGTTTGGTTGCTGATGTCGATGCAATGGACCACGTTTACTTGCGCTTAGTAAGCCCAGTGACGGTGGGTGTATTTGGGATCTTCTTCCTGACTCTGTTCTTGATGTGGTTTGATAGCTCACTAGGTTTAATCCTAGGTTCTATCCTTCTTATCATGCTGTTGGTTTGGCCAATCTTGTTCTACAAGCTTGGTAAACGTAATGGTGGTGAGCTAACACAGAACAAAGCGGATCTTCGTGTAACGACGCTTGATTGGATTGAAGGCTACAGCGAGCTAACTCTGTTCGGTGCTGAGGAGCGTTACCGTAATGCGATTCTAGAAACGCAACGCAAGCTGATGGCGAATCAGTTTGTGAACGCTAACCTAACCGGTATGGCTTCAGCAGCGCTAATGCTGTTCAACGGTTTGACGCTGGTTCTTATGCTTTGGCTTGCGGCTGACGGCGTGGGTGGTAATGCACCAGACCCGTTCATCGCGCTAATGGCGTTCGCAACCATGGCAAGTTTTGAGCTATTGATGCCAATCGCAGGCGCGTTCCAGCATTTAGGTCAGACTCTGTCTTCTGCACGCCGCTTGAACGAAGTTATTTTGTCGGAGCCTGAAGTTCAGTTCGCTGAAGAGAAGCTCGACATCAACAAGCCACTTGATATTACGTTCTCAAACGTGACGTTCAACTACCCTGACTCTGAGCGCAATGTTCTGAACGCTGTCGACCTAACGATCCCTGCAACGAACAAGGTTGCGATTGTGGGTCAAACGGGTTCTGGTAAATCGACTCTGATTCAGCTTCTGACTCGCTACTGGGATCCTAAGAAGGGTTACATCTCAATCGCGGGCATTGAACTGACTCAGTGGAATGAATCACAGCTTCGTGAATCAATCAGTGTGGTAAGCCAGCGTGTCGACATTCTAAATGGTACTTTGCGTGACAACTTGTTGATTGCAAGACCAGAAGCAACCGATGATCACTTAGCCAATATCCTAAAAGACGTTGGCCTAGAAAAGTTGCTTGAGAATAACGCACTTGATAGCTGGTTAGGTGACGGTGGTCGTCAACTGTCTGGTGGTGAGAAGCGCCGTATTGGTATCGCACGTACGATTCTTCATGATGCCCCTATCCTGCTTCTTGATGAGCCAACAGAAGGCTTAGATAAGCAAACCGAGCAAAGCATCATGGCACTGTTCGAGAAGCACTTTGAAGGCAAGACGGTTATCTTCATTACGCACCGTTTGATTGGTTTAGAATCGATGGATTCTATCGTTCTGATTGAACAAGGCGAGATTGTTGAAAACGGCTCTCATGAGAAACTGTTAAACGAAGAAGGACGTTATTTCCAACTTCGTCAGGCAATCTAGCTTCCCCTTAAGCTATAAAGAAAACGATTCAAGGCCCGAGTTTATGCTCGGGCTTTTTTGTGTCTGTGATTCTCCTGAACTACACCCTTCTCCAATCAAACTTGGCCAGTCACTTACAATAAGTACTGACCTTGATGCCAATACCCAAACAGCTTAAAAACGACAAGCGAACGACCCTGCGATGGTTAAATTTATGGAGCAGTACTTCCCTACTCGTGCCAACCTTAAAGCGAAATTCCCTGGCTATCCGAATAACTAGTTAGGGATTCATAACTCTAACTAGCACGCACAAAAAAGCCGAATGTGATAATCACATTCGGCTTTTAAATTACGAGTTAGTGCTTAAAGCTTGAAGCGGCTGATTTCGCTTTCTAGCTCGTGAGACAGCTCAGAAAGTTGAGCGGCTTGCTCTGCAGCTTGGTGTGCTTCGTCTGCTAGCTCGTTAGATACGTCACGGATTCCTTCAGTGTTACGAGTAATCTCAGACGTTACTGACGCTTGCTCTTCTGCAGCAGAAGCAATCTGTGTTGCCATGTCACTGATGCGTTCAACAGCAGCATGGATTTGCGTTAGGCTTGCAGCCGCTGAGTTCGCGTCATCAACACTGGTTTCAGCAAGTGTACGGCTATCGTTCATGATGTTAACCGCTTTGCCTGTTGTACCTTGCAGCAACTCAATCGTTTGTTGAATTTCTTGCGTTGAACCGTGTGTACGTTGGCTCAGAACTCGAACTTCATCCGCTACTACTGCGAAACCACGACCTTGCTCACCGGCACGTGCTGCTTCAATAGCGGCGTTAAGTGCAAGTAGGTTCGTTTGTTCTGCAATACCTTGAATGTTAGACAAGATAGCGTTGATGCTGTTGCCGTGCTCTTCAAGCTCGAGAATCACGTTAGTTGCGATTTGAACTTCTTGAGCAAGGTTTTGGATAGAGCTTTGAGTCTGTGTCACTTGACCAGTACCGTGCTCACACGCGCCAACCGCTTCAGATGAGTTCTGTGCAGTGTGGTCTGCGTTACCTGCGATCTCTTGTGTTGCTGCAGCCATTTCATTAACGGCTGTTGCTACCATGTTGATCTCGTCTTGTTGCATTTGGATACGAGCACTACGTTCTTCAGCTTGAGAAGCCGTTTGACGTGCTTGGTTGCCTAGCGCAGCAGATACTTCGCTTAGCTTGATCACCATGGTGTGCATGTTACCCACAAAGCGGTTGAAGTTTGCTGCAAGCTGACCAATTTCGTCGTCGCTCTTAGGCTCAAGGCGTTGAGTAAGATCGCCCTCACCTGAAGCAATTTCTTCAAGTGCTGCTGAAACGCGGTTTAGGTCGCGGAATAGGAAGCTTACTAACCAAGACACGAGTACGATTACGATGAGCGTAATAACGACAGCAGTGATGATCAGCTGAGTAAGTAGCGTTGAGTGGTTCGCTTCTTCTGTTGCTTTGTCCATCTGAACCGCGAAGATCCAGTTAGTGTTAGGCACCTTCGTGAAGTAAAGCAGCTTGTCTGCGCCGCGCTCTTTGATGATCTCGATGCTACCCGTACGCACTGCGTTTTCGATGATAGGCATAGAGATATCGTTTGAAAGCTGGCTTACCGGCTTCAAGCTTAGTGCTGAATCTGGGTGTGCTAGGAATGTGCCGTCAGAGGCATCAATTAGCATTGCGTAAGCGTTGTCACCAACATCAAGGCTGATTACATCGTTAACCAACTGGTCGATCAGTACGTCTGCACCAACAACACCAACAAGTTGGCCGTTGTGGCGAACAGGTTCTGCGATCGTTACTAGAAGTGCTTTGGTGATTGCATCTTGGTAAGCCGTAGTAATGATTTGCTTACCTGCAGCGTTTGCTTCTTGGTACCAAGGACGTTGACGAGGATCGTAATCTGCACGATTACGTTCAGGATGTGAACGGTACATTCCACCTTCTGGAGTACCTAAAAAGATATCGTCAAAGCCACCCGCTACACGAGCTTGTCTAAGGAAAGGAACAACATCATCCTCTCGTGAAAAGTCATTAAATGCTGATGCGATATCAGTACGGATATCAATCCAGTTTTTAATACCTTCAGATGCTGCTTCAGATACGCTTTCAGCTCGTAGGTATACGCCATTACGAGTCTGTTCAAATAATTGGTTTGCTGATAACCAAGTCAACGCTGTAGCCATAACGACAACAGCAGATAGGCTAGCGCCTATCAACTTCTGCTTTAGTGTTAGTTTCATGTCAAAGTTTCACGAGTGGTGGGAAATCTCGCGCATACTACCCAATATCAGTATTAAATTCGAGCAATTTTATAATTTAATATCGGAATATAATTTTAAGCAAACCATAAGCTTACCTAATGTCAATTCCTTGGCTTGTCGCCAAATTTAAGGCGGCATTATCTCTACGGTTATTAGTATTTTTATCGCACTTCACATGTTAAAAAGAGACAAGAAAACACGGTAAAGAAGAAACAAAAAAGGCAGAAGAGTTTCCTCTTCTGCCTTCATATTATTTACCACTCTACTGCGTATAAATTGCAGTAGATTTCAGCTTACAAAGCCTAGCGTTTTTCTGTACGCATACCCATTAGCAAGCTCACACACATCAGTAATAGAATGATGGTGAATGGCAATGCTGTAGAGATTGCACCCGCTTGTAGAGCTTGTACTGCTTCAGTACCACCAACCCACAATAGAGCCACAGCAATCGCACCTTCTAGGAACGCCCAGAACACACGTTGAGGCACAGGCGTATCAACTTTACCACCCGCGGTGATGCTGTCGATTACTAGAGAGCCTGAGTCAGACGATGTAATGAAGAAGACTAGAACCAATACAACCGCAATGATTGAAAGCAGAGTCCCGAACGGCAGTGCATCAAACATTTGGAACATTGCTAGTGATACATCTGTTAGGCCGTCTTGACCAAGAATACCAACGTTATTCACGATTTGGTCAATCGCCATGCCACCGAATACTGACATCCAAATGATAGTCACTGTAGTCGGTACAATCAGTACTGCTGTGATGAACTCACGAACGGTACGACCTTTAGAAACACGTGCGATAAACATACCTACGAATGGAGACCATGAGATCCACCAAGCCCAGTAGAATACAGTCCAACCGTGCATCCACGTTTCATCTTCACGACCGTGAGGGTTACTCAACGGAATGATGTTTTCAATGTATGCCATCAATGTCGTTGGGATAGAACCTAAAGTCACCGCGTAGCCGATTAGAGCCACTAAGATAAGCAGTAGGAAAGCCACCAACATGTTGATGTTACTGATAACTTTAACGCCACCATCAATACCACGAAGTACTGATACTACCGCCAATAAAGTCACCGCTGTAATCACAATAACTTGCAGACCTAAGCCCGCTTCAATGCCGAATACATGCTGAATACCACTTGCCGCTTGTTGTGCACCAAGACCTAACGATGTCGCCAGACCAAATAGCGTTGCAAGTACAGCAAGAATATCAACAATGTGACCTGCCCAGCCCCAAGCTCTATCACCTAAAATTGGGTAAAAGATAGAACGGATAGAAAGAGGCAATCCCTTGTTGTAAGAGAAAAACGCAAGTGACAGTGCTACTACGCCATAAATCGCCCAAGGGTGTAGACCCCAGTGATACATGGTTGCGCCCAATGCCAGTTTTGCAGCTTCTGGTGTGTTTGGTTCAACACCTAACGGAGTTTCAAACCAACCCGTGAAGTAAGCCGCTGGCTCTGCCACACTCCAGAACATCAAGCCGATACCCATACCTGCGGCAAACAGCATCGATAGCCAAGAGAAGAATGAGTAATCTGCCGTCGCATCAACACCACCAAGGCGGATTTTGCCGTACGGAGAAACAATCAAACCTAAGCAGAAAATTACGAAAATATTACCCGACCAGATGAAAAGCCAATCAAACGAATTGATAATCTGGCCTTTAACGCCATCTAGCGCAGCCTTTGCTGAAGCGGTATCTGTAATAAGAACACCGATCAGGAACAAAGCGATAAGTCCCGCACTAATACCAAATACTGGGTTATGAACATCAAAACCCCATTTTTGGACGTTATCTTGACCGACAGTGTAATCCGTACTGTCGATACTGTATTTATCTATACCTTTAGTCATTATCCCTCTCTACGGAATTCTATTAGGGTCTATTGACCTCGTATTCCTTACTTACCTGCGACTTAATTACAAACTCGAACCTACGATCCAAGTAGTACAAGCTGTTGTCACAATAATTCAAATACTTGGATGTCTGAAGTTTAGCAGGTTAACTTGTTGTTTTCAGTAAACTAGAATCGGTTCGATGGAATTTCAAACAATATTCACGTAATTACTCAAGTTTATGACGAAAAAAAGGTCGACCCTGTCGACCTTTTTATCAAAAATACTTTTAACTCAAAGCATTTTGGTGCTTAACCAATTGATTTTCAGTTCGTAAACCTAGCAATAAGCTTAGGCACATAAGCAATAATATGAAGGCAAATGGTAGCGCCATCGATACCGTTCCAGCTTGCAGTGCTTGAATAGATTCCGTACCACCAACCCATAGTAGAACCGCTGCAATCGCGCCGCCCATCAACGCCCAAAATACACGTTGTGGAACCGGTGCATCCACTTTACCGCCAGAGGTAATGCTATCGATAACCAATGAGCCTGAATCAGAAGAGGTGATAAAGAACACCATAATCAAACCAATCGATACCACTGAAAGCACAGAGCTCATTGGCAGAGCATCGTAAGTATGGAAAAGAGAAAGTGTAATATCTTGCAGACCATTCACACCAATCTCGCCCACCTTGTTCGCCACTTGATCAATCGCGATGCCACCGAAAATAGCCATCCAGATGATGATTACTGTCGTTGGGATGAACAATACAGCAACGATGAATTCACGAATCGTTCGACCTTTAGAGATACGAGCGATGAACATGCCTACGAATGGTGACCAAGACATCCACCATGCCCAGTAGAATACCGTCCAACCTTGCATCCACGTTTCGTCATCACGACCGTGAGGATTGCTTAAGGGAATGAAGTTTTCAATGTAGCCCATTAGCGCGGTTGGGATTGCTTTAATACCCGCCATGCCACCAGCGATGGTAACGAAGATAAGTAAGCCCAAAGCAACCAGCATGTTCACATTACTCAGAAGCTTTACACCACCGTTGATGCCACGAACCACGGACATTGTCGCTAAGAAAGTAACCACTGCGATAACAATCAGCTGCATGCCAATACCGCCATCGGTACCAAATACATGGTTAATACCACTGGTCGCTTGTTGAGCACCTAAGCCCAATGAAGTTGCAAGGCCAAATAGCGTTGCAAGCACAGCGACGATATCAACAATATGACCAAACCAACCCCAAGTTCTATCACCCAAGATAGGGTAGAAAATAGAGCGGATTGATAGAGGTAAACCTTTATTGAAGGTGAAGAAGGCAAGCGCTAGAGCAACAACCGCGTAAATCGCCCAACCGTGCAGACCCCAGTTGTAGATGGTTGCACCAAGAGCCAACTTCGCCGCTTCAGGAGAGTAAGCTTCAACACCTAGTGGTGTTTCATACCAGCCAGTGAAATAAGCTACTGGCTCAGCAACACCCCAGAACATTAAGCCAATACCCATTCCTGCGGCGAATAACATCGACATCCAAGATAGGTTTGAGTGCTCTGCTTTGGCATCATTGCCACCAATACGTATCTTGCCATACGGGGAGACAATGAGGGCAAAACAGAAAATTACGAAGATGTTTGCTGCCCACATGAAGAAACCATCGAAGTTACCAATGACTTTCCATTTGATTCCATCAAGCGCCGCTTTTGCGGTTTCAGGGTCTGCGACTAGAAGTGCCAACAGGAAGATAATGATCGCCCCTGCACTGATTCCAAATACTGGGTTATGAACATCAAAACCCCATTTCTGAACGTTATCTTGTCCTACTGTATAATCGGTATTTTCAATACTATACCTATCTTTTACAGGCTCCATGCTTCCTCTCTAATTTGCAGCGCACAGTTTGCAACATTGCATTCGGCGCTTAAATTTCGAAAAGAAGAATATCAACCTGTCGCAAAAATACTAAAAAAACCTCCATAAAGGAGGCGTAAATTACACATTTAGTAATTAAATTACACATTTAACGTTATTTAGCGTAAGATCAGTCCACAAGCCCGGAGCTGACCGCATATTTAGCAAGCTCTGCCGTAGAGTGAATATCGAGCTTATGCTTAATATTTTGCCTATGGGTTTCTACCGTTCGATAGCTGATATTCAGCGCCTTTGCGACCTCTTTACTGCTCTCCCCTTTTGCGACTAATTTCAGCACAGCCTCTTCACGTCTGCTCAATGGATTCTTGACAGATGGCGTGGGAGTAATCGGCTGAGTAAACAAATTCTGCGTGACTTTTTCACAGAAATAGGTCGATCCTTGATTGACCGTTTTGATTGCCTGTACCATTTTTTCAGCCGAAATCTCTTTCAACATGTAACCGACAGCACCCGACTGCATCACCTTCATGATGTATTCACGGTTGTTATGCATGGTCAGCATCAGGACCTTGGCTTCTGGGTCTTCTTCTTTAATCAGATGGGTGGCATCAATGCCATTCATGATAGGCATGCTGATATCCATCAACACCACATCAGGGCGCAGAGACTTAACCACCTCTACCGCTTCTAGTCCATTGCTGGCCGTACCTATCACGCTAATATCTGGCTCGAGTTCCAATCTCGCCATAAAGCCATCCAGTACCACTTGGTGATCATCAGCAATCACAACTCGAATAACTTCACTCATTCATTAATCCCTCTAGTGTCAGTAACACTGTAATTTCCGTTCCGAGGCCAATCTCACTCATCAATTCAAAGTCACCACCGATGAACTCCACTCGCTCTCTCATGTTACGCAGCCCGATCCCTCGTTTTTCCATCGCTTTAT
The DNA here is from genome assembly GCF_041473705.1 of Vibrio sp. 10N.222.55.B11. Lineage (NCBI taxonomy): Bacteria > Pseudomonadati > Pseudomonadota > Gammaproteobacteria > Vibrionales > Vibrionaceae > Vibrio > Vibrio sp. 10N.222.55.B11. The sequence continues at coordinate 215,173 of NZ_JBFRST010000020.1, forward strand.
AGGTGTTGAAACCGACACCGTTATCTTGAATCAGTAGTTGCAACACATTACCAATTTGCTGAGCGATAACCGTTACTTTGGTCGCTTGCGCGTGTTTCTCGATATTATTCAGCGACTCTTGCACCACTCGATACAAGGTTGTCGCAGCCTCAGATTTCAACTTACCCTGTTGAGTGCTAAACAAGGTTTCTACTTCAATACCCGAATGCGCCTGAAAATCTAACAACAATGAAGACAATGCCGCCTCTAAACCAATATCATCCAACGAACTTGGACGAAGTTGATGCGAGATGTGCCTCACTTCTTCGATCGCTCGCATCAGTGAATGCTGCGACTTATTCAAATGTGCTTTAAGGTCTTCATTTTGTAGCTTATTACCGAGCAGTTCCAAATGGCAACGACTCGACACTAATAATTGGTTAATACCATCATGCAACTCACGCGCTAGATGCTTCTTCTCGTCTTCTTGGAACATCACCGTCTTATGCGCCAGCTCCTTTAAGTTGTTATCAGCAATCCGATGTTCATGCATGTTAATAGCCAAGGTCAGCACGATGATGACCGCGACCGTTACGCTCAAAATCACCACAATCGAAAAGAACGTGGTTTCAATATTCTTATTTATCGCAGCCTGCATCGAAGCCACTTCTTGGTGTACGTCTTCAATATACAAGCCGGTGCCAATCATCCAGTCCCAACGCTCTAACCAAGCGGCGTAGCTCAGCTTAGACACCACCTCACCCGTCGAAGGCTTTTGCCACAAATACTGGTGAAACCCGCCTCCGGTTTGCGCTTCTCTTAACAGAGCCTCTATCAGAAAATCGCCATCTTCATCTTGCAGTTGGAGTAGGTTTTGGCCTATCAATTCTGGCTGAATTGGATGAACCAAGTTGGTCCCGTGGCGATCGTATGCGAAGAAGTACCCATCAGAGCCATATCTAAGTTTAGACAATATGGTTCGAACTTTTTTTTTGGCTTGGGCTTCTTGGATATTTGGATCGTTATAGACGTGTTCTATGGCGTCGAAAGCGAGGTCAACCGTGTCTTTGAGGGCGTTTTCACGCGACTTGATTAGGCTATCTCTAAAGATCTCGACTTCTTTAGCGCCTAACGTTTTAGTCTGGTGCAGCGAGATCCAGCTAATACTCGCCGTTACCAGCAGCAACGGGAGCAGCGTCAGCAAAATCAGCTTGGCTTTTAGAGGCATTCCTTTCCCTCACAAAAAACGGCTTACTGAACATCAATAAGCCGTTTTACTTTAGCAATTTATAGATAGCCGTTGAAACATATCATTCACATTCTTGGCTTCACTCACATTCCATAGAAAGATGGGAAAGCGAGAAGTGATCCAAGTACGAGGATTTGAATCAGAATGAACGGCATCACGCCTCGGTAGATGTCCTTAGTTGTCACACCTTTAGGTGCTACGCCTTTGAGATAGAACAGACTAAAACCAAATGGCGGCGTCAGGAATGAGGTTTGTAGGTTCATCGCGATAAGGATAGCGAACCATGTCATGTTGATGCCCATCAGTTCAGCAACTGGCGCAATGATCGGCACAATGATGAAACAGATCTCTACGAAGTCGATGAAGAACCCCAGAATCAGAATCACCAGCATGGTAATGATCAAGAAGCCCCATTTTTCACCTGGCAGTTGTAGCATCCACTCTTCAACCAGATAGTCACCACCAGTGTAGGTAAACGCCATTGAGAATGCCGTTGCACCCAACAAGATAGCAAATACCATCGCGGTTACTTTCACCGTCTCTTTCGACGCGTCGTAGACCATCGACCAACTAAACTGACCGTAAAGCAGTGCAAGAATCATCGCACCCGCGCCACCTAATGCCGCTGACTCGGTTGGCGTAGCAACACCTGCAAAGATAGAGCCCAGTACAACAATGATGAGCGCTAAAGGCGGAATAATCGCTTTCAGTGCATTAAACACTTCTTGCTTACGGCTGATAGAGTCATCACGTTCAATCGGTTGAGCCGCTTCAGGGTGTAGCTTCGCGTATATCAAGATATAAACGATGTACGCGCCGACCAGCATCACACCCGGCCAAATCGCCGCTTGGAACAAGTCGCCTACAGGAACACCTAGAACATCACCCAATAGAATCAATACGATGGAGGGTGGAATGATCTGCCCTAGCGTACCAGACGCACAAATAGTGCCGCAGGCTAAGCCTTTGTCGTAATTGTACTTGAGCATTACAGGTAGGGAGATAAGGCCCATCGCAACAACAGAAGCACCAACCACGCCAGTAGAAGCGGCAAGCAGAGAACCTACGAGTACCGTCGAGATTGCGATACCACCACGAACGCCGCCAAACAGTCGCCCCATAGACTCAAGCAACTGCTCAGCAAGCTTGGTCTTTTGTAGAACGAGCCCCATAAAAACAAACAATGGAACGGCCATCAGAACCGTGTTTTCCATAATGGATTGAATTCGATATGGCATGAAGGCAAACATTTCAATGCCCTCAGCCCAAACACCAAAGATTAACGCGATACCACCAAAGGTAAACGCCACTGGGAAGCCAAGTAAAAGCGCAAACAAGGCTACGAAAAACATTACTATTCCAATCATGTTCAGCCTCTACTTGTTTTTTGTATGAATATTGTTTGCATGGATAAGATGCGGATTAAAAATCTTATTCAGTGAATGCAGGATCAAACCTACGCCACTGAGTGCCATCAAAAAGAATGACAGCGGGATCATAGCTTTGATGATCCAGCGATACGGCAGGCCACCGGGATCGCCTGAGGTTTCACCCAGTTCATAACTCTCTTTGGCAACATCGATACCAAACCAAGCCACCAGCAGGCAAAACGGAAGTAGAAAGATAAGCGTGCCAAGCAGGTCAATAATCGCTTGTGCTTTAAAGCTCAGTTGCTCGTAGAACACATCCACTCGCACATGACCACCAGCCTTGATGGCATAAGGAACACCTAATAGGAAAACGGCTGAGAAGAGGTGCCACTCCATCTCTTGGAAGGCGATAGAGACATCGTTGAAGGCATATCTCATGACAACGTCATACACGACGTTGGCGATAAGTAAAATAAACAACATACTGGAAAGCCATCCCAGTGCGTCACCGATACGATTAAACAGGCGTTCAATATAAATTAGACTTCGCATTCCCGACTCCATGGAATTTGAAAAGACATCGCGCAGCTGAGGTAACGAGCTGTAGGACGTAGAAAAGGTTCTTGAGCGTAATACAGGATTTATCCTGCTTAGTTATTATGTTTTAAATGAACCCTCGGCTTATTCACTCTTAAATACTCAATAAGAAAAGCTTCGGGTTCATTTAGATTCAGTTCAACAACTGTCGATTATTTCGCTTGGCTATTTAGATAAGCTCTATGTGAAATATCCGTCCATGAACGTACTTGCTCTAGGTAGCTTGCTTGTGAAGCTTGAATCTCTTTTGCTAGCTCATCTTTCTCAGCATGTGCAGCCAGTAGGCGATCGTTCGCTTCTTTCAGAGCAGACATAACCTCTGGTGGGAAATCTTTCACTTGTACATCTGGGTATTCTGTCTTCATTGAAACCCAGTTCTTACCACTTTCGTGCGTTGCTTGTGTATACATGTCGTAAGCCGCAGTACGCATTGCAACACGTAAGATTTCTTGTAGGTCTTCAGGCAGCTTGTTCCATGTACGCTTGTTCACTAGGAATTGAAGCTCTGAACCCGGCTCGTGCCAACCTGTGTAGTAGTAAGGCGCGATTTTGTGGAAGCCCATTCGTAAATCCAGCGATGGACCTACCCACTCTAGTGCATCAATCGTGCGACGCTCTAGAGACGTGTAAAGTTCACCTGGGGCAATGTTCGTCGGTTTAGCACCTAGCTCAGCAAGAATCTCGCCTGCAAAGCCCGGGATTCGCATTTTCAGACCTTGTAGATCTTCAACGCTGTTGATCTCTTTTTGAAACCAACCCCCCATCTGGATATCCGTGTTACCACCAGGGAAAGACATCAAGTTATGTGGAGAGTAAACCTGCTCCATTAACTCCATACCACCACCGTGATAGAACCACGCGTATTGTTCTGCTGGCGTCATACCGAAAGGCATAGAAGTGAAGTAAAGAGTGTTTGGAACTTTACCTTTCCAGTAGTAAGAGCCTGAGTGACCCATGTCGTATTGACCAGACTTAACCATGTCAAAAACGCCAAGAGGTGCTTTGTGTTTGTTTGCTGAATCGATTCTGATTTGCAGTCGACCATTCGACATCTTCTCAGCCATCGCCGCCATGTTTTTGGTTGCATCACCGAAAACTGGGAAGTTTGGTCCCCAAGTTTCCGCAAGTTTTAAACGGTAAACCTTATCAGCGGCTGTAGCACCAGTAGCGACCAAAGCTAAACAAGCCGCAGCAGTTACTGCAACGTTTTTAAAAACTCGTGTGAGGGAGTTAGAAATGAGACTCATGTTCACGTCCTTTGTTGGGTTAACACTCTTTCTATGAGCATTTTTTATGATTCAACATAAGAGTGCACCGTGATGAGGCAACAAGATATCAGGGAGAGCACGCACGACGGGCGCACACAAACTGCGTATTAGACCAAAGGATTACGTAGAACTACGTAGGAGATGATTAGGTAAAGTCGATTTTAAAGGATTGAGGCCATTCACTAGAGAAATGCTTATTGATAAATACCTAAGTATTAATAATTAAATACTCTTAACAATTGATTGCCATTTCGTGATGAAGCTCTAATCATTGCTGTATTTTAGGGAAAAAATCAAGGCTTTGCTCTCTTGATCTACCTAGCTAACGCCCTAATTTAGTGCTTGCTGATTCGAAGCTCTGGCACGAGACAACACTAATCAGTTAAGCCGTATATCGAATTGGAATTGAGATTATAGAGCCTAGGTTTAGGCTTGGATTTGGGCTCGGACTTGGCATAATGTGCCAGATACAAAAAAGCCTCGAAAATCGAGGCTTAAAAACTTAACGAAGCGAATGTAATCCCACAGGATTAGATAGCTTTGTAGATAACCTTGTTACCTGCTAGCTGCTCTTTCGCTACTAGGTTTTCTTCAAGAAGTTTTTTCAATGCGCCTGTTGCCCATGAAGCTGCTTTCGCGTCTTCTTGACCAGCTTCTAGGCCGATACCTTTAGGGTTAATGCCTTCAGCATTGCTAACAACGATGTCTAGAACTTGTTGTTGCTTAGGAGTCAGTGCTACTGCAACTTCTTTAGTTGCTGCTACTGCTTTCTCTACCGCTGGTTTTGCTGCTACAGTTTTTTCTGCTACAACTTTCTCTGCGACAGGCTTCGCTTTTTTCGGCGTTGCCACTGCTTTAACTACAGCCGCTTTAGTGCGTTTCTGCAGTTTAGCCTGCACCTTACGCTTATGAGCAAGTCTCATTGAATATTTCTCCAGTTCACTGCTCTTTTCGCAGTGGTGAAAATTTGAAGCGCGATTTATACCAAAAAACAGGAGCTATTTGTAGAGTGAAGCGTCGAAAGTCGACGAAAAATACCGATATTGTCTACTAGCGTCTATTATTTAAACATCGACTTATCAATTCAGGGTCATATACACTGGTTATCCATCCAGACAAAAATATGAAAACTTGGTGTTACCTATGGACACTCGTCACCTTAGTAATTTCTCTTTGCCTTCATTCACTCGCTCGTACCGTATCCTCGCCATTATTTTAGGCTTCATTTGCTTGATCGTTTCGCTCTACAGTGACAATCCAAAGTTACTGATCGTGGGTGCTTTTTGCAGTATTGCGCTTCTGGGAACTGGCTACTATTTGATGCTGCGCAGCCGAGTGATGTTCACACTTACCCCGACTCATTTTCAGCAGCACTTTTACAAAGGGGGTTGGGTTTTAAAATGGAGTAACATCCAAAAAATTGGTCTTTGCACTTATGAACAAGATGGTTGGCATCAACCTCTGCCCTGGGTCGGAATTAAAGTAAAAGATTACTCGCCCTACCTCGATTCGATTTGCCCTAAAATAACTTGTGAATTATTGCTCAGCCAACGAGCACTTTTGTACTTAGGAGCCAAACAAGCAGGCAAAGAGTCCAACTTTGAGGATATGGTTCTCGACTCATCGCATTACCATGCGCGTTGTACTGAAAGTGGCTGTGTCGAACTAAGCCAATACAAAGAGTCGCAGAATACCGACAACGTAAATTTCAACGATAACCAATCACAGGACAACCTTGATTCACCGAATGAGACAAACAGTCCAAACGCGGTGATTAAAAACTATTCTGGATTGCAGGCGATGCTTGCCAACAGAATGAAATATCAAAGGGGCTTCCACGGTTATGACATTTTCATATCAACCCATGATTTGAATATGAGTGGAGAAGAGTTTGTGGGGCTGGCTCGACGCTACTTGGCTGCCGCTGAACGTCTTTCTGATTAAGGTTTACCAGTAAGTTCACACACAATAAAAAAGCTTAGCTTTCAGGACAAAAGCTAAGCTTCATTTTCAATCAATCGACACAAATAATCGGTTGGAAAATCAAAGATTTAATTAGTACAGAGGCATTTCATCTGCGACGAACGGGTTTGATGCACGCTCGCGACCGAATGTCGATTCAGGACCATGGCCCGGAACGAATGTTACGTCACTGCCTAGTGGCCAAAGCTTAGTCTTGATTGAAGCGATAAGCGTATTGAAGTCACCTTGTGGGAAGTCAGTACGGCCAATTGCGCCGTTAAACAACACATCACCCACAAACGCTAAACGAGCTTGCTCACTGAACAGTACAACGTGACCTGGCGTGTGGCCCGGCGTGTGAATCACATCAATCACTTGATTACCAAAAGTGACTTTGTCGCCCTCTTCTAACCAAGTGTTTGGTTCAAAAGCTTTACACAGTGGGAAACCAAACATCTGACTTTGATTCTCTAGACCTTGTAGCCAGAAGTTGTCTGCCTTATGCGGGCCCACAATTTCAACCTTCAAGATCTCAGCAAGTGGTACCGTACCGCCAACATGATCTAAGTGACCGTGCGTCAGTACCAAGTTCACAACCTTAACACCGAGTTCTTCAATGATAGCCGCGAGTTGTTGAACATCACCGCCCGGATCGACAACGATGCCTTCCATGGTTTCATCACACCACACAATCGAGCAGTTCTGAGAAAAAGAGGTAACAGGTACAACTTGATACTTAAGAGACATATACAAACCTTAAAGAGCGAATCTGGTGAACAACTCGAATATCGCTATGTTATTGGCAACAAACCCAACAATAACAAACTAAACAGCAACAAACTGAGCAGCAATAAACCGAATTATTAGAACAAACTGAAATTTGGGCAAACTATGACATTGGATGTCTACTTTGACAAGTGCCTACCGTATCACTCAATAACTCAGCTTAGCTCTACCAGCTGCGAACTGGACCAGTATCAATGTGGATGAAGTTACTACGAGCGTAATAACCAACACCACCTGCTTGCAGACTTTTAGCTACGTCTCTCAGTTCCTTTAAATCAACACCATCGATACGAAAATCGATCGCTTTACCAAGCATGTGATAGCTCTTTTTAGCGACACCACTCGACTTAGAGCGCAACGCTTCGTTGGTTGCTGGAGAGCGGTAGCCAGAGATGATTTGAACTTCTTTTTGAATACCCAGTACATTTTGAATCTGAGTGATCTGATCAAACAGGTTCTTATCCATTGGATGAATCTCATTGCGGCGGAAGTCACGGCACAGTTTGCTAAGGCGTGCCATCTCGTCACCAACATAGTTAGTGCCATCGAAATAACAAGTCTCTAATCGTTCACCAGTGTGAAGATTGTTCATTCTAATCGTTCTTGGTTGATCCGGGTATGAAGCGAAAGCGATAGAAGGAGTAAGAGAGGCGACTACAGCAGTACCACCAGCGTAAGTCAGAAACTGACGGCGTGAAAATAAACTTTGAGACATACAGTAAAAAAACCAATTAGATCGAACGAAAAATGCACGATACATAATGGAATTTGCTGCGTCAACGTACAAAAACCGTGCAAAACGTTAGTATTTGTAACCTTTGCACGGTTAGTTATTGATACTCATTATAATTTTATCAATAGAAGCTTGGTTGTCATTTTTCAGTCAAGATCACCTTTCTTGACCATATTTCAATCAACCGCCCTCTTTATCATATTGGTAGATATCACCGCGGTATTGTATGCCTCCTTCTTCAAACAACACGGTTTGATAAATGATATGCACTGGAATTCGCTTCTTGAGACGAACCTTAGTATTGGGCGCAAGTTCATCATCCTGATTCGGCACTTTCTTTACCTTAGTCGCAAATAACAACTCCGCGAGTTCCTCTGCATGTTCAACACGTATGCAGCCGGAGCTATAAGCACGGAAGTCGTCATTAAACAGACCTTTGCTTGGCGTATCGTGCAGATAGATCGCTCGCTTGTTAGGTGTGTTGAACTTGTACAAACCTAATGCATTACGCGAGCCTGCCTGCTGACGCATTCGATATGGGAAAGAATTGAAATTGATGGTCTGCCAATCGATCTCAGTGGTGTCGACCGTCTCCATAGTGCGCCAACCGTCAATCACTTGGAAGTTGTGTGTATCTAGATAGCTTTCGTCCGCTTTCACCTTAGGCAAGATGTCTTTGACCATGATTTTCCATGGCACATTCCAAGTCGGGTTTAGGATGACCGAATCGAGATTTATCTCTAAAAGCGGTGTTTTTCGCGACTTTCTGCCCACGACAACTTTGGACTCAAAGACCTCTTCACCATCTTCCCAATACTTCATATCAAAACTAGGGACATTGACGACGATGAGAGAGTCTCTGTCTCTAGGCCACAAACGAACACGCTCGGCATTCAGAGCCAATGAAGTCAATCGATCATCAAAGCCCATATTGATCCATTTGATCGTATCTGGCCCGACGATCCCATCGTCTGTAAGGCCGTGCATGCGCTGAAATGATTTAATCGCCGTTTGCAGATCTCGATCGAACTCGGGTAAATCGACCGCAATCATCGAGGTATCAACACCAACCAAAGCAATGCGCTCAACAAGAACCGTTTTGTCTGAAAGCTCGTCACCCAAGCGCTTCAAACCTTTCTGTCTATATCGTTCAATATTGAGTTCAGAGGCGGTTTCTAACACCGAATAGGTTGCTTTGAATTGGTCAAAATCCCCAACAGGCGGCGCGTAAGACAACACCATCTCCAATAAGTAATCATTGGCAACGCTGCTTTTTAATCTCATCAGAATATGCGGAGAAGGCGCAGGTAATTTGGAATGCAGCTTGCCCGAGAAGTACCACTCTTTACCGGCAAGCGGCGCATTTTCAACGTAGCTCAGGTAGTAGATAAAAGTATCGGTGAGTAATATGTCCAACTCTTGCCATTGAGCATGGGATTGATAGTGACGAATTTGCTTGAGTTGTCGATCGAAGAGTGGTGCCATTTGAGCTTGTTCGAGAAGCGACAATTGAAATTCAAACGCCTTAACAAGTTCAGGTGAGTCCCAAAGAATAGGCAGGGATGAGTCTTGATAAATACTCTGGGTAAGCTCTGGATAAATCAGCATAAAAGAGAGCTCTGAATCAGCCGGAATAAATCGGCTCTCGTCAGAACTCGTATAGCTCCATGCGTGCACAGAAACTAGAACTAATAATCCACAGAAGTATTTTGCGAACATGCTTAACTCCATCACCAACCATCTCATAAGTATGGCAAAGAAATGGGAGTAAGCATGTTATTTTTAAGAGGCTTTATAAATCAGATTGAACTCCAATGGTTATCCCACTGGACCGATGATTGCTGAGTTGATTTCTCATAAGGCTTGCTCTGGCTTACCACACTTCCCGCCCCAGAGCTTAATCGAAACTCACCATCAAGCAGCACAGCACCAGAAGCGTCAGATAATGCAGACAGTTCTACTAATTCTTTGGTTTCTTTAGACCAAATACCGTAGCAGTTGCCTCTTGGCGAAGTCGCAATAATCCAATCATCTGACGCCGCAATACTGGCGATATAGTGATTGAACCTTGCCCATTGCTCTGGCTCTGCGTTAAGTGATTCAAACTGGCCTCCTTTAGTATGCATCGCCAATAGCGAAGGATACTCATCTGGTTCGCCACGATATTGCTGGCCACAAAGCACGGTTTCAGCACCATCATGGGCTAAGTGTCGAATGCTCAGCTTCTTATCCAACAATTCAACCTGATCAAGTAACACACCTTCAGGAGAAACATAACTCAAGCTCGGCTGCATCGAATCGAGGTTTTTCGGTGTTCTACCATCAGTATGAACGCCACCAACGCCGATCGCGAGATTACCATCCGGCATGATGATCACTTCATGAGGCCCAATACCAAAACCGCTGAACTCTTCGACCTTACGATAGCCTTGCGCGACATCGTAAACGCCAATCACACCTTGGCTGCTGTCCGTTTTCCCTTCAGTGGCATACAGTAACTTGCCATCTAATGAGTAAACGCCATGACCATAGAAGTGACGGTTGTTACCTTTGACGACCATTTTGATCTGCTGACCGTTTTTATAGTCAAACACCATAAAATAGTCACCAGGACGACGAGCAAAAACCACCGCATGCGATGAGGTTGGGCAAATCGCGACGCCATGGCCACGATTGGGGATGGGAAGTTGGCTCAGTGGCATGCCAAATTCGTCAGCCACAACTGCAGAATATTGACCACGACCATTAAGCGCACAGCCAATCAGTTGGGGATCGTTCGACGCACTCACCCCATCCTTTCGAGTCGCACACCCAAACGGAAGCAATGGAACAGCTGCACAACCCAGTGCAGCCTTGAGTAACGATCTTCGCGTATTATCAGTCACCATCGGTAGCATTAAATCCTATTACCACGCCAAGCTCTATCGCCACTTCTTCATGAATCAGGTACTTCAAACGTTCTAGTTTGTTGTATTGAGTCAGCACATCTCGATAGCCCTCTTTGCTCTGCAATAACTCAAACAAGCTTGAGTCTGTAGGCCAAGTATCTAGCGTCAATGTGAACTGGTCAGCAACGCGATCAGCTAGGTCGTTTAAGCCCTTCTCTCTCAACAAGCCGTCTAGGCCATGGCCATCGGCAAGGTACAAATTCTGAAGTGCTGCTACATTCGCTTTTAGTTGAGTCATCGAGGTTTGTGCACGCCATGATTCCGAGAAGTAAGGACGCGGATGACCAATTTTCGCCATCGGGCGACTCAGCTTTTTCATGCTGTAATCAAGTTGGTTGGTCAATAAAGCGATGTATTCAGACTCCCAGCGAGTCTCGTCTAGCGCTAGCCAAGGGTTAACCTGCCATGCCTGTGCAATCGAAGATGACTTAATCGCTAAGTTTTCAGTAATCGCTTGTGATGATTGGCAACCTAGCGCTTTATCTTGAAGCAGTGGCGATTGCTCGTCGTACAGAGACCACTCCAAGGCGCCAAGCCCTTGAACAGTCACACTCTGCTGTGCGATTTCATCTTGTGACCAAGCTTTATCTTGCTGAGTCAGTTGACGCATTTTTAGACCTGTGGTGTTCTTTTTGTCTGGCCAAAACTGAACATTCCAGCTCTGTTCCAATGCCGCTGTTGGGCCTCTTTCTTGTCCTTGCAGTGCCATCCAGCTGTTCATGGTGAGCTGCCACTGATTTTCCAACGCATCCAGCTCAATATTGTTGGTTTCACAGTAACCCTGCATCAAGACTTCCAGCTCACCGGCTTGCTTAGCGAATAGCACGGCTGAATCAAACTCTTGTTGATACACGCTACGGCTGATATGAGCAGTCGTGTCTGCTTGATAAGAGACACCGTTAACCTCAGATGAAGCCGTTTGCTCACCCGATGATTGGCAGCCTGCCATGATTAATACCGACAAAGGCATTAACAAAAATTTATGTGTCATGCTGTTACCTTACTTCCTAATTTTTCTTTTAATTATATGAGTTCATTAAATACGAAACGACCGCTGGCCTCGTATTCCTAAAAGTTCAGCGGTAGTCAGTCTTTTGTTAGCGGTTTTCTTAAGTAACTAAGCCGTTGGCTTAACTGAATTCAAGACAGCCTATAATGAGTCCAAAAACGCTAGTAGTGCTTCGCGTTCACTGCTACTCAAAGCTAATACTTTTTGTTTTGCCATTTCTGCTTCACCACCATGCCAAAGTACCGCTTCCATAACGTTTCTTGCGCGACCGTCATGAAGTAAGAACGTATGACCGTTCACTTCTTTGGTATAACCTAATCCCCAAAGTGGTGTGGTACGCCACTCTTGACCATTGGCAAGATACTCAGGGCGATTGTCGGCTAAGCCTTCTCCCATATCGTGCAGTAACATGTCGGTATATGGGCTAATTAACTGATTAGACAATGCAGGCAAGCCTTCACGCTCAGCCGTGCGGAATTCAGCTTGGTGACAACTTTGACAACCAGCGTCTTTAAACAGCTTTTTACCTTGTACGACAGCTGGGCTATCGACATTACGACGAATAGGTACTGCGAGATGCTGCGAATAGAACTCAACAAAATCTAAGATATTGTCACTGACTTCTGGCTCGCCACCATTTGGAAAATCATCACAGGTTGATTGCGCTGATGTGCAGTTTTCATTCGGAAATAAGCGGCTTGTCAGGCCTAAGTCACCGTTAAATGCCGCCGCGTTTTGCTGCATTAAGTTTGGCTGCCCGGCTTTCCAACCAAAACGACCTAGCGCCATTTCATTGGTTTGAACATCAAGAACATAGTTAGCTTTACCCGACACACCTTGCTTGTCAGCAAATTGCTGCTCTGCAAATCCTAGAATCGTTTCTTGTGGGATACTTTCAAGCAGACCAAGACCAATCATTGGCGGCGCCACTCGAGCTGAAAACTCGGTCTTAGGATGCATCTCGCCGAAAGCAAGTTCAGTAATATTTAAAGTGGGTTTACGCAGAGTAACGACGGTGCCGTCTTTGAATTCAACAGGAACATCCGTGTAGCTAATGTTCACTTTGCCCTCTGGTTTTACACCTTGAAGCGCAAAATCTTGTAGCTGACCGCCGTACGTCGGCTCTGGAATTCCACCATCTCGAATGAAGGCTTGTCGCTGCTCAGGCGTTTCAGCCGGAATGCTTAAACGAACCAACATGGATACTGCGTTCTCATCTCCTTCTTCTGGCGCGTGACCACGACCATCTTTGATGTGGCAATTTTGACAGCCGTTAGTATTAAATAGTGGTCCTAACCCATCACGAGCATCGGTTGATGACGGTGCAGGAACCCAAGGGTTTCTAAAGAAGCTATTACCTACGCTGAAATCCAAGCGCTTACTCATTGGTAGATTGGCTGCGGGAAGGGAAAAAGCGTTCGCTCCTTCTTTCTTCACGGTCGTTTTGCCGCCAGAGTAGGTTTCATGAGCGTGTAATGGAGATACGAAAAACAGTGCGGTTAATAGTGAGGCTGAGAGATACGACTTCATACATTGCCTTGCTGTGTTTTTGATTTTAGTTTTTATGTGGGTGTGGCTTTCTTGAGGATCAAACAATTAAGGGCTCAATCAGAGCCCTTACATTTGTGTCGGCTCGGGTTCTTAGAACTCGTGATCCGCTGTGTCTGGGTTAAGGCTATCAATGCCAATCACACCAGCAGCACGCTCGATTGCAGCAGTTTGAGACACTAGAGCAACAATTGTTTTGTTTACTAGTGCATTACCTGCAGCGTTGTCAGCAGCAATTAGCTGATCGAAGTGCTGGTTATTTTTCTCTGCAGAAACAACAAGCTGACCAACTTGTGCACGTGCTAGGTCAAACTGCTTTTGAATCTCTTTCGCAGCTTGCTCATCTTTTTGCTCTACTAGGTCGAACAGGCTTGGGCCGGAAAGCAGAGTACCGTCTTCACGCTTGTATAGACCCGTGTAAACGTTGTAGATGCCTTGCTCGTTGTAGTAGTGAGAGTTGTGCGTGTTATCAGAGAAACAATCGTGCTCGTCTTCAGTAGAGTTTGCTTCTAGTGCAACCTTCATACGCTCACCCGCTAGCTCACCTAGAGACAGTGAACCCATGCCAAACAGCATTTTACGAAGACCATTCTCGCTAGATTCTGAAAGAAGCTCTTGACGGTAGTTGCCTTTCTCGCCTTCAGCCCACTGCTTTTCCATCCATTCTAGGTCTTGGATAAGTAGCTCAGCAGATGCTTTTAGGTATGCGCCACGACGGTCACAGTTGCCGTTAGTACACTCAGCGCCAACAACGAAATCAGTGTAAGCACGCTCACCTGCACCGCTGTTTGTACCGTTTAAATCTTGGCCCCAAAGTAGGAATTCAATTGCGTGGTAGCCAGACGCTACGTTCGCTTCAGAACCACCGATCTCGTTCAAGTCTGCGATTAGCTCAGGGGTGATGTTGGTTGCATCAACGGTAGTCTGACCAATTTGGAAAGTCTTGTTAGCCACGATGTTTGCGCTAGCGCCTTCGTTACCAAGTTCATATTGGTAATCAGTCGAAACGTAATCGATTAGGCCTTCATCAAGTGGCCATGCGTTCAATTGGCCTTCCCAATCGTCAACAACAACGTTACCAAAGCGGAATACTTCTGACTGTTGGTAAGGTACGCGAGACTCCAGCCAAGCTTGTTTTACTTGTTCGAAATTGCCAGCAGAAGGAGAAGCTAAGAAGGTATCAATAGAAGAGTTCAACGCTTTTGCTGTAATTACTGAATCTGCAAACACGGCATGAGCAATATCTGCGTAATGTTCTACAACTTGATCTTGAGTTACTGCTGCGAAAGAAGAAGCAGAGGCAAAAAGGAGTGACGAAGTTACGGCTTTTGTCACTAAAGATTTAATAGTCATGAAGCATCCTTGTTGAGCTTTAAATTATTATTCGTAGTAATAGTGCAAACCATTATCATTTGCACTACGGATTGGAATAATACAAACTTACAATTTTATTGCAAGATAAATACAAAAAAACCTCACATATGTGAGGTCTTTAAACATTTTTATGTTATGCGCAACAAAGAGACTAATCAGATATCCAGATTATGCTTACCGTGTGAGACTTTTGCCTTCAGGTAGCTTTCATTACCCGACTTAACATGAGCAGAGGTATTCACCACTTCTTCAATCTCAATACCAAAAGATTTCAGCTCATTGATTTTCTTTGGGTTGTTAGTGACTAGGCGAATTTTTGTGGTTCCTAAAGCACGAAGCATTTCTGCCGCTTCAGTAAAATCACGCAAATCATCACCGAAACCTAGATGGTTATTGGCTTCGTAAGTGTTCATACCTTCACTTTGCAGGCGGTATGCATCGATTTTATTGTATAAACCAATACCACGACCTTCTTGGCGTAAGTAAAGAATCACTCCACCCGTCTCACCCATAATTCTAATGGTTTCGTCTAGCTGCTCGCCACAGTCACAGCGAGAGGAATGGAAAACATCACCAGTCAGGCACTCAGAGTGCATACGAACAAGAGGTATGTCTTGTGTCTTGTCTGCTGATTTAAATATCACAGCAACATGCTCTTTATCTGTTTTCAATCCATGAAAAGACAGAAGTTCAGCATCAATACTGCTTGTTACCCCTACTTTGAAATCTATTCTGGCACGCACTTCCGCCATAGCTATACTCACTTGAAAATTCGATGTATTTAACAACACTACATTATATGTCTAGGCAATATTTTGTAGCTAACTATCTAATGATAGACACTATGAGGCTGTTAACAATTTTTTTCAAGGTCGACCATGCACTAATTGTTATATTATAACAATAATTTTTCAGGTAACAAAAAACCCCACATTGGAATGACCAACATGGGGTTATAAATTAATCAGTTGCGGCTAAGGCTACGATTTTTTACAGAACGATCAACTTACTTGAGTTTGCTTCCAGATGACAAGCTGAACCCAAGCGTTCTCTAATTCGGTTAACTCTTCTTGAGTAAGCGTAGAAATGCTCGACTTTGCACTGTATTTTTCTGCCCATTTGTCAGATCGGACACGAGTATGGAACTCTTTCTTTAAATTTGAGATTACGTTATCCACAGATACATCCTTATATAACAGTGCTTAGCCTTTATAATCCTTTAATGTTACAAAATACAGGTCAATTGGTAAACAGTAATACATAATTTTTATGAGCTCTTTCTAACACTTTTTACTGATAGATATATAAATAAGAGAAATAATACGCTCGGAAGTAGCCAAAGTAATAAGTTTGAAACACTCATTGCTGGTTTATAGAGCACAAATTCACCGAACCTTTCCGTCATATATTGAGTAATTTCATTATTACTCTTCCCTGCTTTCACCATATTGAATACAACGAGGCGTAAGTCTTTTGCAATTGGAGAGTTCGACTCAATCAGGTTTTGATTCTGGCATTGCGGGCAACGTAGGGTTTTTGCCAATGTAATAGCGCGCTGCTGTTGTTCTGGGTTTTCAAACTCAAACAGTTCAACTTGAATACTCGTGTCCTTATTACTGGCTGTAAACAGATCTTCTGCCAAAGTCGGAAAACTAATAACCATAAGCGTAGACAGCACAACGAGTGCTTGTATTAAAGGCTTCATCATCCATTCGCACCATCAAAATACATCGCAAGTTCTTCTTGCCACACTGATTCGTTGATCACGCCCAGTAACTTCTTAATGATTTGGCCGTCAGCGTCGACCAGATACGTTTCAGGAGTACCGATTACGCCGAGTTCTAACGCTAGCTTACCTTGAGGATCACTGATCACCGTTGAGTACGGATTGCCATCGCTCGATAACACATTGATCGCTGCCCCGGAGTTATCTCGATAATTGAGCCCAACAATTGGAATACCTTTATCATGAAGTTTGAGCAAAAAAGCGTGCTCAGTTTTACATATCCCGCACCACGAAGCCCATACATTAACCAGTTGATAAGGATGCTGAGTGACATCAGCCAACGTAATTTCCTGTTTACTACTGATGCCTTCACTATTCGCTAACGCAGTAGATATGAATTCTGGAAATGCCCTTTTTTGCTCCGACACAATCGTCGATTGCTGCTTATTATTGAGCGCAAAGGCAAAACCCAACACCACCATTAATGCCAAGATAATTAGCGTGATGAGCTTGTTACGAACGCTGGTATGCATACTGTGACGCCTTAACGGTTTTCTTTTTACGATGAGTCAATGAGAGTAAAGCGCCAAGAATGGAGAACAACCCACCAAACCAGATCCAGCGTGCATACGCCTTGTACTGCACTCGAAATGCATAAGCGGTGGAATCGACTTTCTCGCCCATGGTGATATAAACATCGCCATGCCAGAACCACTTCATTGCAGGCTCACTCATGTTCATGACTCGAACTTGGTAGTGTCTTCTTTCTGGCGCGATGGTAAAGCTTTTATCGCCTGCATCTAAGTTTAGTATCGCCTTCTCTGCGGTAAAATTTGAGGCGACATAAAGCTCGGTATCACGATGAGAAAGCGTCCAATCCATGAACTCTACTTGTGTGCTAGGGCTTAGTTTATAACTGCGCTCAAACGAGTGATAGCTATTCATTGCAGCGCCTACGGCGAGCACCGCAACCCCGACATGAGCACAGGTCATCACCCAGACTTTGCGTTGGAACTTAGCGCCGCGCGTTACCGCCAAGCCATACACATGAGTGAGTAACACCCAAAATGCGAGTGACCATGTCATTAGTACCATCACTTGGGTCTGCTCGACTTGCAAAGCGTAACAGGCGAACCCTAGACCAATAGATACTAGAGCGATCAGCGTAATAACACCTTTAGTCGCTTGAGGTTTAATACTCAGCAAAGGGGCTAAGCCGACGACGGCCAACGCAAGCAAAGCCAAAGGTGCAATCAACAGATTAAAGTAAGGCGCACCTACCGATATGTTCCCCAACCCAAGCAGTTCAAATACCATTGGATAAAACGTACCAAACACCACAACAGCGGTCGCCAGTACAAAAATGAGCACCGCGACTAGGCTTAAAAAGCTCTTACTCGCGAAGCTGGTAATCGGGTTAGATTCAAAAGACTCTCCTCTAATGATAAGCAGAGAAAATGAGCTCACGAGCACCAACACTAATATAAGTAGCAGTGCGATACCTTTGGTTGGGTCAACAGCAAAAGCATGCACCGACGTTAATACGCCAGAACGAACAATAAAGGTGCCTAAGATACTCAAACAAAACGTAATGAAAGCAAGGCTAAGAGACCATTTCAAGAGCTGTTGTTTGCCCTTAGCAACGCCTAGAATGTGCAGTAATGCTGTTGAAGTAAGCCACGGCAACAAGCTGGCATTTTCAACAGGATCCCAGAACCACCAGCCGCCCCAGCCTAATTCGTAATACGCCCACCAAGAGCCAAGAATGATCCCTGCGGTTAAAAAGATCCAAGCGACTAGACACCAACTGCGACAATGGGCAACCCAATCAAACTCAATAGGATCAACCAGCAAAGCAGCAACTGCAAATGCCAGCACCACAGAAAAGCCGACATAGCCAAGGTAAAGTAATGGCGGGTGAAAGATCAGACCGACATCTTGCAACATTGGGTTAAGGTCACGCCCTTCTAGCGGCAAGATCGAATTCATTTCAAACGGATTTGATGCGAATAACGTGAACCAAGCAAATATCGCGAGCAGTAGGTTCATCACCCACAGCACTCGGCTTTGGTATTCATTCGAATAGTGTTTTTGTAAGGCGATCACGCCAGACCAGACGCTGATAGTCAGTACCCAAAATAATAAGGAACCTTCATGGCCAGCCCATACGGCTGCGAGCTTAAAAAATGAGGGTAATTGAGTATTTGAATGTTCAGCGACATAGAGAATAGAGAAGTCATCACTGACAAAAGCATAGCCAAGCAATGCGACAGAAGTGAGAGAAAACAATGCACTTGAAAGAGAGAAACTGCGGATTAAACTTATATTTTGCGTCCGTTTGTTTAGCATTTGATAAAACGAATGCACACCAATAATGCTACTGAGTACAGCAACCAACACTAAACTAAACAGCCCCAAAGAACCGACCATATCACCTCAATAAGGCTCCGCTTGAGCAGAGCCAATCTGAACACGCATCTCATGTTTATTTAAAGCATGTTCATTAATAAGCAGATATTTAGTATCCAACATCTGCTCACTAATAAACTTGAGCAAAATTAAGCTATAGTTAACTGCCCTGCATAAAGGACAAAAGTTCGCAGCATTAATACGCCCATTAGGCTTAGTGAAGTCACGGAGAAAATATACACCGAGCTATGGCGGATTGAGGTTGGTGTAACGGCATTCAGCAACAAGGGTAGAACCATGCCAACACCGATTACGCCATACCAGAACCAACTCGCCCAGAAACCACTGCCGATTGCGTTCCATACGGCTTGCTCACTTTGGCCACCAGCGAAGATAAGCCCAGTAAAGAAAGTAATCAGAACAAACAACTCAAACATCACGACCGGACGTTCGAACCCGTGGATCCAAGAAATACTCGCACTATGCGGAGACTCCTTAAAGACCAACACACCAAATAAAATACATGCCGCCGCTCCCGAGGATAAACTCGAGAATAAGAACAATATCGGCAACACTGGGTTATTCAGCATTGGGAAGGTATTTAGCGCAGAGAGTAAGAAGCCAGTGTAAGCCGCAAGTAATAGCGCAAGCACAGCTAAGAATATTTCAAAAACATTCTCAAAAGATTCTAATTTGCCAATCCAGTTACTGACAAAATCGAGTCGCCCTTTTAACCATGCTTGATCACTCAAGAATACGGCAATCTGATTTCGGAATATAATGCCGATCCAAACAAATAGGATCACCATATACACTTGGAATAAGATCACACCCATCGACATCACTGACGTCGGATTATAAAAGATCATGATCTTCCAAAATGATAGTGGTTTCGTCAGGTGGAAAACCAAGATCAATAAACCTGAGATGATCCCGAATGGTGCTAGAAAAGCCGTTGCCTTTAATACACCATTATTCGCTGGATCGTCCTCAATCACCTTTCTCTTAAGGTAAATCGAGATCATCACTGCACCCGCTGACATACCCGCCAAAAACAGATAGATAGCAATGATCCAGTCCCAAACCACGGTACCTGATTGAAACGCTGTATCCCATGCACTCATAATCAAATCTCCCCTTTTTGGTGTGGCACTTTATAGAGTTTTGGCTGAGTACCTAGATAAGCCTTATCTCTGTAAACCACTTCAGATTTAAGTACCTGGTTTATCTCGCTCTTAGGGTCATTTAAGTCGCCAAATATCAGCGCATTGGTAGGGCAAGATTCAACACAAGCAGGTAATTTACCTTGCGCAAGATTGGTATCGCGGCAGAAGTTACATTTGTCGGCCGACTTATTCTTAGGATGGAAGAAGCGCACTTGATATGGACAAGCTAGCAGGCAATAACCACAGCCGACACACTTCTCTTTATGTACATCAACAATTCCTGTCTTCTCATCTTTATAGGCGGCGCCTGTTGGGCAAACCATCACACAAGGTGCATTATCACAATGTTGACAAGAGTTACGAGTGAAACGGTAATCAACATTTGGATATTCACCTTGAGGTTCGCTCTTTATGATTTCTAAGCGCGATACGCCTTCAGGCACTTTGTTTACTTCACGACACGCCTCAGTACAAGCAGTACAGCCAATACAAGCGGTTTCGTCATGAACCATTCCGTAACGCTTGGTGCCATCTTCCTGAACATTAGCCAGCGTTTTGCGGCTTGTAACCGCTGCAGTACCTGCAACACCAGTTGTGAAAATAACAGCACCCGCGCCAGCTAAAAAGTTTCTTCTTGAGCAGCTCATAGATTACTCCCCTTCTTTCTTCTGGTTGAAGTCTGAATGGCAATCCACACACAGCTTGATGGTTTGCTTTTTATCTAAGCCAAGCACCTTCGCTTCACTCGCATGCACATCGTGACAGTTTGAACACGTTAAATTTTGTGCGTGAACGTCGTGGGTCCAGCTCGCTTCGCGCAGCTCATCAGGCTTGTGACAATCTATACATTGGCTATTGGCATCTAAAATTAAGCTAGGGTCTAGGTAAACTTTGTCGGTACCTGGTTGTGATTGAGCCTCACGATACTTCACCACTTTAGGCGCGCCTTCGCGGTGGTCGGGGCTAATAGAACTATGACAGTCGGTACAATTTACTTCACGGCCAAGCAAAGCGTGTGCACTTTCACCATGTGAACCCAATACCGTTTCTTTTGAATCTTTATGGCACTGAACACACTTGTAGTCTTTGTCACGGATTAATTCGACTTCATGTCTTGTTGATTCTCCTACCGGCGTAACAGCAGGCTCTGCAACAGCATGAATGGAATAACCATAGAGGCAGAATGCTAGAAGGGATTTAAGCATTATGACTATGGCCAATTTAATATTGCCCATTTTATCCTTTCCTTATACCGGCATTATTTAACTCTCAACTAAATAATATTCCGGTTAAACAAAAGTACCCTTAAACGATATTATTACCGCTTAAATGATATCAATTCTTATTTTGGATAAGCCACAACGCTTTCTATATTTAGAATATACCCCTAATTAGGTAAAGCGAAATATACAAAGGGTAATATGTGAACACAATCACCCTATTTATAGTGAGGGCATGTCGGGTAATTATTTGTTATATATGATAATAATTATCAATAAGACCAGTCTAACTTGATGTTCACATACCCCTTTAGGGCTATATAAACTTCAACGTGATTGAAGTCACTGTCATTAATTGATCTAAAACAAGCAAACATCCGACACGTAACAAAATGTGTTTATTTATGAATTAATATAAACAGCAATTCTCCAGTTCTTAATTTGAATAGCAAACTCACAACGCTTGGTATAAAAATCAGTATATTGGAGATATCACTGTGAAAAAGCATTGGATACGTAATTCCGTCACAGCATTATTAATGGTTAGCGCATCACTAGTAAGCGCGACCAGTTTTGCTGCGTCTGAACAAAAAGAAATTGGTGATCCTCGTAACGACCAGTTCGAGCAAAACCACCCAGATCAATACCATTCATGGAGACAAACGTCAGAGAGCGAAGCCATTGAAGACGCACTAAAAGAAGATCCAAACATGGTTATTCTATGGGCGGGCTACGGTTTCGCGAAAGACTACAACAAAGCCCGCGGCCACTTTTATGCGGTTGATGATGTAAGACAAACCCTGCGTACTGGCGGACCAACCGACGAAAATTCAGGCCCAATGCCAATGGCGTGCTGGAGCTGTAAAAGCCCAGACGTAGCACGCGTTATTGAAGAGCGTGGTGAAGACGGCTACTTTGAAGGTAAATGGGCTCGTCTTGGCAGCGAGATAGTCAATCCAATTGGTTGTGCCGACTGTCACGATACTCAAAGTGAAGGCTTTAAAAATGGCGAACCTGCACTAAAGATCACTCGTCCTTATGTTGAACGTGCGTTCGATGCGATTGGGAAGAACTTCGAAGAGCAAGGTCGCTTTGATCAGCAAGCCTCTGTGTGTGCTCAGTGTCACGTGGAATACTACTTCACGGGTCCAACAAAAGGTGTGAAATTCCCTTGGGATAAAGGGACGCGTGTTGAACAGATGGAAGAGTACTACGATCAGATTGGTTTTAAAGATTGGACACATAAAGTCTCTAAAGCACCAATGCTAAAGGCTCAGCACCCAGGTTACGAAACTTGGCGCGAAGGCATCCACGGTAAGAACAACGTCGCTTGTGTTGACTGCCACATGCCTAAAGTGACGAAAGAAGACGGTACCGTTTACACCGACCATAAAGTAGGTAACCCGTTTGACCGCTTCGAAGACACTTGTGCTAACTGCCATACTCAATCTAAAGAGACCATGCGTAACATCGTTTCAAGCCGCAAAGCTCAAGTACTAAACATGAAGCTGACCGCTGAGAAACAAATCGTAGCCGCTCACTTTGAAGCAGGCGCAGCATGGGAAGCAGGCGCAACAGAACAAGAGATGGCACCTATCTTACAAGATATTCGTCATGCGCAATGGCGTTGGGACTACGCTATCGCATCTCATGGTGTTCACATGCACGCGCCTGAAGTAGCCCTAGAGGTTCTTGGAACGGCGGTTGACCGCGCAGCAGACGCGCGAACTAAGATTGTTCGTCTACTTGCGAAGAAAGGCATTACCGATCCAATCGAGATTCCAGATATCTCAACCAAAGAAGCCGCTCAGAAAGCGCTAGGAATGGACATGGATAAGATGAATGCTGAGAAGCAACACTTCTTAGACACCGTGGTTCCTAAGTGGGAAGAGCAAGCTGAAAAGCGTGAAGCTAACTACGAATACTAGTTCCTTCAAATAGACCAATAAGATAAAACCAGTCACACTGTAAAGGTGTGGCTGGTTTTTTAGATTTGGGCGCACTCAACCGTCCCAATTTCACATTACCTTTTAGCTAATTCAAGGAACAAAGAATGAAGCACTTACTTTCGCTTTCGGCATTATGCATCGCATTAACAAGTTCAGGACTTCACGCCTCAGAACGAGCAGAAACAGGGTGGGAAATGATTGAGGAAGGTGCGCTGGTCGTTGATGTCAGGACACCAGGAGAGTTCAAGCAAGGTCATCTGGACAATGCGATTAACTACCCTCTTTCTGAAGTCGCTACGCACTTTGCCAGCATAGACAAAGCTCAACCTATCGTTTTGTATTGCCGCAGTGGTAACCGCTCAGGACAAGCTTACCAGTATTTGAAAGCTCAAGGGTTTACACAGATCCACAACGCTGGCGGTTTAATTGAGATGCAAGAAAGCAAATAATCTCGAAATTACAGATAGTGCCCGTTTAACGGATCATTTGCTTAGCTTGGTTGATCGAATGGATGATAGAGACACGATCAATGCCTTTCTGGTTAGAATCGAGAATTTGAGTCCAAGCATCGATCGCTTGTTGGTAGCGCATACTGATGAAGTGATCGGTCGCTATCAACATCAATGCCGTACGATCGTTCGGATCAAGCTCCATGGATTGATTTAAGAGCACTTTCACATCATCACTCATCGCCTGTGAACTTAGGTAATACAAGGCGCTCGCTTTAGCTGCATAAAGCCCTGAAGGCGCCTGTGGGTCTAAACGAATCGCATAGTCGTAACAGGTAAATGCAGCATCAAACTCCCCTTTCTGCATATAAACACCACCAAGCTTAAACCAAAGGTCTGATTGATTAGGGTCTTGCTCCAGGCTCTGCTGAAGTTCATTTTGGAAATCTGTTGCTGTATAGCTGCTGTCGTCACTTGAAGTAAGTTGAGGGGCTTCTTGTTTCATCTGAGACCAAACCAGAATGCTGGCTAATATCGCCACACATGAAATAAGGAGGTTGCCTTTAAGATGACTGGTTTTTCTGTTTGATGCGATCACGATTGCCACTAGAAATAGGCTCATTAGCAGCAAAGCAATCAGTAACCAGATATCCATTCCATTCTCCTTTCATTGACGCTTTACTGTACCTTTTTCTCACTAAAACAATATTGATCGAGGTTTAGCTATTGGCTTTTAAACAAGTCACAGCCAAATTCTAGGTAATAAAAAACCGAGCACAATGGCTCGGCTTTTTGTCTCAACTTCTATTTATAGAAGTGAAAGATCACTCAGTGTCTTGCTCGCTATCAGAAGCGTCTGATGCTTGCTCTTCACTTGATTCAGAAACGACTGCTGCTTCAGCGTTTGCTACTTCAGCTTCGCCTTCAACAACCTCAGCTTCTTCTACTTCGTCGATACGTTGTAGACCTACAACGTTCTCGTCGTCAGAAGTACGAATCAGTGTTACACCTTGAGTGTTACGACCAACTTGGCTCACTTCCGCAACGCGAGTACGTACTAGCGTACCTGCGTCGGTGATCATCATCATTTCGTCGCCTTCTTCAACTTGAACAGCGCCAACAACTGGGCCATTACGTTCAGAGACTTTGATAGAAACCACACCTTGCGTTGCACGGCCTTTCGTTGGGTATTCAGCTAGTTCAGTACGCTTACCGTAACCGTTTTGAGTCACAGTTAGGATATCGCCTTCGTTAGAAGGAACAATCAACGATACTACTTGATCGTCTTCTGGAAGCTTCATACCACGAACACCAGAGGCAGTACGGCCCATTGCACGTACTTTGTCCTCGTTAAAGCGAACAACTTTGCCCGATTTAGAGAACAGCATGATGTCGCTATCACCGTTAGTGATGTCAACGCCAATCAGTGAATCATCGTCACGTAGGTTAACTGCAATTAGGCCGTTAGCACGTACGTTTGCGAATTGATCCAGTGATGTCTTCTTAACTGTACCGTCACCCGTTGCCATGAAGATGAATTTCTCGTTAGAGAACTCAGAAACTGGCAGGATAGCCGTAATACGTTCACCTTCTTCTAGAGGAAGAATGTTCACGATAGGCTTACCACGAGCAGTACGACTTGCTAATGGCAGTTGGTAAACTTTCAGACGGTATGTCTTACCACGAGTAGAGAAACATAGGATGTTATCGTGAGTATTAGCAACAAGCAGACGCTCAATGTAATCCTCATCTTTCATCTTAGTTGCACTCTTACCTTTACCACCACGACGCTGAGCTTCGTAGTCGCTTAGGATTTGGTACTTAACGTAACCTGCGTTAGAAAGCGTTACTACAACGTCTTCTTGAGCAATCAGCTCTTCCATGTCGATGTCATGAACTGCCGCTGTGATTTCTGTACGACGCTCGTCGCCATAGATTTCACGTACTGCTTCAAGTTCTTCACGGATAACTTCCATCAAACGCTCAGTGCTTGCAAGAATGTGCATTAGCTCAGCGATTTCTTCTAGAAGGGCTTTGTACTCGTCTAGAATCTTCTCGTGCTCAAGGCCTGTTAGGCGGTGAAGACGAAGTTCTAGAATTGCTTGTGCTTGTGTTTCCGTTAGGAAGTATTGACCATCGCGGATGCCGTATTGGTCTTCTAACCAATCAGGACGAGCTGCGTCAGTACCTGCACGCTCAAGCATTGAAGCAACGTTACCAAGATCCCAACCACGAGACACTAAACCAACTTTAGCTTCTGCTGGTGTTGGCGCGCTCTTGATCAGTTCAATGATTTCATCAATGTTAGCAAGTGCTAGAGACAATGCTTCAAGGATGTGTGCACGGTCGCGTGCTTTCTTCAATTCGAAGATAGTACGACGAGTCACAACTTCGCGACGGTGGTCTACGAAGCACTTAAGCATGTCTTTGATGTTGAACAACTGTGGTTGACCGTTATTCAACGCAACCATGTTGATACCGAAAGTCGTTTGCAGTTGAGTTTGAGCGTATAGGTTGTTAAGAACCACTTCGCCTACTGCATCACGCTTACATTCAATAACAATACGCATACCGTCTTTATCAGACTCGTCACGCAGTGCACTGATGCCTTCTACTTTCTTATCTTTAACCAGTTCAGCAATCTTCTCGATCAAACGAGCTTTGTTTACTTGGTAAGGGATCTCAGTAACGATAATGGTTTCTTTACCATTCTTCTCTACTTCGATATCCGCTTTTGAACGCATGTAAACCTTACCGCGGCCAGTCTTGTAAGCATCTACGATGCCTTTACGACCACTGATAAGTGCTGCTGTTGGGAAGTCAGGACCAGGGATATAGTCCATTAGCTCATCAATAGTGATATCTTCATTATTGATAAATGCTAAACAGCCATCAACAACTTCACCAAGGTTATGTGGTGGGATGTTGGTAGCCATACCTACTGCGATACCAGAAGCACCGTTTACCAATAGGTTAGGAATTTTTGTAGGAAGTACTGCTGGAATTTGTTCTGTACCATCGTAGTTCGGTACGTAATCCACAGTTTCCTTATCAAGGTCAGCCAGGAGCTCGTGAGCAATTTTCGCCATACGAACTTCGGTATAACGCATTGCAGCCGCGGAGTCGCCATCGATAGAACCAAAGTTACCTTGGCCATCAACTAGCATGTAACGCAGTGAGAACGGTTGCGCCATACGAACAATAGTATCGTATACAGCACTATCACCATGTGGGTGGTATTTACCGATTACATCACCTACTACACGAGCAGACTTTTTATATGGTTTGTTCCAATCATTACCTAGTACATTCATCGCGAACAAAACGCGGCGGTGTACAGGTTTTAGGCCATCACGCACATCTGGAAGGGCACGACCAACGATGACGGACATCGCGTAGTCTAGGTATGAACCTCTAAGCTCATCTTCAATATTTACGGGCGTG
The DNA here is from genome assembly GCF_041473705.1 of Vibrio sp. 10N.222.55.B11. NCBI lineage: Bacteria > Pseudomonadati > Pseudomonadota > Gammaproteobacteria > Vibrionales > Vibrionaceae > Vibrio > Vibrio sp. 10N.222.55.B11. The sequence goes on from NZ_JBFRST010000020.1 coordinate 242,359, forward strand.
ATCTCTTTCGCTAGATCGCTCATAGAGCCATTTTCCCTCTATAGTCAGATCGTATTTTTGAATACGTATAAGACCGAAAAATATAACACAAATTTACCTACGGAGGCATCACTTTCCCTCTCCTTTTACCATCTTGTGACCCTTGTAGCCAATCAATTGATGAGAAATTGCACCTCCGCATCATATCTTGCTGAAACATGGTCACTTTACATCCAATAAACTAGCAAAATTGTAGATCTTCTGGTCAGCGCGAAAAGGCAAGTTATAATGCCTGCAATTTCATGGATGCATTATTTAACTTGGAAATGCCGATTATGACTAAATCACAGAACGTAGACCCAGCAGAAATCAAGAAATTCGAAGACATGGCGTCACGCTGGTGGGATCTAGAAGGCGAATTTAAGCCACTACATCAAATCAACCCACTGCGACTAAATTACGTATTAGAGAAGACTGAAGGCCTATTTGGTAAGAAAGTCCTCGATGTTGGCTGCGGCGGCGGTATTCTTGCAGAAAGCATGGCGGTTGAAGGTGCGATAGTGACAGGCCTAGACATGGGTAAAGAACCGCTAGAAGTGGCGCGCCTTCACGCATTAGAAACGGGCACCAAGCTCGATTACATCCAGAGCACTATCGAAGACCACGCAGAACAGAACCCACAGACGTACGATGTGGTAACGTGCATGGAAATGCTTGAACACGTTCCTGACCCACAATCTGTTATCACTGCCTGTTCGAAATTGGTGAAACCGGGCGGCCACGTGTTCTTTTCTACATTAAACCGTAATTTCAAATCTTACTTGTTTGCGATTGTTGGTGCAGAGAAGCTATTGAGGATCGTTCCAGAAGGCACTCATGAACACGAGAAGTTCATTCGCCCTGCAGAACTTATCAAGATGGTCGATAACACTCCGCTGCAAGAACTAGGGATTACAGGGCTGCACTACAATCCTCTTACGGACACTTATCGTTTAGGCACAAATGTAGACGTAAACTACATCGTCCACACGCAAAACTTTAGCTAAAAAATATCGGTAGCCCTACCGTAAAACCTTTTGTAAAAAAGACGAATGAAAAGAGTTGCAATTACCATAACTTTGCGACTTTTTTCAGTCTAAATTTCGTGCGCTAGCTTCCATTTTGACCACCTCGATTTAAATTTAATCGCCTAAAATCAATCGCCCATTTTGGCCAAAGATCAAGGAATTTTTTTTTATGGGCGTGCAAAAATAAAGCATCATTAAAAGCCGACTTTTATACAATCAAGTCACATATAACCTCATCAGTTAGTGGTCACTTACAGTTTTTTTTCAATCCACCACTTATCCACAAGCAACCCCATTTCTTTACCTTGAAAAATATCAGTTGTAGCACTATCTTGTAACCCAACAAACAAATGACCCCTATATGTTGTGTTTGAACTACAATGTATGGGTAGACCAAGATCACAAAGCCGAAACGTAATTTACAAAAATTACACAGAAATACACAAAAACACGGCCTTGTTCAGTTTTGTTAGGGAAATTAAGCAGAATGAACCAACAACTTACTGTTACCAAGCGTAACGGGCGCAAAGAAACGATCGATCTAGAGAAGATCCATCGCGTGATTACATGGGCAGCTGAAGGCTTGCACAATGTTTCTGTATCACAAGTAGAATTGAAAGCTCACATTCAGTTTTACGATGGCATCACCACTACTGACATTCATGAAACTATCATCAAGTCAGCAGCGGATTTAATCTCTGAAGAGACTCCTGATTACCAATATCTAGCAGCACGTCTGTCTGTATTCCACCTACGTAAAAAAGCGTACGGCGAATACGAGCCGCCTGCACTGTATGACCACGTTGCAAAACTGGTTGATATGGGTAAATACGATAGCCACCTTATGGAAGATTACACGAAAGCTGAATTCGAAGAGCTTGACGAGTACATCGACCACAAACGTGACTTAGACTTCTCTTACGCAGCGGTTAAGCAGCTCGAAGGTAAATACTTCGTGCAAAACCGTGTAACGAAAGAAATCTACGAGAGTGCTCAGTTCCTTTACATTTTAGTTGCTGCGTGTCTATTCGCTAAATACCCGAAATCGACTCGTCTTGACTACATCAAACGTTTTTACGACGCATCGTCTACGTTTAAGATTTCTCTACCTACACCGATCATGTCTGGTGTACGTACGCCTACTCGTCAATTCAGTTCTTGTGTACTGATCGAGTGTGGTGACAGCCTTGATTCAATCAACGCGACAGCAAGCTCAATTGTTCGTTACGTATCTCAACGTGCTGGTATTGGTATCAACGCAGGTCGTATCCGTGCGCTTGGTTCTGAAATCCGTAATGGTGAAGCGTTCCACACAGGCTGTATCCCTTTCTACAAATACTTCCAAACAGCAGTAAAATGTTGTTCTCAAGGTGGTGTTCGTGGCGGTGCAGCAACGGTATTCTACCCACTATGGCACGGTGAAGTTCAGTCTCTATTAGTACTGAAAAACAACCGCGGCGTTGAAGAGAACCGAGTTCGTCACATGGATTACGGCGTACAGCTGAACAAGCTTATGTACTCTCGCCTAGTTCAGGGTGGCAACATCAGCCTGTTCTCACCTTCAGACGTACCTGGCCTTTACGATGCGTTCTTCGAAAACCAAGACCGTTTTGAAGAGCTATACGTTAAGTACGAAAACGATCCTTCAGTGAAGCGTGAAACGGTTAAAGCCGTTGAGCTTTTCTCTCTGCTAATGCAAGAGCGTGCTTCTACTGGTCGTATCTACATTCAGAACGTTGACCACTGTAATACACACAGCCCGTTTGATTCTGAAGTAGCACCTGTTCGTCAATCGAACCTATGTCTAGAAATCGCGCTTCCTACTAAGCCACTTTCTAACGTAGAAGATGACGAAGGCGAAATTGCACTATGTACGCTTTCAGCATTCAACCTTGGCGCAATCAATGAACTGGACGACCTAGCAGAGCTTTCTGAGCTAGTTGTTCGTGCTCTAGATGCACTGCTTGATTACCAAGACTACCCGCTTCCAGCTGCATACAAGTCGACAATGAACCGTCGTACTTTAGGTGTAGGTGTAATCAACTACGCATACTACCTAGCGAAGAATGGTGTTAAGTACTCTGATGGCAGCGCGAATGGCCTGACTCACCGTACTTTTGAAGCAATTCAATACCACTTGCTAAAAGCATCTGTTGAACTAGCGAAAGAGCAAGGCCGTTGCCCATCTTTCCACGAGACCAACTACGCGAAAGGCCTACTGCCAATCGATACTTACAAAAAAGATATCGACTTAGTATGTGAAGAGCCACTGCACTACGATTGGGATTCTCTACGTGAAGAGATCATGGAGCACGGTCTGCGTAACTCTACGCTAACAGCGCTTATGCCTTCTGAGACATCGTCTCAAATCTCGAACGCGACTAACGGTATCGAGCCACCACGTGGTTACGTATCAGTGAAAGCATCGAAAGACGGCATCCTTAAGCAAGTGGTTCCAGATTTCCTAAATCTTAAAGAGAACTACGAGCTACTTTGGAACATTGGTTCTAACGACGGTTACCTACACCTAGTGGGTATCATGCAAAAATTCGTTGACCAAGCTATCTCTGCAAACACTAACTATGACCCAAGTGTTTACGACAGCGGTAAAGTACCAATGAAGAAGCTGCTTCAAGACCTACTAACAGCGTACAAGTACGGTGTTAAGACGCTTTACTACCATAACACTCGTGATGGTGCTAAAGACGACCAAGGCGATGCAGTTCAAGTGCCGGAAGAAGATTGTGAAGGCGGCGGTTGTAAGATCTAAACCGCAATAAACATTAAGACCCCAGAGAAGAGTTATCTTCTCTGGGTTTAAAGCATTAACAGGGTCCGTTTTATTACGGGTCTTTAAAGGATTTGAGGCATTTATGGCTTACAGTACTTTTTCTCAGCAAAAAAATGACCAACTAAAAGAACCAATGTTCTTGGGTCAGTCGGTAAACGTTGCACGTTACGACCAACAAAAATTCGAAATCTTCGAAAAGCTTATCGAGAAGCAGCTTTCTTTCTTCTGGCGTCCAGAAGAAGTAGACGTGTCTAGCGACCGTATCGACTACAACAAGCTTCCTGAGCATGAAAAGCACATCTTCATCTCTAACTTGAAGTACCAAACGCTTCTAGATTCAATCCAAGGCCGCAGCCCTAACGTTGCCCTGCTTCCATTGGTATCTCTACCAGAAGTTGAAACTTGGATTGAAACTTGGTCTTTCTCTGAAACGATTCACTCTCGTTCTTACACGCACATCATCCGTAACATCGTGAATGATCCAGGCGTAGTATTCGACGACATCGTTGAAAATGAAGAGATTCTGAAGCGTGCTAAAGACATCGCTTTCTACTACGACGACCTAATCAAGCTAACGGCTGACTACCACCGCTACGGTGAAGGCAACCACAGCATCAACGGCGAAGACGTCAAGATTTCACTTCACGACCTGAAGAAGAAACTTTACCTATGTCTAATGTCTGTAAACGCACTAGAAGCTATTCGTTTCTACGTAAGTTTCGCATGTTCATTTGCATTCGCTGAGCGTGAGCTAATGGAAGGTAACGCGAAGATCATCAAGCTAATCGCTCGTGATGAAGCCCTTCACCTTACTGGTACACAGCACATGATCAACTTGCTACGCAATGGTCAAGATGATTTTGAATTCATGCAGATCGCTGAAGAGTGTAAGCAAGAGTGTTTCGACCTATTCAAAGAAGCGGCTGAGCAAGAGAAAGAGTGGGCAGAATACCTATTCAAAGATGGCTCTATGATTGGTCTGAACAAAGACATTCTTTGCCAATACGTTGAGTACATTACCAACATCCGTATGCAGGCTGTTGGCCTAGGTACGGCTTACCCAGCAGCAACGTCGAACCCAATTCCATGGATCAACGCTTGGTTGTCTTCAGATAACGTTCAAGTTGCTCCACAAGAAGCAGAAATCAGTTCTTACCTAGTTGGCCAAATCGACAACGAAGTAAAAGCTGACGACTTTGAAGGATTTGAGCTGTAATGCCAACAATCAAAATCAACAAACTGACTTCAATTGAATCTAACCCTTCAAACACTCTGTTGGAAACAATGGAACAAGCTGGGTTAGAGCCAGAATACAACTGCCGAGATGGTCACTGTGGCGCTTGCCGCTGCACGTTGGATTCTGGTGAGGTCGAGTACGTTGGTTTTGCTATGGCTTACACGCAAGGTAATGAGATATTGCCTTGTATCTGTAAAGCAAAGACTGAGCTATCGCTGAGTAACGTTATTCATAGAAACAAGCAAAAACGCGCATAAGCCAGCTGGCTTTAGGTCACTTTGTTCGAATATCGTCAATAAGAATCAAAAAAGGGTCCGCTTCCTTTAGGAATGCGGACCCTTTTCTATTTATGTCTTTAGGTATCTAAAGCGACTCGTCTATCACTCAACCAAATCTTCCTGTTGGCTTGTGTCATACAAAGCCAAACGTTTATTGCTGAGTCAGGTTAAGAGTCACAGAGCCAATATAACAAGCGCTTCGGCACTCTCCACAGCCGTTACACTTATCTTTGTCCACTGTAGGCAACTCTCCTACTTCGATGTGTATTGCACCAGCTGAACACGCCGTTTGGCATGCTGAACAGTCCATTTGCATGTAATTATTGCAGCTATCCGCAAAGCTCGGCTTGAGGTCGATATAAGGCGTGACCGTTGGATGAAGTGCGCCGGTCGGACACACTTCAGTGCATTTGTTACACATAGAACAACTGTTGTAATCCAAATTCAGCAGCGCACTGCCCTCTAGCATCTCAATAACGCTATTTGGACACGATTGTTCACACAATCCACAACCGTCGCAAAGACGCTCAAACAGCACCTCATCGACCGCTCTTGGCGGTCTTGCATGCAAGCGCTGTGATATCTCTTCATAATTCGCGGCTGCTTTAACCGGTTTAGAAAGTCGAGTTAAGAAACCGCGTCTATTTGAATTTATTTGTTCAGACATTAGTCGATATATAACTTTTTAGTAGCAACGTTTAAATTATATTCAGATATTAAGTACTTAAACCAATCTATTACATCAACCGATAGCTTTTTATAAAAAGATAACTCTGATGCTTTATTTAGTTTTTCTAAATAAACAGAAGACCAAGTTAATAAGTGACCCTCAAGTAATTCACCGGCTGAATTAATATTATTATTTTCTAACAAATACGCATGAGCGAATAACATTAAACCAAATTGATCTTCCGGCTCTCTTAACCCAGTGTCTAATTCAATCTGATTCAATTCTAAAAACTGGCGATACTCAACCGTAGAAGCACCAAACACAACGCGGTCTTTATCTAGGTACACAGAACCCCAAGGCGGAGCTGGCATGTCTCCAACGCCTTCAAACAGGCGGCTGAACTCTGCTGCGAGCGCATCTTCGTCTTCGCTTCTTAATGCCTGCAAGCATTCTTCAGAGAGTACTTCGCTCTCAACCAAAGCTTCGACAATGGTGATTAACTGTTCTTTACTTGTCGCTTGATAAAATAGCGAACCCAACAATTTATGCGTATCGATAATCATTATTATTTATACCGTTATAGGTTTAAAGATAATTATATTAATTAACTCATTTCATTCTTTGATCTATTTTATACATTCAATTCATAAACTTTAAATTCCACACTTATTTGATGCCAATCAATCAATAATTCGAAATAAATACATAAAGAACAAACTACCTATAAAGTGCTAGCTATCAATTGCAAAAGGCATCTTAGAATGACGAATAAGAAAGAATCTGGGGTAATGAATCTTACTCGAAGAGGCTTCATGAAAGCTTCCTCTGCAGTAGGTAGTGCAGCTGCACTTGCGGGCGGTATTGCATTACCTTTCAAATCCAAACCAGTAGCGGCTGCAGTTGCTGAAAATGTGGATGAGAAAATCGTATGGAGTGCATGTACAGTAAACTGTGGCTCTCGCTGCCCACTGCGTATGCATGTACAAAACGGTGAAATCAAATACGTAGAAACAGACAACACAGGCACTGACGAATACGGTCATCACCAAGTTCGTGCGTGTCTACGTGGTCGCTCGATGCGCCGCCGTGTTTATAACCCAGATCGCCTAAAGTACCCAATGAAACGTGTGGGTAAACGTGGTGAAGGTAAGTTTAAGCGTATTAGCTGGGAAGAGGCTTATGATGAAGTCGCTGGCACCATGCAACGCCTTATCAAAGACTACGGTAACGACACTATCTACCTAAACTACGGTACAGGTACGCTGGGCGGCACGGTTACTAAATCTTGGCCACCAGCTCAAACGCTGATTGCTCGTCTAATGAACCTAAGTGGTGGTTACTTAAACCATTACGGTGACTACTCAACAGCGCAAATCACGAAAGGCTTGAGCTACACCTACGGCGGTTGGGCAAACAACAACTCTTTCTCTGATTTAGAGAACACTAAACTTAACATTCAGTTTGGTAACAACCCTGCTGAGACGCGTATGTCTGGTGGCGGCCAGATCCACCACTACGTTGAAAGCAAAAACAAATCAAACGCAAGAACTATCATCATCGACCCTCGCTACACCGATACTGCCGGTGGCCGTGAAGATCAATGGATCCCAATTCGTCCTTCTACAGATGCGGCATTGGTAGCGGGTCTTGCACACGTGATGATCACTGAAGACCTTGTCGACCAACCGTTCCTAGACAAATACTGTGTCGGTTACGATGAGAAGACCCTTCCTGCATCAGCGCCTAAAAACAGCGACTACAAATCTTACATCCTAGGTTTAGGTGAAGATGGCGTAGAGAAGACACCAGAATGGGCTTCTAAGATCACGGGTATTCCAGTTGACACCATCGTTAAGCTTGGCCGTGAAATGGGCACAGCGAAACCATGTGCGATTCACCAAGGTTGGGGCTTACAACGCACTGCGAACGGTGAACTAGCGTGTCGTGCAATCGCGATGCTGTCACTGCTCACTGGTTCTGTGGGCGTATCAGGCGGTTCAACAGGCGCTCGTGAAAGCGACATCAACATTCCATTTGTGCGCTTCCCTACTGTGCCAAACCCAGTTGAAACGTCTATTTCAATGTTCATGTGGACAGACGCGATTTACCGTCACCATGAAATGACCGACATCACTGATGGTGTTCGCGGTGCAGAGCGCCTTAAGAACCCAATCAAGATGATCTGGAACTACGCAGGTAACTGCATCATTAACCAACACTCAGACATCAACAAGACTCACGCGATTCTTCAAGATGAAAGTGCGTGTGAAATGATTGTCGTGGTTGATAACCATATGACGTCTTCAGCGAAGTACGCCGATATCATCCTGCCAGACTTAACAACGTCTGAGCAAGACGACTGGTGTATGGACGGTAAAGCGGCGAACATGCCTTACTTCATCTACGCGCAGAAAGCGATTGAGCCTCAGTTTGAAGCAAAATCTATCTACGAGATGTGTACTCAGCTTGCGAAACGAATGGGCGTAGAAAAAGAGTTCACCGAAGGCCGTACTCAAGAGCAATGGATTGAGCACCTTTACGCAGAAACTCGTAAGAACGATCCAACACTGCCAACCTTCGAAGAGATGAAAGAGCTGGGTATCTACAAACGTAGCTACGACCACCACTACATCGCTTATGAAGATTTCCGTAAAGATCCTGAAGCGAACCCACTGACCACACCAAGTGGCAAGATCGAGATCTACTCAGAGCAACTGGCTGATATCGCGAAGACTTGGAAGCTGAAAGAAGACGAAGTGATTCACCCACTTCCGATTTACGCGGACTCTTTCGAAGGTCATAACGACCCACTAGCAGAGAAGTACCCACTTCAGCTAACCGGTTTCCACTACAAGGCTCGTACTCACTCGACTTACGGCAACGTTGCAGAAATCAAAGCAGCAGCACCGCAAGAGTTGTGGATCAACCCAATCGATGCAAAAGAACGTGGTATTGAAAGCGGCGACATGGTGAGTATTTTCAACGACCGTGGCGAAGTACATATTCCAGCGAAAGTGACACCTAGGATTCTTCCTCGAGTTGTCGCACTAGGCGAAGGTGCATGGTACGCACCAGATGGTCAGAAGATCGACCATGCAGGCTCTATCAACGTGCTGACGACTCAGCGCCCGAGCCCACTTGCTAAGGGTAACCCTCAGCATACAAACCTAGTTCAAATCAAAGCGCTAAAGAAAGCATAAGGTAGGTTGGAATGAAACAATACGGCTTTTACATTGATTCAAGTAAATGCACGGGTTGTAAAACCTGTCAGCTTGCTTGTAAAGATTATAACGATCTAGACATCAAAACGAACTACCGTCGCGTATACGAATATGCCGGTGGTGGCTTCACTCAAGATGGTGATACCTGGATTCAGAAAGATGTCTTTTCTTACTACCTATCTATCGCTTGTAACCACTGTACTAACCCAGCGTGTGTGAAAGTGTGTCCTTCGGGCGCAATGCACAAACGTGATGAAGACGGTTTGGTTGTGGTTGATGAGAGCGTATGTATTGGTTGTCAGCACTGTAGCAATGCGTGTCCTTACGGCGCACCACAATACAATGCTAAGAAAGGTCATATGACGAAATGCGATGGTTGTTACCAACGTGTTTCTGAAGGCAAACAGCCTATCTGTGTTGAGTCTTGCCCACTTCGTGCATTGGAGTTTGGTGAAATCAATACACTTCGCGAGAAGTACGGCTCTGGTGCGGATGTGGCTCCACTGCCATCTTCAACAGAAACGCTACCAAACATCGTGATTAAGCTGAACAAAAACGCGAAGCCGACTGGCGATACCAGCGGTCACCTAGCAAACCCGAAGGAGGTGTAAGATGATTTTTCATGAGTGGTCTTTAATCTTCTTTACGGTGCTGGCGCAAACTGCGGTTGGTGGTTACTTACTGATTGGCGCACGTGCACTGGTACTTGGTCATGACGAAGAGAAGCTGAACAGCTACAAGGTTCCAATGTTCATTCTGTGGGCACTAATGGGTCTTGGCTTCATGTTCTCGACAACGCACCTAGGTTCTCCACTGCGCGCGTTTAATGCCTTTAACCAATTAGGCTCAGCTTGGTTGTCTAACGAAGTGTTCTTCGGTGCAGCATTCTTCGCTGTCGGCGGCCTGCAATGGCTACTGTCTGTGCTTAAGAAAGGTGGCGTTGCTATCCAGAAAGCACTGATGGTCGGCGCTATGGTGCTGGGTGTTATCTTCATGTACGCGATGATTAACGTATACATGATCAACACAGTACCGACGTGGGACAACATCTACACACCACTGAGCTTCATCATGACGATGGTTGTGGGTGGTTTACTGCTGTCTCAGTTCGTGATTGTATTCGCAAACGACAGTCGCTTTACGGTTGACCGTAACATCACCATGCTGGCTGTTATCGCAGTTGCTATCAGCTTGCTTGTGACCGTAGGAAAACTGAACCTAATCGGTGACATTCAAACTTCAACGGCAAAAGCATCTGAGTTGGTTGACGGTTTAGGCAGCTATGTGATTCTTCAAGTTGCATTGTTGATGGCAAGCTTGTTGATTTGGATTCTACCTATGCTGAACAAAGCAAAAGTGAACCCAGTAAACCTTAGCTTAGCACTAGTATTGTTCTTGGCTTCAGAGTTAATCGGCCGTGGTTTGTTCTATAGTCTACATATGACAAGCGGTTTGTAATCAAGTTCTTACAGACATGAGTTACGTGTAAACATAACTGCTTGTTTGGTTATCTAGAAGGCTAGATAAACTAAAGGCCCAACACCTATTTAGATGTTGGGCCTTTTTATTTCGTTTTTTCTCGCGTTTTTAGTACAGACTTGGTTAGCTCGCCTAAATACTACTTAATAATAGCCGCTGGAATAAACATGTCTTTCAATCGCTTAACCGAAGAGTAAGTACCAAACATCGGTTTGTTGTCTAAATGCCTTCTCAGCATATCGGCAGCAACGGTCTTAATTACGTTACGTTGGTCTTCGCGTGAGTATTGACGATAAAATTCAAGCACCTGGCCCCATTCTCCCGCTTCGGTCGACAATGCAACGCTGAATGTGTTGCCTTCTAACTTGCCAGTCACCAAAGCTAGCTCAGTACCGCACTTCTCTCTTGTTGCGCCAGCCAGAGCAAAGGTTGCAGCTAATGGATCGCTCTTCTCAAGTTCACTCTCTTTTGGCTCAGCCATCACCCACGAATGCCCGAAGCAATCTTCAACCTGCTCATTCAATTGCAGCCACGCTGACAATGCGCCTTTGGTCGACACTTCAGACACAGATAACGTCTTCTTTTTCTCAGCCATGATGTGTCCAATATGATCAATCATAGGCTCATCAACACTAACGACATTACTTTCTAGCAGCTTGTAAACCATTTGCAGCAACTTAACGCGAGTTTCTAAGTCTGCCTTAGGACCAAACAGTTTGACCTCAATGAACGGCAGATAAGAACGGTAACCAAGCTCATAACCTTCAGGCAGCTTTAATTGGTCCAAAACATCAGAGATACCGGACTCAGACAAACCAAACGTAAACAGTCGACTGCATTCAGAGGCAACCACTTGAGGGTAGGTACACGACAAGTCAGGAAGAATCTCAAACGTCACCATGCGCTTGAATTCACTTGGTACACCCGGCGTGAAATAGAAAGTCGCATCGTTAATTTTCAGTTTGAAGCCACAAGCCGTCCCTACAGGGTTATCGACAATCTCTGAACTCGCAGGTAACAAAGCTTGTTTAAGGTTGCTGTCTGGCATTGGCATGCCACGTCCAGAGAACATCTCTTCCATACGAGCAAGCCATTCAGGGAACATGACGAGTTTCTGCTCGGAAGCAGCTGCAGCGGCGGCAGCACTCATATCATCGGTTGTCGGGCCTAAACCACCATTAACGATAACCACATCATAGTTAAAGCTCAGCATCAGCAGTTCTTCAACAAGAGCATTCATTTGATCACCCACAGTTGAGCGCTTAGCAAGCGCAAAACCATGCTGATAAAACTCAGCAGACATCCAAGCTGCGTTTGTATCTACAATGTCTCCATGAAGAACTTCTTCACCTGTGCTTAACATTGCGATTTTCGTCATATTTCTATCCCTTGTTGTCATAAAAAGACACTGCATTATTTACAAACTGGTCTATGGTTGAATTTGGAGCAATTCGCCTTTTCACTAATATTAATAATGTTAAACCTAAGGTTTTCTTAGGAAAAGCTATAAATTATTAGTTCCCTAAATCAGGCATTTAATAGATAATTGTGACCCTGATCAATTCCAAACTTTCTCATGGAGACCCTTGTGTCCAAATCACCGTTACTAGCAAAGGTTACTGCCGCATTTTCAATGCTAATGTCAGTTAACTCGGTTGCAAGCCAATACGACTTCGACCAGCCAATCAACCTTTCTTACTCGGATGAATGTGCTCAAGATTACTGTTTTAATGACAACTTGTACACCTACAAGCCTAGTACCAATTACGCACTGAGCGAATCGAGTGATGAGTACGACTTCTCAATCCAACAACCAAAACACATGTTGGTGAGTCAGGAGAAAGATTGGGATTACCTAATGGGTCAAACCTACACCATTCTTGGCTTGAGTGTCGCGACAGTGGGTCTAATGACTCTGCTCCCTGAAAGTATTACTAAGTGGGATGATGACCAACGTGATATCAGCTCATTAGGTAAAAAGTGGAAAGATAACGTTTCTGCTGGTCCAACATGGGACCGTGACGAACACTTCCTAAACTACGTAATGCACCCATATTTCGGTGGTGTTTACTACACCGCAGCTCGACACGCAGGTTACGACGAGTTTGAGTCATTCTTATACTCTTGGACTATGTCGACGTTCTTCTGGGAATACGGCGTAGAAGCGTTTGCAGAAGTACCTTCATGGCAAGATCTCTTCATCACACCTTTCTTCGGTGCGGTTGTCGGTGAAATGATGCTAGAAGCAGAGCAGGATATCATAGCTTCAGGTGGCGAAGTGATGGGCTCTCAAACCATGGGTGATGTGTCGCTATTTTTCCTTAACCCTGTTGGACACATTCACTACTGGGTAAGTGACGCATGGGGCGGTGATGCAGAAGTTAACCTGAATACTAACCCTTGGTGGGATAACCAAGACGCTGCACGTTTTGCTTACGATGCTGGCGCACCATACGACTCTCAGTTTGTTGGTATGAACTTCAAAGTAACGTTCTAATTCGTCTCTAGTACTACTCAATATAAGTTATTGAATATAAGTTGCTGAATCATCAATCACAGTGACAACTCTTCTAAAAAGCGGCTCTCTAGCTAATGCCGATCAGTTAAA